>VISH01000002.1:3355000-3699508 GCA_007827375.1 Alteromonadaceae bacterium 2753L.S.0a.02
AAGCCAAGAGTCTATTCACACAATAAAACACACACCAATGAATAATGTTAGACGCTTAGCCTAATGGTCAGAAGTACTATTTAAAACTGGTCGTTTATCTTGTTGAGCGATTAAAAATCCACACCAACAGCCAATGAAAGCTGACGGGAAGGTCCGTACGTACCCAGGTAAAAACTCACCAATTCATTCGCCGTGTAGCGAATATCCTCGTTGGTGAAATTAAACGCATGAATATTGATGTACCAATCACTGTCAGGTTTTTGATACCGAATGTTCCCATTGAGGGTCAAATAACTTTGCACCGCAGCACCGTAACGGGCGACACTAGCATCAATCTCGCTAACCCGATAGTCCGCCAACATATCGTCGACATATTCCAATGAGCCTGCGAGCTTCCAACTTGTGAATCCGTAGCCAAACTTAAACTTGGCCACCAGCTCCGGTGAATTACCTATTGGTATATCTTCTGAAACTGCTTTGTCCTCAGTTTTCTGAAATACACTACTCAACTCCAATGTGAAACGCTTCGAAGGCCGGATTAGTGCGATAAATTCCAAACCCCGCGTGTGCCACTCGCCAGTGTTATCCTCACTTTTTCCGAATTGGGCATCGCCAAATTGCTGGTACAAACGATGAATGCGCTCCGTGCGGTTTACAAAAGCACTGCTGGACACATTAATATTGGCGCTGGCGTAGGAGTAGTTAATTTCCCAGGTTGCAATTTGTTCGGGTTCGAACAGTGTTGTGGAGCGGTTATCTTGAGTCGCGGTACTGTAACTGGCTTTTATCGATTGTGCCGAGCTTAAATCGTACAACAGCGCCAACTTCACAGCGTTATTACTCATTTGGGGAATTTCACGAACTTCATCTTGCAATTCGACCCCATCGCCCACTGCAAACAAGGTATAGTCGCCAGTCGCACTGTATCTGTACCCGCCAACCAAAGAAAATGCGTCGGTTATTTTTAAGTTGGCATTGGCAAAAATGCCGAGCGTATCAACTGCTTCGGAAGAACGGAGTTTTTGAAATCGATCACCTTCAGGGCTGACTTGAATATTAATTTCACTGGTAATGTCTTCGAGACGTCGATAATTTAAACCCAACACACCACGAATCGCATCGGTATCATATTTAATAATCGATTCAAGTTCGTAGCGATTTGCACTCTGATGCTGAAAGCCTTCGTCGGTATTCACCCAATAGTCAGGGTGTGCGTCGTAATCCTCATTACTCGCAATTGCAAAAAACGAAGCGCTGAGGTTATTAGCCAGTGGTTGCTCAAACGCCAGATTTGCCACCCAACTGCTAAGTTGCAGTTTGGCGCCATCCTGATTTGGTGGTCCCAACGCGTAAAATCCATATTGCATTTTCGAATATCTAAGGCCGTACTGAACTCGATGGTAGGCACCGCTCACGTCCAAATTATAATTTTCGTGCTCAAGCGTGCCATCTAAATTCTGCTTGTAACCTGGGTACTGTTCCTCGATTTTCTCACGCTGTTCACTCGACAACATCGCATCAATATTACCTCCGATTCCTTGAGTTTGTGTACCACCCAAATTGGCAACGATATTACCGGAATTAAACTCTTTACTAAGACGTACAAAAGCCCGACCATAGCCATTACTTCCCGATGCTGCGGTGGCTTTTCCGGCAACACCTGAAGTATCGTTGGTAACAATATTAATACTGCCTAAAAAGGCATTATTGCCGTAGATAACTGAAGACGGGCCACGCACAAATTCGATTCTATCTATGCTGTCTATCGGAATATTGGTGCGCGAGCGATCGGGAATTGTTAGGCCTTTTATACGTGTGGGGTGTTGCTGTACACCATTGATTAAAAACGCAATTGAACCACCCACTACACCGCGAATGCCAATCAGAAAATCTTCATAATTGTCGATATGATATACGCTGGGAAGATTCATCAATAATTCTTCGAGCGATGCGTACCCCATTACAGCAATGTCTTCGCGTGTAATAATAGTAACCGTGTTGGGAATATCTTTTAGGGTGTCTTCATATTTGGAGGCAGATACAATTTTGATATCCAATAGATCTTCCAGCGATAGCTCAAAAAGGTCTTCTGCCTGCGGCCATGCAGGCATAGCAACGCTCAGCAGTAACAGTACTGGATAGAGTCGCCATATCCTTCGCATGACTCCCTCCGTGAGCTTGGTACGCCAACTCATATGACGGCGTACCAAAAGGCTGAATTATAGGGGAAATTAGCGCTAGGCAAGCTCCCCGCTTTGCGATTTACTGCTGTACTCATAGGCGTAATACACCACGGGAATCACCAGCAACGTTAGTATCGTTGAAACCAGCAACCCGAAAATAAGTGATACCGCCAGACCGCCAAAAATAGGATCATCCAGAATAAAGAAGCCGCCCATCATGGCCGCCACTGCAGTCAAGGCAATTGGCACTGATCGCACCGCCGCTGCTTCAATGGTTGCTTGTTGTAAACTTTTTCCCAGCGAATGTTGTTGCTGAATAAAGTCGACAAGCAATATCGAATTACGAACAATAATCCCTGCGAGCGCAATCATGCCAATCATCGATGGCGCGGTAAATTGCTGACCAAGCAGGGCGTGACCAGGCATTATTCCGATTATAGTCAAGGGAATCGGAGCCATAATAATTAGTGGCGTCGAATAAGATCTAAATTGCGCCACAACGAGCAAATAAATCATGATCAACCCCACGGAATAGGCAATTCCCATATCGCGAAAGGTTTCGTAGGTTACCTGCCATTCGCCATCCCATTTCATACTCCACGCATAGGGATTCTCTGGCTGCTGAATGTAAAACTGTTCGATTGGCGCACCATCTATCGGCGTTTCAGATAAAGTTGATGCAATGCTCGCGAGACCGTACAGTGGACTATCGGTTTTACCGGCGGCATCACCCATTACATAAACTACGGGCAGCAAGTCTTTGTGATAAATCGTTTGGTCACGAGTTTTTTGCTGTAGAAAGGTAACTTCACTGAGCGGTACCAATTCACCACTGCGGGATTTAACCCTAAGATTTTGGAGCGCCTGCAATTCACTTTTACGGGTAGCAGGGAGTTCCAAGCGCACCGGCACAGGAACCTTGGCATGTTCGTCATGGAGGTAAGAAATATTTTCACCGCGCAATGCGGCGTTAATATCCGCGACAATATCATGCTGACTGACTCCCAATTTGGCGGCGCGCGCACGATCAACAGCTAATACCCATTTTTGCTGCGCAGCTTCGGTGGTGTCGTCGACATCAACTACGTCATCAGTTTGTCTAAAAATGTCGCCAACCTGTTTCGCGACAACTACTTGACGCGCGTAATCCAAACCGTATATTTCGGCCACCAGTGGCGCCATAACTGGTGGCCCGGGAGGCATTTCAACCACCTTTACATTCGCATTATATTTCGCCGCAGTATTAGCAATTAATTCACGCGCGTGCAGGGCTATTTCGTGACTCTTGCGGTGACGCAGTTTTTTATGAGTTAAATTGACCTGAATATCACCCATATGAGATTCACTGCGTAAATAGTATTGCCGAACCAGGCCATTAAAATTGATAGGTGCGGCTGTGCCCGCATAGGTTTGGTAGTTCACAAGCTCAGGCAGTTCTTCCAAATCGTCGGCTAATGCCTGCAATACGCGATGAGTTTCTTCAAGCGGTGTACCTTCGGGCATATCCACCACCAGCTGGAATTCACTTTTATTATCGAATGGCAACATTTTCATAATTACCGACTCATGAACGACCAGCGCCAGAGAAACACCAATAAGCCCCAAAATGCCAAACAATAAGTATACGCGATTCGTTCGTCCAAGCCGCTCGTTTAAAAATGGCGTCATTATTTTTTCAAAAAAATGGTGAAGTTTGCCATGCTGTACTTCATCATGCGCTGCACCATCATGGCTTTTATTCTTAAATAATTTTAGGAACAACCAGGGGGTAACTATAAAGGCAACTGCCAACGAAATAAGCATTCCCGTAGAAGCATTAATTGGAATGGGACGCATATAAGGGCCCATTAAGCCGGTGACGAATGCCATTGGTAGCAGTGCCGCAATCACCGTGAAAGTCGCCAGAATAGTAGGACCACCCACTTCATCTACCGCGAGGGGAATTGCCTCCTTCAAAGATTTATTTCCCATGCCCATATGGCGATGAATATTTTCCACCACCACAATGGCATCATCCACGAGAATGCCTATAGAAAAAATAAGCGCAAATAACGAAACCCGGTTTAAGGTGAAACCCCAGGCCCAGGATGCAAATAAGGTAATAGCAAGCGTTGCAACGACAGCGACACCCACGACAATCGCTTCTCGACGCCCCAGCGCAAACAGCACTAGCACAATCACCGAAAGTGTCGCAAAAATTAATTTTTTAATTAATGTTTGCGCTTTTTCTTCAGCGGTAGCTCCGTAATTTCGGGTGACTGTCGACTCAACGCCATCGGGAAAGTACACACCTTTCATTTGCTCAAAACGTGCAATAACTGCATCGGCCACATCCACCGCATTTTCGCCAGGCTTCTTCGCAACCGAAAGTGTAATCGCCGGGTAGCGCCCGGGCTCATCTTCCGCGCTTGCCGGGCCAATGCCGTAGGTGACATAGCTATTGGGCGTTTCCGGCCCCAAAGTTACATCGGCAACTTCACGTAAAAATACAGGCGCACCATTGTTAACTCCAATGATCAAATCGGCGACTTCCTGCGGTGAAATTAAAAACGTACCCGCCTGGACTTTTATTTCAGAATTGTTGTTAACCAATTCCCCAGCATCTGCGGAAGCATTAGCAGCGGCAAGGCTCATTCGTAAATCAGATAACGCCAGCCCATAAGACGCCAGACGCGCGGGGTCGAATTTTACGCGCACAATACGCTCGGGCCCGCCAATGGTTTCGATATCCCGAGTCCCTGGCACACGCTGTAATTCCGCTTCCATGGCATGTGCGATTTTTAATAAGTCTGACGCTGTGATAGCAGGGTTCTTGCTCCAGATGGTCCCCGAAACAACGGGAACATCATCAATGCCTTTCGGTTTTATTAGCGGCTGTCCAACGCCGAGATTTTGCGGTAAGGCATCCTGGTTGGAATAAAAAGCATTGTACAAACGCACAATCGCATCGGTACGTGGTTCGCCCACTTTAAAGCGAACGGTGAGTACGGCCATACCCGGTGAAGACGCAGAATACACGTGTTTAACACCGGCAATTTCCGACACAATTTGTTCAGCAGGCGTGGTTACCAGGCTCTCCACTTCTTTCGCTGTCGCTCCAGGAAAAGGGATAAACACATTGGCAAAAGTTACATTAATTTGAGGTTCTTCTTCGCGCGGCGTTACCATCACCGCGAACAATCCGAGCAGCAATCCCGTTAACGCCAGCAACGGCGTAATTTCCGATGTGAGAAAAGCGCGCGCGATGCGCCCGGAAATACCCAGTTTTGAATCGGTATCAGAGGCACTCATTATTTTGTCTCCCCGTTTATCGGCCGATAGCGTTGCGATTTATAAGCAACAGCTCCCGCTACGGGATCTAACAACACGGTTTCGCCCTGTTGTACGCCAGCTAGAATAATGCGCGACTCCTGAGTAATTCGCTGCCCCAAACGCACGTAACGAAACTCAATGCGATCATCAGTAAGTACATACACCGCGGTGACTTCACCGCGTTTTGCAATTGCCTGTTCGGGCACCAGCAGCGCCTGCTGCTTCGCACTTACAAAAGCCACTTTCACTAAAGTACCGGGAAATAGCGGCTGCTCCTGCACAGTCTCCGGCAACTGTAACAACACCTGAAAACTGTGCGTTGCGACATTGGCGCTGGGAGGAATTCTCATTGACTCAATTTGCATGGATTGCCCAGACGCTAAAATCACACGGGCCTGCTTGTGCTGGCGCAGTGGCCCGATGTGTTGCTGTGGAATATCTACACGTACCCGTAAATGATCTAGCGAAAGCCCTTCAATTAGAGGCGTTCCCGGTGACACAGCAGCGCCAACATCGGTAAGACGTTTCACCACGATACCGCTGTAAGGCGCGGTTACCACGGTGTGAGAAAGCCGTTCCTGAGCATCGCGAAGAGCGGCATTTGCAGATTCAACCCGGGCGGCCGCAGCCTGTTTGGCAGCCTCTGCCTGATCGAAAGCCGCCTTGGCAACCAGCCCTTTTTTGTACACATCCGCAATACGTTCATATTGCTGATTGGCCTCGGCGAAGCGCGCCCGAGCCTCTTCGAGCTGGGCTTTTGCCGCCGCAAACGCGGCCTGTTGTTCGGTGTCTGTAAAACGCGCCACAACGGCGCCTTTCGCAACGTAGTCACCAACATCGAAAGGAAGCTCAATAATACGGCCACTGGTTTGAGCCGAAACAACAGCCTGATTGACAGCTTCGATAACACCATCAAACTCAATTTCACGATCGACATCAGCAAGTGAGACTTGCGCAGTCGCGACGCTTGCATCAATTTGCGAAAACGTTTTTTGCACCGATTCGCCGTCATTGTGCGAACAGCTTGATGCAACGACAGCAAATAAGCTTGTTGCTACGAAAATAAATCGCGAATAAAACTCTGTTTTAAGCCCCATTTATCCTGTCCTCAGTTTTAATGTTCGTCCTGTAGTGGTTCACTGCGAATTATGGATACCACACTTAAACGCAGCACCAGGCTTAACACCCAGTTTATTTAAAATAATCACCAATGGGCAGAACCCAGTAAACGACGCCTGTAATAAATTCGCGCCAACAAACGCCGTAAACCAAAGCCAATAAGGGTGATGTATGTTTGCCAAAACCAAACTCACTAAAATAAATACACCTGCAAGCCGAAATACCCAGGTATCGATATTTGTTCCAGTCATTTTTTGCGCGTTCATAGCTGTCTCCAGTTAACACACTAAGCAGTTTCAATACTGCAATAATGTTGTTGCAATACTTGAATAAGTTGTAAAGCCGGCCCCTCTGCAACAGCGTAGTAAATATTTTGGGAATCCCGCCGGGTAGTTACCAGGTTTTCTGCCCGCAATACTGCCAGGTGCTGCGAAAGCGCTGATTGCGATAGCGCAACATATTGATTCAGTTGCGATACCGTAAGCTCCTTGTCACTGCCCACCAGCACACACAGCAACAACAGGCGATGTGGATTGGCGAGGCTTTTTAACAAATGCGCTGCAGAATCGGCGTGCCCCTGAAGTTCGCTAATCTGAGTTTTGTGGGCTGACGAGCAGCCCTGCTGAGATTTACCCATAGTTGAACCAGCATTACATGAATTTAATTAAGATATATCTTAATTAGCTTTATCTAATATAATGGGCGTAATACCGGAAAGCAAGAATATTTTTAGAATTTTTTAATGGCGCAGGAGTGTCCGTATTATCCGGTCACGCGACCTGTCTTTGAGGGTGCTGGCGAAGATATCTGTCTGCCAGCCACAGTGCATACTGCAAGCATGCGAAAATTAACAAACTAATCGCTAACATGGCTGCGGCGATCCAGGCAAACAGTACTGGCGCTAACATCATCGTCGACATCAGGGATTCCTGATAGTAGAAAAACCACTGGTGCCCTGCGGGAAAAATGAGCTCATGCATTCTGTTAAACACATTCTCCGGCCCTGCGATAAATAGAATTACCGTGGCAGGGCCCAGCAACGCAAACAACCCTTTGAATTGCAAGGTAATATTTGGAAACCTGCGCGATTTCCAAAAGGTCGCCGTTGCCGCTAACCACAGCAGTGAAATCAGCAGAGCAGCCCATTTGAGTACATCGATAAGATTTGCAACGTCTTGCAAATGCACTATCTCTGAATTTCGTAACAAATGCTGCTGCCCACCGCTGGTTGCAGTGCGGTAGGTAATCTCAGCCAAGCCCGCTCCCCCAGAGTGCACACTGTGGTTTATTGCCTCAAACAATGCGATCCGCTGCTCGCGGCTTGTCTCAGTAAAACCGGGTTTAAAGCGATTTTGCGGCCCGTAGCGCTCAATCCCCTCCTTAATACCTCCTATATCGTGCCACAACCCGTAGCCGAAATTTAAAGGCACTAGCACCAACCAACTGAGCGCCACCGCAACCACAAATGACATGAGTGCGTAGCCCCCGGCAGACAGGCTGCGTAATGCCACCGCTTTGATGTTTCGATTTTTATACCCAGCCAGAGGCTTTTGACTCATAGTTTGCTCCGTTTCTTTCATTCATGTGTCACGAGTTTACGGACCCTAACTTGAGACCACAAAAAGCGAGGCATGATGTCGGTTCAGAGAACCAAGCGACGAACACTTTGGCAATTGAGCACCAAAAAGATGCCAATTCACCACTAGACTGCACATATTTAGTACACAAAATAAAAATAACACCGAGCCTTTGCTTACCAATATGCAGCATTTTAGAGGGTTTGTGCATTATGTTAGTGCTGGCATATTACTTGCTCAGCTTTGCTTCATTCGTAACCCCTATTAGCTTGCACAGGTTTAACCCAAACCGACCGGAAGGATACCCATGAGCCCCTCAAAACTTAACCTTGTCGATTTTTCACAGGCGAGCATACGCACCTTGCACCTTACCTGGTTCGCCTTCTTTCTCACCTTTGTTATGTGGTTTTCCCACGCGCCGATGAAGCCACTCATTATGGCAGCGTTCGATATGTCGGTAGCGCAATGGAAAGCCCTGTTAATACTCAATGTGGCGCTAACCATTCCAGCGCGTATTGTTATCGGAATTTTGGTGGATAAATTTGGCCCGCGCGCAGTTTACAGTGCGCTGCTCGTGATTTCCGGTTTTTTATGTATTGGTTTCGCGTTTTCAAACAGTTATGAACAATTAGCCATAATGCGTTTTGTGATGGGCTTTGCTGGCGCTGGATTTGTAATTGGCATACGCATGGTTGGTGAGTGGTTCCCGGCACGGCAAGTCGGCCTTGCTGAAGGCGTGTATGGTGGATGGGGCAATTTCGGTTCTGCCGCTGCGGCATTTACGCTACCCAGCCTGGCATTGCTTTATGGTGGTGACGACGGATGGCGCTATGCCATTGCAAGCACTGGGCTCATTGCGATTGTTTACGGTTTTTTCTTCTACCTGCGGGCACGCAATACGCCAAAAGGCTCCACCTATTTTAAGCCGAAAAAATCCGGCGGGCTCGAAGTTACCAGCCGTGGCGATTTTTACTTCTACCTCGCAATGAATATTCCCATGTATATCATCCTCGCGGTACTGGCGTGGAAACTGTCTCCCAGCGGTGTTGGCCTGTTGAGCACTGCGGCAACCGAGATCATGTACGGTGTATTAGTGGTTTTATGTATTTATCAGTTTTCTCAAATCTACAAAGTAAACAAAGAAATGCTGAGCGAAGGCGCACCTGAACATGATAAGTATAAATTCAAACAGGTTGCCATTCTCGACTGGGCGTATTTCGTCACTTTCGGTTCTGAACTTGCCGTAGTATCGATGTTGCCCGCCTTTTTCTTGGAAACCTTTACCAGCCTTAGCTTGGTACAGGCCGGTGCCCTCGGTGCGGCATTCGCTTTTATGAACTTACTGGCACGCCCTGGTGGCGGTTACATTAGCGATAAATTTGGACGCCGAAAATCGTTGTCCATTTTTATCTGTGGCCTCGCAATCGGCTATTTCATTCTTTCTCAGATCACAGCCGCTTGGGCAATTCCGGCTGCCGTGGTTGCCGTAATGTTTTGTTCTTTCTTCGTGCAAGCTGGTGAGGGCGCAGTATTCGCGATGGTACCACTGGTTAAACGCCGTATGACGGGTCAAATCGCCGGTATGGCTGGAGCCTACGGTAACGTTGGCGCAGTAACTTTCTTAACAATATACAGCTTTGTCGACGCAGGTACCTTTTTCATGATTATCGGCGCATGTGCCGCTGTCGTATTAGCAATTGTGCAATTTCTTGAAGAACCACAAGGCCATATGACAGAAGTACTACCCGACGGTACTGTGCAACAAATCGAGCTAACCTGATTCAACGACAGCAAAACAAAACGGCATTGCTAAAAATTTTGCAGCCCTTCGGGGCTGCTTTTGTTTTAATAAACCTATGAACCATCTTGTATCATCACTAAAAGTTTCGCTTGCTCAATACAGTGACAAGGGACCAAAACCCGAGAACCAGGATACCGTTGGCGCGCGCGTTCCATCGCAAGAACAAATCGCTGAACTGGCCACAAAAGGTATCGCGCTGGCGGTGGCCGATGGAGTTAGCAGCAGCCCTTCTGCACGACAAGCCAGCCAGGCGGTTATTACCGGTTTTCTCACCGACTATTACGCCACTCCCGATACCTGGCGCACGCAGCAATCGGCGATGCAGGTAATTCGTTCGCTCAACCAATATTTATGGGGACAGAGTCAAAACAGCGTGCGTGAGGAAGGCCATCTCACCACTTTCAGCGCACTCATATTAAAAGGCGATAAATTTTTTACCTTTCACGTTGGCGATAGCCGCATTTACCGCCTACGCGATCAGCAACTCGAACAACTCACCCGTGACCACACACAAAAAATCGATAAAAAGACCACTTATCTCAGTCGCGCCATGGGTGCAGATATCTCGGTTGAAGTGGATATGCTGTGCGAGGAATTACAGCAGGAAGACGTTTTTATTCTCACCACAGATGGCATCCACGATGCCATTCCACCCGATACCTTCAAAGCGTTGATATGCGCGCATCACACAGATCCGGAACGACTGATCAACGAATCACGCAGTGCCGCATTGGAACACAACACCCAAGACAATCTCAGTATTCAGGTTGTTAGAGTCGAACACATAGGTACACCCACTCAAAACGATGCGGTTGCTGCGCTTTCAAGCTTACCTTTTCCTCCATTATTACAACCGGGCCAAAAACTGGATGGCCTGACGATACAAAAAATTGTTCACGAATCGGAACGTAGTCAGGTTTATAAGGTGGTGACCGAGGCGGGCTTGCCGCTTATTATGAAAACGCCTTCGATAAACTATGAAGATGATCCCGCCTACATTGAGCGTTTCGTGATGGAATCCTGGATTGGTTCACGCATCCAAAACGCCCACGTTGCGCGTGTCGTGGCACCACCTAAAGCCCGTAACTATTTGTACTACCTTACTGAATATGTTGCAGGCCCAACACTCGAACAAATTATCCGAGAACGGGCTCCTCTCGCTATTCCCGATGCTATTGAATTAATCGAACAAATGATAAAAGGCATTCGCGGTTTCCATCGTAAAGACACTCTTCATCAGGATATCAAACCCGCCAACGCCGTTGTTGGTAAACACGGTGCGATCATCATCGATTTCGGGTCTTGCTGGGTGGCCGGTATTCAAGAAGTGGGGGCAGCTTTCACGCGCGATACCATTTTGGGGACCTTGAGTTACTCTGCACCGGAATACCGTTATGGTGGCACGGTGGGACAGCGTTCAGATCAATTTTCGCTGGCAGTGTTACTTTACGAGATGCTTACCGGTAAACAGCCCTACGGTGAAGCCTACGAAACCGCTAACAATATTAAAGCGTTTCAGAGACTGGTTTATCACCCCGCGCGGCGTCACAACCCTTTGGTACCCCTGTGGTTGGATAAAGCCCTTCAGAAAGCTTTAAGCATACATCCCAACAATCGTTACCCCGCTCTTTCCGAATGGTTACTTGATTTAAAAAGGCCCAACCCCATTTGGTTAACGCCTCAAGAAATACCGCTTATTGAGCGCAACCCCGTTCTCGTTTGGCAAATTTTGGCCGCTGGCGGCTGGCTTGCTGCACTGGCATTGCTTATCAAAGGGTAGCCTATTAGCCCCTCGTCTTTATATGTCGGGTTAATCGCTGTGCTTTGCTATACTTTTTGGAATACTCCTTAAATGGTGGTTCAATGCTCGCCCGACTTCGCGCCTGGTTTACCAACAATGACGAATATGAATCGCAGATAGCTGCACTCAATGCTGAGAATTTGCGTTTAAAGAAAGACCTTAATTTATACCGCAAAATTAAAGACGTGGCCGATATGAAACACGTCAATTTAGTGTGCGCGCAAGAGCAACAGGAACGCCTGCAAAATCTCTGGATAGAAAGCGCCGACACCCTTGAAACCATTCGCACTAGCATGGCGGAAACTGCGCACACAGCCTTCGAGCAGAGAGCTCAACTCGCCGAATCATCCGTTAATTACCAGCAGATCAAATCCATTCTGACTAATATCAGCGAATCGCTGCTGGTGATGGATGATAAAACAGCCAGAGTCACAAATGGCGTTGCAGAATTGACGGCAGTAGGCTCTCAAATCGACAGTTTTGTTGAGCAGATAAAAGCTATCTCGGACCAAACTAATTTACTCGCCCTGAATGCTGCGATTGAAGCAGCTCGCGCCGGCGAGCAAGGTAGAGGCTTTGCTGTGGTGGCTGATGAAGTGCGTGCTCTCGCACAAAAATCTGCACAGGCATCTTCAGAAATTTCTGAATTAATTCACACCATAAACAACAAAACAGACCATGTTGCGGAGTGCATTTCAGAAACTGGCAGCACCGTTCGTCAGACCAGTCAGGCCACCCGCAATATATCGGGTATCGTCGACGATTTCACAGCGCACGCGCAAAATATGGCACATACAATTTCAACATCGGCAGAACGAGCATTTATTCAAACAGTAAAGTTGGATCATGTGGTGTGGAAAACAGAAGTGTACAAACGTTTTTGGGGTAAATCACAAAAACCGCTGGAAACGTTTACCGATCACACCCAATGCCGACTCGGCAAATGGTACTACGAAGGGGAAGGCAAATTATACTACAGTGCTTTGCGAAGCTTTAAAGCCATTGAAGCGCCCCATAAACAGGTACACACTGTAGGTATTGAAGCGCTGCAACAGTCAGATAATAATAACCCCGATGCTGCTTTTACAGCACTTCAACAAATGGAAAGTGCCAGCGAAAAAGTACTTGAACTGCTCTCGAGTATTGAACGCGATATATTGAGCAGCCATAAAAACAGCCTGGGTCAGGTGTTTTCTTCCAGCGATGCGGAATTATTTTAACTTCTGTAAATACAGTAAAAGTTAGGCTGACTTGGCAAACGCATAAGGCGTGCTGTTTTTTATAAAGCTCTGTACATCCTTTACTTCAACGGCTTGCCACAACTGTTGAATCAGTTGCTCTTTTTTTGATGCATCTTGCCAACCCCGCTGCGCAATCCACTCCGCAATAGCCTTGGCAACATTGGGGTAGTTAACGTGGCGACCCGAAAATTCATTTAACCATTTCGACACAATTCGGCTGTCTAAAAAGTCCATTGTCATGGCCAAATCCAATTGTTGCATCGCCTCAGCATTGGAAAGCTGTTCTAACTGACCAAGCAACGGTTTCACCAACAATTTTTTCCCCATGTGCAACGCTTCACTTGAAAGTTCAAAACCGGCGTTACAAATAACACCGGCCGACGTTGCAAGATCATATTTAAAGCCATCGCGAGAAAGCGGTTTTAACTTAATATGACCCAGACTTTCGTATTCCGGGAAGGGCCCATAATAGGCAAAGGTGTACTCTTTGAAAGGCTCCAGCAATTGGATGACATCATCGGCCTCTTCAAAGCCGAGGTATACCAATATTTTTTTCTCATCCACCGGGTCGTTAATATGATCAATGTCCACAATCGGTGGCAGAATTGGCTGATTGAAATGATGCCAATGCAATCCCAGGCTTTCAGCTACAGGGGCAAAATAATCCATAATTTTTTTGCCTACGAAACTGTCACCTCGACGCGGCACATCATATTTAAAAGCATATTGGTGGCCGATTCCCAGGCAGGTTTTACCAGCTCGCCGCGCCGCCCAGGCGGTCACCGGCTCGAAATCAGTAATCACCAAATCGTATCCACTTACATCCAGCGTACGAATGTCTTTCCACAGCTGTCGCAAGCTCGCTTCCTGAAATGTACGAAATATTTTTACGTTACCGGAATCGTGTACAAATGTGAGGCCGCGATAACACTGCCAATCACCAAATTCCTCCATATCAAAATATTTGTCTCGCTCGCGCCCCGAGAAGATGTAGTCGACATCGACGCCACAGGCCTTGAGATATTTATTGAGCGCGCGCGCGCGACTTATATGGCCGTTACCAGTTCCCTGGACACCAAAAAGAACTTTCATTTATCTTTTTTTCTCTTATGTTGAACCTAAATGATCTCGATTAATAACAGACAAATCGTGTGGCCAAGCAACGCGCCAGCCATAACATCGGTGGGGAAATGGACACCCAGCATCACCCGCGCGGCACCGACACTGGCAGCCCAGGGGTACAACACCCAGGCCATCCAGGGCAGCGCCCATGATAAAGCACATGCCATTAGAAATGCGGCTGATGTGTGACCAGAGGGGAAGCTGAATTGGTCGGAAGGAACAATGGCACTTTTGAATCCAGGAATTGCCGCTGCCGGCCGATTGCGACGAAACAGCGACTTGAAGACAAAATACAATGCTCGTTCGATTAGAAACGCCAGCGCTAACAACTGGGCCATGGTCCAGTTTTGCTGGGCAATAAACACCAACCCAATAGCCACATACATTGGGCCATCGGCAGTAAAGGAGATGTAGCGACTCAGGCGCACGGCCAAGTCACGGCGTTTGCGTCGTAAACACCAGTCAAATGTAATCAGGTCAATTTGATGTATATTTTGCAGCAAACGCATTTCGGTACCCTCCATTTGTACCGAGGTTAGACCCCAACAATGACAGGTATATGAGACTATTATTACAAGATTATTACAAGTGCATTTGGAAACATTTTTTGCGTCAGCTTGTGATGCAATGCGCTAGAGCCCGTTAACACCAAGACAGTTGCCCCGCCGGATTCTCCAGTAACTCGCGAATATTTGCCTCAATAATGCGGTAACCCACATTCCCAGCCAGTTTTTGCCGCCCCTCATTAAATATCAGCGTCGGGCTGGAATTTACACCCTGCTCCACAGCTTGAGCATTGTTATTGCAAACGACGGCGTGGGCGCGGCCGGAATCTATGGCCTGCTCCAGTTTTACGGTTTCCAGCCCGGATTCCTCAGCAATCGCCAACAATTCGGCACGACTTGAAACATCGCGGGTTTGTACAAAGAAAGCCTCACGCACACTGTTCATATAACTTGCCATGCTGCCGGGAGCCAAGGCTCCTTCACTTTCCAACAGTTGTGTGGCACTTAAAAACAAATGCGCCGGCAGTGAGGATTGCGGAGTATTTTTCACCCAGACATCCTTCGCCACTTTAAGGTGCTCAAATCGTTCAGCGACCGACAACACATGCTCACCATACGCCGCAATACCGCCACGATGCGCCCAGCTCTTCTGCATTTTTCCCGGCACATCACCAAAAACAGGGAAAAAGTGGAATTTAACATCGACCCTTTCAGCGTATTCTGATATCAATTCCGCCACGCGAACCTGAGAAACATAGGCCCAAATACACAATACATCGGAATAATGATCCACTTGGATAACTGCCATAAGCTCCTCGTTTTATGCGTTTTTAGCCAATTCAATCGCGCCAACAATACCCGCTTTATCGCCTAATTCAGGCGGCACAATATAGTCTCTAATATTGTGCACAATGGCGCGATGTTTAATATAGCCCTGTAACGTTTGTTGTGTGGCGTGGCGGATTTTCTCAAACAGATGTTCTTGTTCCATCACCCCGCCGCCTAAAATGATGCGCTGTGGCGACAAGGTACAGATGGTATTCACCATCGCCATACTCACATAATACGCCTGGAGCTCCCAGGCAAAATGATCTTGCGGGAGTTCCTGCGCCGGCCTCTGCCAGCGCTCTTCAAGGGCAGGGCCAGATGCTAAACCCTCAAAGCACAAATCCCCGTGAAACGGACATTTCCCGGGGTAATTATCGCTCGGGTGCTTGGGCAGCATGCAATGCCCCAATTCCGGGTGTACCAGACCATGCAGTGCTTGCCCGCCAACGATCACACCACCACCAATGCCGGTTCCCAGAGTAAAATACACATAGGTTTGTAGCCCTCTTGCGGCACCCCAGCGGCCTTCGGCCAATGCAGCACCGTTTACATCGGTATCGAAACCTACCGGCACCGCGAGCACACCACCCAGCGCGGTGACAATATCGGTGTTGGCCCATCCAGGCTTAGGAGTCGAGGTAATCTGCCCAAAAGTCGGCGATTCGGGTTTCAAATCTAAGGGCCCAAAAGAGGCTATCCCTAAAGCTTTTAACCGGTGTTTGTAGGGCGTAAAAAATTCAATGGCACGACCCAGGGTTTCCGCTGGTGTGCTTGTTGGAAAGCGGATTTCCGTTAAATCATTCGGGCCACACCCAACGGCGCACACAAATTTAGTGCCGCCAGCCTCGACACCGCCATATAAATCTGCAGCTGTATTGAAATTTGCCATGTTTTACGTGCAAGTGAATACCGTTCCCGCAAGTATACCGCGACTCACAAATTCATACTTGCGAGACCTCCGGTTTCGGTATACTGTATATTAATACAGTTATCTCTATTTTGCTTATACATTCACTGTTCTACTCATACATGTTGTACGGCTATGAAACCCAAAGTACCGCAAACTTCATCCACCCCATTGGAGCAGCTACTGCAACGTGGTGATGTATGGCGTGGGCAGTCGCAGCGGTTTTTGGCAAAAGCGGCGGTCGATAGCGGTCACGAGGCGCTCAACGAGCTACTGCTCAACAAAGGCTGGCCAGTCTCAAGCCTCATAGAAATTTGTCAACCCGCCGCCGGCCATGGCGACTGGCTATTACTGGCACCGGCAATAAAACACCAGTTACAACAACACCCTTACAGCCACATCGTGCTGCTCAACCCGCCGGCCATGCCCTTTGCCCAGGGGCTGCTGTTTGCCGGCATTTCGTTAGAACAACTACTGGTGGTGCAAATTGCCAATAAGAACGATTTTATTGCCAGTTTTGTAGAGTTGGCTCGTGCCAGCAGTTGTTGCCTACTTATGGCCTGGCAACCCAAACACACCCTCAGTTACACCGAGCTACGCAAATGCCAGCTGGCCACCGCCGATGGCGGCGGGCTCTATGTGCTATTTCGCCACCTGCAGGCACGCCAGCAAAACTCACCAGCGGCACTGCGATTGCTTTTGGCTTTAGACAGCGAATGTTTAAAAGTTCAGATTGTAAAGCAACGAGGTCAGCTACAACCCATGACGTCCAGCATTCAACTGGCGCTGCCGCCTCATTTACTGTCGCAACTGCCGCACCGTCAACTGGCGAGCGACGCGCCGGTACACACCCACGCCGCGGTTAACGATCAGGTTTTTATGCGCTACCAACCGCGACGCAATGTACTGGCGCTAAACATAAGCCATGGCCGCCCCATACGTGTTAAGCGCGGTGCCTAGAGGTTTGATATGGCGCAGAGACCCTCCCCCATCTGGCTGGCGATACGCCTGCCCCATCTGCCCCTGGAAGTCTTCGGCTTCAATGCCAGGCAGGCCGAAGCGGCCATTATTGTTCAAAAACAGCGGGTGCTCAGTGCCACCCAAAATGCGCTGGCAAGCGGCGTTGAACTCGATATGCCAGCAGCAACCGCGCAAATGCTGATTGACTGCCAACTCGTGGAGCGTGATCTAGCCTTGGAACAGGCGGCAATACGGCAACTAACCGATGCCCTGTATCAATACACCCCTTATTTACAACCATTTACCCCCAGTACTTTCCAACAGGCAGGTGTTGTTGCTGAGGTATCGCGCAGTCTAAAACTGTTTCACGGCATGGCAGAACTGCAACAATTAATGCGCGATACCCTCAAGCAGATCGGTTACGATTTTCTATTGGGCACAGGCCACACCGAACTGTGCGCCTGGCTGCTCTCCTGGCTGCCAGAAGCGTATTCGCAATTAAGTATTACCAAAAAAAATTTTATTGAACAATTAAATCGCCTGCCGGTGTCACTACTGTGCCAGTGTCACAGCTCGGCAGTAGCGGCGCACAAATTACGCGCTCATGTCGAGGAATTACAGCATTCCGGTTTTGATTTTTTTGTGGATATTACCCGGCAAATCGACAAGCAATCCACCGCCAGTTTACGCAAACGTTGGGGTAATGATTTTTGTAATTTCTTAAGTCAGCTTTACGACATTGACCACCATCTGCAACAGGCAACACTGTTTAGTCGACCGCTACCGCAATACCACCCGGAGCAAATATTTTACGACAGCGTTCAGTTCGATTACCCACTAAAATCCATTGAACAACTGCTACAACCCATGGATTATCTGCTGCAAAATTTAACGCGGTATTTAATCGCCAAACAACAGCAATGCCAAAAAATAGAATGGTTATTTTTCGATATTTACCACAATAAACAAATTATTGAGGTTTACAGCAGTCAACAACAAAATCAGAGTGAATTGCTCTTGCAATTAAGCCGCATTCAACTGGAAGCCAAAACCCTCGCGTTTGAAGTGGACACCGTTGAACTAATTTGTCGCCACACCTTTAGCCATTTGCCGGATACTCAAGCGCTGGCATTTTGCGAAGCTGATAATAATCGTTCAAAAATTGAAAATAACTTCGCCATAGTAACCGCCAAATTGAAAGCCCGCCTGGGTGACACTGCACTTTTTGGTATTGCCACCGGCGACAGCCACATTCCCGAACAAAGCCACAATAAGGTTACCCTCAGTGCACAAAACTCCCACACAATTCAGGAACAAGCACTGCCCCGCCCCAGTTGGCTGTTTGATAGCCCACATCATATTGTTGAAAAGCAACAGCAGTTACAGTGGCGCGGCAATGTTACGCTGCTGCATGGCCCGGAGCGCATCGAGGGCAACTGGTGGCAGCAGCAAACCGCACGGGATTACTTTATCGCACAACGCGATGATGGCCTGCGGCTCTGGGTGTTCTACGACCTGCAAGCCAGCCGTTGGTATGTGCACGGAGTATTTGGGTAAACCATGCCACGTCAGTGAGCGTTTCGTGGCAGGCGCATGTATACAAGTGCAGATGGCACGCCATTAATCACTTTTAGTTATGAATATCCGGCAACTATAGAAAATCAGTCTACGAACACATACTCAAAAAATGGAGGAATTGGCAATCGAAATTACACTTAAGTAATCGGGAATAGATAAAACACACTAAGAGCATTTGATTATGAAAACAGCATTGGTCGCACTACCCGCCGCCTTCTTGTTAGTTTGCCAACTTGCCCAGTCACAGGTGGCAACGCGGGCTCCAGCACCGATAGATATCAAAAAATGCATGAATATCAATTGCGACTGCAATGCTCTGCCTTCCGAAACCTGGAAAGAAGTGTGCAGTATTAAAGAACTTAACCTTAAAAACACCTGCCAAAAAACCATGGCTGAACAAATTGGCTATTGCTCTATTCACGGTCCGGAAGCCAACTACCTGCCACTTTCCATAAATCGCGAAACCACCAGTGTTGAACAAAGTAACTCCGTAAAAACCATCAACCACAAACTCGCTGCCATTTACTGGGCAATGCACAAAGACCTGGAACATATCAATACCAGCGTGAAACAAGCCAAATATGATGAAGCCGAGCAACGCCTGGAGACTATTCAAGCCAACCTGGAAAATTTATTCGATTTTCAGAAAAAAATGGTTGCAATACTTAACGATACTCAAAATAGCGCCAAGGCAGAGCAATCGTGGCGAAATTTTGCAGAAGATACCGATGCAGTCGGTGCAAGCCTCGCTCATATCGGCAATGAATTATTGTTAACACAAGCCGATCAGCCGAGCAGTTCTCCAGCCAAGCAGGCTGCCATTAATATTTTGCAGGCTACCGGAAATGTTTACGAGCACGTTGGCTATGGTTACTCCAAAGGCATCCGCTATGCGTTATCGGCTCAAGCCTGGAAGTCAGCAGCAGAGTCCTCCTCAACCGTGTTGAAAAATTCCCCCGATGCCGCGCCTGAAGCTATAGAACACTACCGCTATCAAACCGCCACCCGACTCCATCGTGCCAGCTACAACCTATTGCTGACCAAAGATGAAGAAGCCGCAAAAGAAACCCTCGAACAGTCGCAATTGTTTGTCGATGAAAAACAGTTGGGCATTGAAAAGATTACCAAGAGTTCGGAAGATTCCGAACTGATTACGTCCTATTAAAAACCCACAGCCCAATGCCACAGTTTTTTGCGGTATTGGGCAATACCCCGCTATAACATAGCTTGCTTACCAGTTAGGCATTACCGATACAGCTCTAATCCCCCCTAACAACATAGCTTCCAATCTTATTAATTAGCACGTTAACCCTTAAAAACGGCCGATTAACGCAGCATAAGCCAGCACACCGTAAACCAGCCACCCCGCTGAAAGCCCACTTAATAAGTAACTTTTCGTAAATGGACATAAAAGCTTAACAATAGTGTTTTAGAAGACGTTGATAATCACGAAAACGCCAAGGCTTATAACTTATGAATATACACTTAATACTTCAGGGCAAAGGTGGGGTTGGCAAATCCTACATCGCATCCATAATCGCCCAGTTCTGCAACACCAAGGGCACTACCCTCGCCATCGACACCGACCCGGTGAATGCGACTTTCGCAGGCTACGAGGGCTTGAATGTGGAGCGTGCCGATATCATGGACGGTGACGACATTAATCCACGGCGCTTCGATGCACTTATGGAGACCATATTCAACGCAAATTGCGACGACGTGATTATCGATAACGGCGCCAGTTCCTTTTTACCGCTGCTGTCTTATCTCATTTCCAACGGTGTGATTGACCTGTTCAAAGAATACGGCCACACCCCTGTAATTCATACCGTGATTACCGGCGGCCAAGCGCAAATCGATACCCTGGCCGGGTTTGTTAAGCTGTTGGATCACTTCGGGCAAAATGGCGAAAAACTGGTGGTTTGGCTTAACGAATACTGGGGAGAAGTGGTAGACCGCAACATACCCTTCGACCGCATGCCGGTGTACAAGCACAATCAGGATAAAGTGAAAGCGATTATCACTATTCCGGATTTGAAACATGAAACCTTCGGCGAAGATGTCGCGCAAATGCTTAAAGCCCGACAAACCTTTGATGAAGCCATTAGCAGTGACACTTTTAACTTTATGGCTAGGCAGCGCTTGATGAAGGTTAAAAATCATTTATTCGATGCTATGCAAACCCACCTGGCCGAGGTATAAATCGACCGTTCCGGCAATAGCTAAGAGATAACGTACACCGCCATATTGCGTGCCAGTAATATGGCGGCGCCGCTCGAATACTGTATTTTAATACAGTATAATTTCAGCATGGCCTATGCACAACTCTTCACCTTCAGTAACTTCAGCTTCTTACGAGGCGCATCGCACCCGGCAGAACTGGTCGAACAAGCCAGCCGCCTGGGCTACGATGCTATTGCGCTTACCGATGAATGCTCGCTGGCCGGCATTGTTAAAGCCCATGTGGCGGCGGAAGACTGCAACATAAAACTGATTGTTGGCAGCTATTTCAAGCTTTCCAACCAGTGCGAATTAATTGCCCTGGCCCCCAATCGCGGCGCCTACGCGGAGCTTTCCGGCTTTATCAGCCTGGCACGGCGCCGCGCCGAGAAAGGCGAATACCAGGCCCACCAGGATGACCTGCGCTTTCGCCTGCAAACCTGCCTGATCATCTGGCTGGCCACCCCCAAAACCGCCACAGAGCAGAATGCGCAATGGTTTGCCGCCGCTTTTAAACAGCGCCTGTGGTGTGGTGTCGGGCATCAGTTTGCAGCCAATGAGCAACTGCAATTTCAGCATTGGCAAACTCTGGCACGACAACACCAAATTCCCCTGGTGGCCTGTCATCAAGTATTAATGCACGATGCCGAACGCAAACCGCTGCAGGATGTGCTCACCGCGACTTATCACAATACCAGCGTGCAACAACTCGGCACCCGGGTTGCCAGCAATGCCGAAAACTATTTAAAAGCCATCGATGAAATTTATTATTTATACCCACCCTCGCTGGTCAAGCAAACGCAGCTTATTGCCGACTTATGTAAGTTTTCACTTACCGAATTAAAATATCAGTACCCCCAGGAATTGGTGCCTCAGGGTCTTAGCCCTATTACTCACCTGCGCAATTTAGTACAAGAGGGCAAACACAAACGTTGGCCCCAGGGTGTGCCCGACTCTGCCGCAGTCATACTCGAAAAAGAACTGGCGCTTATTGAAGAGCTGCGTTACGAATTTTATTTTTTAACGGTGTACGACATCGTTGCGTTCGCCCGCTCGCAACAGATTTTGTGTCAGGGGCGCGGCTCGGCGGCCAATTCGGTGGTGTGCTATTGCCTGTTTATTACCGAGATTGCGCCCGGGCAAATTAACGTGTTATTCGAGCGTTTTATTTCCAAAGAGCGCGACGAACCGCCCGACATCGATGTGGATTTTGAACATCAGCGGCGCGAGGAAGTTATCCAGTATATCTATCAAAAATACACCCGACAGCGCGCCGCCCTGGCGGCCACCGTTATTACCTACCGTTCCCGCAGTGCCATTCGCGATGTGGGCAAAGCCCTGGGCCTGGATGCCGCACTCATTGACCACCTCGCCAAATCATTAGCCTGGTGGGATAGAACCGGCGATCTGGTAAAGCGCATCGAAGCCGCCGGTCTCAAACCACAACGCCAGTTAATGCAGCAGTTTTTTGCACTGGTACAGCAAATTATTGGCTTTCCCCGACACTTGTCGCAGCATGTCGGGGGCTTTGTAATTACCCAAGATAAAATCAGCGACCTAGTGCCGGTGGAAAATGCCAGCATGCCCGACCGCACGGTGATTCAATGGGATAAAGAAGACCTCGAAGCCATGGGCTTGCTAAAAGTCGATGTACTGGCACTGGGTATGCTCACCGCACTGCGCAAGGCATTGCAGTTGGTGAGCAACTACGAGCCGACGATTGGCGGTCTCGCCGATATTCCCCGCGAAGACCCGCAAACCTACGATATGCTGTGCGCCGCCGATACCGTGGGCGTATTTCAAATAGAATCCCGCGCGCAAATGTCGATGCTGCCACGGCTGCGGCCACGCAAGTTTTATGATTTGGTGATTGAAATTGCCATCGTGCGCCCTGGTCCCATTCAGGGCGATATGGTGCACCCCTATTTGCGCCGCCGCGATGGCCTGGAACCGGTGAGTTATCAAAGCCCGGATATCGCCCATGTGCTGGAACCCACCTTGGGAGTACCGATTTTTCAGGAACAGGCCATTCGCCTCGCCATGGTGGCCGCCGGTTTTAGCGGCGGCGAGGCCGACCGCTTGCGGCGCGCCATGGCCAGCTGGGGTAAAAACGGCAACCTGTTACAGTTTGAAGAAAAATTTATTCAGGGCATGCTGGGCAACGGTTACCCGCTGGATTTTGCACACCGCCTGTTCGAACAAATTAAGGGCTTTGGCGGTTACGGTTTTCCCGAATCCCACTCGGCCAGTTTTGCCATTTTGTGTTACGCCTCTTCATGGCTAAAATGTCATCATCCCGCCGCGTTTTACTGTGCCTTGTTAAACAGCCAACCCATGGGGTTTTATTCCCCCTCACAATTGGTGCAGGATGCCCGTCGTCACAATATCAAAGTATTACCGGTGGATATTAACCGCAGTGCTTACGAAACCACACTGGAATACAAACCTGATAGCAACAATGTTAAAAATTGCTGGGCAATACGTTTGGGGTTTTCGCGTATAAAAGGTTTGGATACCGAAAGAGCTGAAGGCATTGCTCTGGCCCGCGGTAGAGAACCGTTTCAGGATTTAAATCAGTTGGTAACACGTACAGACTTAAGCCGCGCCGATTTACAAAAGCTTGCCGCCGCAGATGCCTTGCATTCACTGGCCGGCAATCGTCACGCAGCTCACTGGCAAGCGGCGGCAGCCGAACCGCAAAGCGAGTTATTTAACAATGCAACGAATACGCATACAACTCATACTCAGGAAGAACTCTTTACCGCAGCGCCCACCTTGCAAAAAGATCTAACCAGTGATTATCGCACCACCGGTTTGTCGCTGCGGGTGCATCCCATGGCGGTATTGCGTTCTGAATATCCATTTAACCGCTGCAAAAAACAAAATCAATTAAATACAATTAGCCACGGGCGTTTTATTCAGGTTGCCGGCCTGGTTACTGGCCGACAACGCCCGGGCACCGCCAAAGGCACTTTGTTTTTAACCCTGGAAGATGAAACCGGTAACATTAATGTGGTGGTGTGGAAAAACACTCAGGATTTATACCGTAAAGCATTACTCACCAGTAAATTGCTGGTTGTGAAAGGGCACTTGGAACGCAGCACGCCACCCGCATCACATGGCGAAAACGCCATACCGGTTATTCATGTGATGGCCGGAAAATTATTGGATTATTCGCAACGCCTTGAGGGTTTGGCATTGGCTTCGCGGGATTTTCATTAAAGAAATTCCAAAAACAAAAAAAGGCCCGCAAAGCGGGCCAAAGAGCAGCGAAGCTTACCCTACATACATGTAGCGCTAAGGAGAAATAATGCGCGTGGTTTGTTCGCGGTAAATGGAATCAGCCAGATCGTTGGCGTTTATAAACAGCATATGGCGAATAAGTGATCCCGGGTCTACCCCCGCAGCCACCAAAGCAGACACAGTCACAGTTTCGCTGGCACCGGCAGGCAGCTGAGAAAAACTCCAGAAGACTTCATCACCAGCGTCACAAAAACCATTGGCAGCGCAATTGGTTTGCGCATTGGATGCCGGTATTGCATCGTTTAGGCGGTTGAAGGAAATACCTTCCGGTACGCGCAGCATCACCGAAACGTTATCCACAATATCGACAAGCGTGTTGTTGGTAACAATCACCTGCAGCGCCACAGAACCGCCCGGCTGTTCAGTGAGTTCCGCATCAAAAGAAACCGCCAAGGGCAGCGAGCCGTTTACCGTAACCGGTGTGTGAATAACACGATCAACCTCGAGCCCATCGGCATGGCGCAACCCAGCAACAGCAGTAAGCGAGCTAGCCAGGGTTGCATTGGCATCCAGGTTCACGATAACGGTGCGTACGACGGAATCCGTAGGATTAATACTAGTTAGCGTCCAACTCACAGAATCGCCATTTTGCTCGCCATCGTCGCTGATGTTCAGCGCCGTTAAACCCTCGGGTAAAGCGAGGCTTAGGGTGGCATTGTTAAAGACGGCATTACCGGCATTTCCGAAATCCAGGCGATATTCGAAGGTCTCACCCGGAGCAACGGGATCTTGCGAGGCGGTAAGCGCAAATTGTGCATCCTGCCCAACAACAACGGCCGCGGCTTGCTCGAGATAGATCACGTCCGGCAATTCGCTTGCACTAATGAACATCGGTGTGGAGATCACGGTACCCGGAGTCACTGATGCAGCAACGGTTGCAGCTACATAGATGCTGACGGATTCCCCTGCGGCCAACCGAGCAATGTTCCAGAAGACTTCGTCACCCGCATCGCAATGCCCGTTGACCGCACAGTTGGCCTGAGCGTTGGAATTTCGATAGGCAACATCGTACAAACGGTTAAAGCTCACCCCATCAGGCACGCGCAGCTGAAGCGTAATGTCGTTCAGCAAGGATGCCGGGCTGGTATTACTAAGCGTTAGTAGGTACGTGAGCAGTCCACCGGGCGTTACCGGGCTAGACAAAAGTTGATAATCCACGGTGAGTGGCGACGCTGCGGCAACCGAAACCGGCACTTCAAGCACTCTGTCGATATCCCCCCCACCCGCGTACCTCAGTACTGCTTTTGCGGTGAGGCTCGAGCCCACGGCAATACCTGTATCCAACACAACATCGAGCACTCTGACTAGCGATAGTGTCGGGGCCAGATTGGCAATATCCCAAGTTATAACCCGGCCTGACTGCGTGCCCGCATCACTGATTGTCGCCACACTAAGGCCCGCCGGCAGGGTAAAGTTGATTTCAGCGTCTGTAACTGGCACATTGCCAGCGTTACCAAAAGCGATTGTGTAGCTGAATGACTCACCGGGCACCACCGGATCTTTAGATGCCGTGAGTGTTGCGAATACCTCCTCCTCAGCGACCACGTTGACTGTACGATTGCGAACAATATCTGCGGCAAACTCATCGGCAGAAACAACCAGAGGCAGGGTTATGCTTGTGCCGGGCGTCACAGCATCGCCAACCGTGGCATCTATGTGGAAGGTCCAGCTTTCACCGGGGGCAATGTTTGCCAAAGACCAGCGTACCGTGTCACCGCTATCACAAAAGCCATTGGCGAGACAGCCCGTGTGAGAGGTGCTGTTTTTCAGGGCAACATCGTTGAGGCGGTTAAAGCTGAGTCCCACCGGCACTGTGATTGAAAACACGAGGTTATTGAACGTCGTGTTAGCGGTACTGTTTGCGAGGGTAATAATGGTTTCCAGGTGGCCCCCAGGTACTGCGGGCGCGGATTTGACCAAAAAATCCAGGTAGTAAGGTCGCAGCCCAGCATTATTTGGTGCGCTGCCTGCGGCGATTTCTACAGCGTTGCTAAAACCGTCGCCATCGTAGTCTTCATCACCATCCAGCGTGCCGTTGTCGTCGGTATCTTCATCTGCGAGGTCATAAGCTAATAGGCGTTCCCAGCGGTTCGGCAAATTATCGCTATCGAAATCTTCATCGCCGTCGTCGGTACCGTTACCATCGCTATCGGGAAAATTGGGGTTGCTACCAATGAGCAGTTCTTCGGAACTGAGTACACCGTCGCCATCCTGATCGCCGTCAATCACAGTTAGTAACAGAGTATCGCTATGCTCCTGAATACCATCGCTGACACTCAGTTGAATCTGGTATTCGCCTACGCCACACACGATAAGTATTGGCTCAGCCAACTCGTTATTATTGAAACCTACCGTTGAACCCACCGGTTGATTAATCACACTCCAACTGAAGCTAACAATGTCTTCACTGGAAGCTGTGCCGTCGAGGGAAACGGGTGCCCCTAAAAATGCCTCGATCGAGTCGCCAGCTTCAGCAACAGGAGGTGTGTTGTCAGTAATGCTGACGGTGTCTGGCTCGCTGTTTTGCAGGCCATCGTTAACGATAAGCTGCACCATATAAGTACCGATAACATCAACAACGAAACACGGGGTTTCGCTGGATAAATCGTCCAGAGCTGCGGCACTGCCAGCGGGCGCGCTGGTGAATGACCAAAGGAAACTCAAAGACTGATTCTGCGGGTCGGAAGAACTGCTGCCATCAAGACAGATACTGTCGCCTAGCAACGCCGCCTGATCAGGGCCCGCATTCGCGGTCGGTTTAGGGTCGGCATCCACGGCAATCACCAGGCTTGTACTTGCACTTGCTCCCAGGTCGTCTCTGGCAATCAACTGCACCACGTAATTGCCAGCAAGATCGGCCAGTAGGGTTACGCTTAAACCTGAGTCTGCAGATAAACTGCTGGTGCTCAACGCAGGCTTTGAATTCAATGACCATTGATAATCCAAGGGATCTCCGTCCGGGTCACGGGAAGCCATGGCGGTGTGGGTGCAGGTGTGGCACTCCGCCCTGGCGTTGGGTTGTCATTGCCGCCACCACCCCCGCCGCCACAGGCACCTAAAAAACCACTTGCCAGCAATGGAAGCAAGACGCATCTCACGCGCCTTATCGCACAATGGTGGTTTTTAGCCACTGCTTTAATCCATTTATCTCTAGTGAATTTCATTTTCATCGCCCCGCATTTTTTGTTAACCACTTTTATTCGTTTCAATGCGCATCCGCGCATGTACTACTCCAATTTGCAAGATTCACTAAAACGTTTTTTCCCACGAGTACGCATGCACTCGCGGGCTAATCGTGGTAAATTTCGGGGAAAAAATAATCTGACGCTAACGAGAGTTAACGCAAATTAAAAAGAAATAAGGTTTGTCTCGCGTAATCATTGCAATATATAGAGGCCAAACTCGGCCCGGGATATAAAAGTGTTACAGCGATATGAAGGAAACTAAAAAGAACAAGCGCACCCGAAAACGGGGGGTGCAAGCTTCACGAGCGAAGCTTACTGCCGCGATGCATGGAGCGGGTTTTAAAACTCAGGCATCGCTGGCAGACCATATGGCCGATATCGAACAACTCGACCAACCGCCGAAAGATCTCATCAATCGTGCCTTTCGTGGCCTACCTGTAGAATTTCGTACCATTGAGCGGCTCGCTCAGGCGATGGGCGTTGAAGCTTACGATTTGCTCGCATCGCGACACGACCAGGAGACAAGCGCGCAAATCGAGAGCGCAAACGATGCAGTAACCCCAGCCGAATCGGATGCAGAAGCGTTCGATCAAACGCCACGCCACTGGCACAGCGCCTGGTATACAAAAACTGCGGTTGCGGTAGCCGTGCTAGCGATTTTTGGCATTACCGCGGCAATATTTGCGCACCGAAGCCTCACTACGGTAAATGACGTTAACATCAAATTACCACCAGTGGTCGACCGCTTTTCATTAATTGTTATCGACGAACCCGATCTGCCGCACCTCATTACCGACGCGTTTCGCCATAAACTTTCTGAAGAATTCAATGTCGCCTCCGAATTCGCTACAACGGTTGCGGACTCACTGCAGCCAGATGTTCTGGCCGATGAGCTAGGTGCGGACCTCGTTATTCGCATCGCCACAGAACAGGTGGGGCACCACCTTGGCCTGCAATTTTATCTGTACAGCATGGGCCAGGAATCCCTCGTCTGGACCGACGCAATCTTCGCGCCTACCACGCAACAGGTCAGCGAACAACTCGCCGACACCTTGCGTAAAGTACTGCTGGAAATAACGAAAACAGGAAATTTACAGCAATATCATTTTGTACATCCCAGTGCGCTACACGAATATCTGGTGGGCAGGGCCGCGCTTGACCAATATTCCGATATCAAAAACCTGGCAATCGCGCGGCAGCATTTTTCGGAGGCAATCAAGCTTGACGATAAGTTCGCGCTGGCGCAAGCCGGCATGTGCAATACCCTGAGCCAGGAATCCTGGTTGGGCGCCACCAAGAAAAAGCTCACCGATGCGGCAAGATTCTGTGAGCGGGGTCTGCTTCTCAATCAAAATCACCCCTACCCGCTAATTGCCAATGCTGCTCGCCGCGTTGCCGAAGGACAGGTGCTGGAAGCCATTGATTTATTGGATAAAGTACTTGCAAACTATGGCGAACACCTCAATGCATTGATTGAAATGGGAGACGCCCAATTGGCTGCACACATTAATCAGCCCAGCGAAGCTCGTCTCAACAAAGCTCTGGATTACGGCAGTCGCGCCGCACAAAAGAGCGACAACTATTGGCGAATCTATCAGTTATTAGGCCGCGCAAATTATTACGCAAAAAACATCAGTGCCGCGCTGGTGAGTTTTGAAAAAGTGGCTGAAACAGTACCCAATGAAGTGGTGCTTGCCAACCTGGGTACCATGTATTTTTGTCAAGGTGAATTTGGGCTCGCCGAAAAACAATATCAGCAGGTTAAACAACTCACACCAGATTCTTACCTTCCCTACGAATTTCTCGGCATGGTGAATTATTTCAATGGCAATTTTAAAGCGTCGTTGGAATTGCGTGAGTTAGCCATGGATAAAATTCAAAGCAAAGCCAACGACCACCAAATGTGGGGGGCCATTGGCGACAGCTATCGCCAACTGGGTGATCACGAAGGCGCGCGTCGGGCTTATCGAGAGGCTGCACGCATTATTGAAAAAGAAGCGCTAAACGGCGAGCATGCGGCTCAAAATCAGCTGTTTTTATTGCACTACTTGTTACAACTGCAACAATTGCACGCGCAAGACAAGCCACCGGAAAAGCTGGAGTTAGCATTACAAGCGCTGCCACGCTACGAAAACGATATTGTCGATACGGCCGGCCTATCGCGGCTCAGTTATATTTATTTACAATTGGGGCATCGCGAAAAAGCAAAAGAAATATTTAGTAAGGCGGTTGACATTTGCCCGGGTTATCGAAAATTACCCGATCTCGCCGCGCTGGTTAGCGATCAGAAAATTGCCGATCAAAGCAGCGATTTATGACTTCAAGGCACAGCGAATAAACAAAGCATAACACAGCGCTTTGTCGAGCGTATTACCAGCAACGAGCAAACACTGATCGAGATCTGATTTACATTTGAACGTTGCAGACTGATATTCAACAGGCTGCCCCACAGTTCGTACCGCAGCGCTGGCCGAGCTTAACATTTTAGAATCCGCGATGCGTTTGAGTTTATAACTCAACATCGCACCACTCACATCGTCAACCTCCTGCTGTAATTTCAGTAAACGCTTTTCGAGCTGGTTAACCTGCGCAGGTAAACTGTCGGTTTGCGGTAAGGTATCACGCATACGTGCGAGAGCTTGAGATGTTTGTTGCAGAGAAGTTTCGATATCTCTGGCTTTATCCTGTTCTATTTTTTGAGTCATTAATTGTCATTACTTGGGTGGTAAAGAAAACACAAAACTTTCGCAAAGGGCGATCCACTCTCTTAACAACTGGGTATCGCTTATCGCGGGCTCTTCAACAAACACAAACCCTTTCATGGGTTTACCGGTAAAATCCATTTCATGGGCATGTGGTTTTTCCAGAGCCGCTTGATAATTATCGGGCCCCACTCGCGCCATTAAACGGTTTTCACTCACGCCAACGCACATATGGCCCGCCACCATAAACGCAAGGCCGCCAAACATTTTCTTCTCAACCACATCATTCCGCTCACCAAGCAACAGACGAATTCGCTGTGCCAGAGCCTCGTTATATGCCATGGTGTTTTTCCCTACTCAAAACAATGTATTTGCCAAAACGCCCGGCTCATGGGCTACAATGCATACCTTGACAAACCATAAAAACTTATTTTAATGATTCGAGTCCTGCCAGTGCTGTTGCTTCTTTGCTGTTTTACAGCACAGTTATCACAGGCAGCAAGCCCATTCGCCGTAAAATTCTGGAGTGGCGGGCCCGGCAGAAACAGTTACGACACGGGGCTGCTTAAGGCCGCGCTGGATGCGACCCGTACAACACACGGAAATTACAGCTTTGCAGTAGTCAACCGTTCTCTCGGCACTAACCGCGGCCGACGCCTTCTCGCAGAAGGCGAGCTTATCAACATTTATGCGGCACCTATTCGACCACCCCACATTGCCCGATTAGAGCACATTATTCCGGTTGACTTCCCTATTCTCGAAGGCTTGTTGGGCTATCGCAAGCTGATTATTCCAAGCGATAAAAAACATAATTTTGCAGAGATTAAAAGCCTTTCTGATTTGGCTAAATTTCGTGCAGGCCAAGGTAGGGCATGGCTCGATGTCGATATTCTGAAGTATAACAATCTGCCGGTTGTGGATAGCGGCGTGTATGAACAGCTGTTCGACATGCTGAAACGCGATCGCTTTGATTATATTCTGCTGGGGGCTCACGAGATAGACGAGGCATTGGATTACGCACATGATGTGCATCCCGACTTCATTATTTTGCCAGACCTGCTAATTTACTACCCCTTTCCAGTTGTTTATCACGTCAGTAAAAATTACCCGGAGTTGGCTGCCCGTATCCTGATCGGCCTTAAAAAAGTGAAAGCCTCCGGTCAAATGGCAGACCTGTTTACCCGGCACTTTTCGGAAACGGTACAAGCGCTGCAGAACACCCGCACCCTACTGACAATTACCAACCCTTACGTCGAACAACATTCCCCCATCTCGAAACCCGTGTTAATGAAACAATAGCGGTAAAATCCACAAATACCGTTGACGATACAGCCACAGTTTGGCACTTTTAGCGCATCCCGCCGAAATTAGAATAACAAACCGGAGACAATCCTGTGGCAAGCTACCCCTGTGCGCGTCTGATCGCAATAATCACTCTCATCGTCATCCTGATCAGTTGCGGAAAACCCGATCCACTACCTCAGCATGCGGCCCCCCAGCAACCCGGCTGGCCTGCTTTAAAACCTGTCATTGGCCCCAACGCGGCAATTGAACAACGTATCAAAGCGCTCCTTGAAAACATGCCTCTGGAGCAGAAAATCGGCCAGATGATGCAGCCTTCCATTGCCCACGTAAGCCCAGAGGAAGTTAAGCGGTATTACATTGGTTCGGTATTGAACGGCGGAGGCATGTTTCCCAATGGCAATCGCTACGCAACACCGCAGGAATGGCAGGCATTGGCCGACGCATATTACCAGGCGTCCATGGCGGTACCCGATGGTGTACCGGCGATACCGGTAATCTGGGCGACCGATGCGGTGCATGGGCACAACAACGTGGTAGGCGCCACCTTGTTCCCTCACAACAGTGCTCTGGGCGCTGCCAACAACCCAGAGCTTGTGCGACTTATCGGCGCCGCTACCGCACAGCAAATGGTTGCTACAGGGCTCGATTGGAACTTCGCTCCTACAGTGGCTGTTGCGAAAAATGCCCGTTGGGGTCGCACTTATGAAAGTTTTAGCGAAAACCCCGGTATTGTAGCTGCCTTATCAGCCGCCTATGTTGCCGGTTTGCAGGGTTACCCCAACGATAAATCGTTTCTTAATACCGACAAGGTTATCGCCACCGCAAAGCATTTTATTGGCGACGGTGCGACCACGCGCGGCGATGATCAGGGCGATGCCGATTTAAACGAACAGCAACTTATCGCAGAACACGCACTGGGCTATTTTTCGACATTGAGCATGGCAGTGCAGACTGTGATGATTTCCTACAGCAGCGTGCAAGGTCTGCCAATGCATGGGAATAAACACCTGATTACCGATATTTTAAAAAACCAACTGCACTTTGATGGCATTGTGGTCAGTGACTGGAACGCACTTGGCCATGTTCCCGGCTGCACGCGCGACAACTGTGCGGCGGCGATTAATGCGGGCATTGACGTATTAATGGTGCCTTACAAACCCGATTGGCCCAACATGATTGCAAATACTATTGCCCAGGTAAAATCGGGTGAAATTTCCATGCAGCGCATCGATGATGCGGTGTCTCGCATTTTACGTGTGAAATTACGCAGCGGTGTTTTCAATAAGCCCAAGCCTTCACAGCGTAGTGAATTTACCTACGATACTTATTTATCCACACCGGAACACAAAGCACTGGCGCGCCGCGCTGTGCGCGAATCGCTGGTATTGCTCAAAAATAATGACGGCGTACTTCCCATCGCGCCCAATAAAAATATTTTAATCGCCGGTGACGCCGCCAACAATGTTTCGCGGCAAACCGGAGGTTGGACCATTAGCTGGCAGGGCGACGACACCACGCCAAAAGATTTCCCGGTCGCCACGACTGTATTTCAAGGCTTTGAATCCGCCGTGCAAGCTGCTGGCGGCACAGTTCACTACAGCGCGACAGGCGAATATGAGGTAATACCCGACGTTGCTGTGGTGGTATTTGGTGAACGCCCGGCTGCTGAAATGTCTGGAGATATTGAAAACCTCAATACTCTGGAATTTAATCACGAAGATCCCGAGCCGCTTAAGGTTTTACAAAAATTGAAAGCAGCGGGTATTCCCACTGTTGCCGTGTTTATCGCGGGCCGCCCCCGCCTGATCAACAAAGAGCTCAACCAATCATCCGCTTTTGTTATGGCCTGGTTTTTGGGGTCAGAAGGTGGCGGCATCGCAGACTTGTTACTCGCCAACCAAAATAGCGGTAAGAGTTTTGATTTTCAGGGCAAACTCCCTTTTGTATGGCCGGCGACGCCGTGCCACGTTTTGGGTTCACAACCTCAATTTAACCTCGGTTACGGCCTGAGTTACGCTCAACCGGTTAATTTGAGTACCGTGCCAGAAGATTACCCGCCACGCACCTACGGTTGTGATTTACCGGAAAAGTTCGTCCCTTCCAGTGCCAAGCCAATCGATCTTAGCGGTTCAGATTTCCAACTCCATCTCGAATTGAAAAGCCTGGAGAGTAAAATAATATCCGACAGTGAAACCTGGCACGGCTTACGCGGCGCCGTTCAGCGCAAACCGGCTGGCGCAATTTCGCAAATCGATCTCGAATGGCAGGATGCACCACGTAACAACGCAGTATTACAAGATGGAAAAGTACGTTCGCTCCTTGCCAACCTTGCAGCGGGTCACGCTTTACAGTTCGAGATAAAAGTTAATCAAAAACCCTCGGCAAAAGTTTGGGCAAAAATGGAATGTGGCCACCTGTGCGCTGCCGACACATTGGAAATAACACAAAAAATCAGTACACTGCCCATCAGTCACTGGCAGCAGGTATACATGCCGTTAGCTTGTATTGCGAAAAACCGCAGCGATTTATTCAAAATAAACAGCGGCTTGCGCATCGATTCATCCGGCTACTTTTCGATGAGTTTACGTCACTTAAAAGTTGCCGCGTTAAATGATGACGATGCTATAAATTTGTGTGAGTAAAGAACAAAAAGCCCGAACAATTCTGGGCTTTTTATTTTGAAAATGCTGGTATTTTACAAGTGTTTTATATTTGTGCTAACCAAGCCGCTGCACCTAAAAATGCCGTTTGTGGGTGACCGATAATGTCGGCGGGAATATCTTGTACATAATGGCTCATCACGCCCTTATTGGCAAAGCGTTGTGAAAATGGGCTCGTTTTCAGAAAATCCACCATGCGCGGCAAGATACCACCAGCGAGATAAACGCCGCCTTTTGCGCCATAGGTAAGCGCGAGATTACCAGACACCGTGCCCAAGAACGCGCAGAATAAATTCAGTGTTGCAACGCAATCCTGATCGGAGCCATCGAGCGCGCGTGCGGTAACATCTTTGGGCTCAATGGTTTGCGCCTCGCGCCCCTGCACCGCGCAATAAGCCTTGTATAAATTCACCAAACCCGGCCCGGATATAAATACCTCGGCGGAAACATGGCCGTGCTGCGTAATCGCCGCCTTTACCACCTCGCATTCCAAATCATTGGCCGGCGCAATATTCACATGCCCACCCTCGCTGGGAATGGGAAGCCAACCGTGGGTGGAATACGCCAAGCCAGCTACCCCCAACCCTGTACCTGGCCCGAGAATAGCCTTGTTTCCTTCGGGATTTCGAACACCACTTTTAACCGAGATGAGATCACTTTCGCGCAGCGCACTGGTCGCCACAGCGAGGGCACCAAAATCGTTGATTGCGGCAAACTTCTCAAAACCAAATTGGTCGCGAATGGCCTGTTGGCTAAACGACCAACTGAGATTGGTCATTTTCACCGAGTCACCTTCAATCGGCCCCGCAATAGCAACGCAAGCCGACACGGGCTTAATGGAAATATCGAGTCGATCCATATATGCCTGCAACGCATCGGCAAAACCGGTGTACTCGCTGCCATTAAGAATTTGAAGGTTTTCGATTAAAAATTGACCGTTTTCGGTTCCAGTAACCAACGCAAACCGTGCGTTGGTACCGCCGATATCGGCAACGATGGAGGGAAACATAGTATGATCCTTTCAGTCGGCAAGATTATGGCGGGCATTCTGGTCAAAGCCAGGTGACGCGTCAAGCGCGGGCCTGTTGCCCTAGTGACGCGCTTGCCGTTTTTGTTACAAAAGTTTACCGCAAACCAGCGGCGATACCGCTAGAATCTCGCCGCCAAACCATAATAATTCGAGGTTTAATTTCGATGAAGTTTGTCTTTACCACAATTGCACGATTGCTTGGCCTGAGTGCTTTAACCGTAAGTTTGCCCGCGCTGGCGACAACTGTTCAATTTCAAACATCCATGGGCGATTTCGAAGTTGTTTTGTACGATCAAGGCACGCCGGCAACTGTAGCGAATTTTTTAGCCTACGTTGAAGCAGGAGACTACACCGACACCATTATCCATCGCTCGGTAGACTCATTTGTGATTCAGGGCGGCGGCTATGTCTTCGCAGAAAGTGGCGCGCCCGACGCGATTGATACACGCGACCCGGTGGTTAACGAACCCGTGTATTCAAACGTGCGTGGCACCATCGCCATGGCAAAAGTGTCTGGCCTACTAAATAGTGCAACCAGCCAGTGGTTTATCAATCTATCCAACAACAGCTTTTCGCTGGACCCATATAACCGCGGAGGCTTTACCGTATTCGGCGAAGTCGCAGAAGGTGGTATGAGCATCATTGACAGCATTGCTGCCGTTGATGTATTTGACATGGGAACCGGCTTCGATGAAATTCCCCTGGTGGATTACACTGAGGAAGACTACAACAATCAAATAGACCCCACAGCTGACAACGCTGTGACCGTTTATACCATCGTGGTCACCGACGCGGACCCCGATTCCGCAGCTGATCTCGATCCTGTACCCAACAACCTTTATGAAGAGCCCACGCCCACACCGACTCCAACGCCAAGTAGCGGCGATGGCGGCGGCGGTGGATTCCCCTATGCCCTACTGTTGTTATTGGGTGGTCTAAGCCTTGTCGCCCGCAAAGGCAGTCACAACAGTTAACCAAGCAAGTATATTCGCAGAGTAATTGCGAAAAACATAAGCTGTTGCTGCCCGTACAACATTAATAAACCCGACGTAAGTAGTCGTCGGGTTTATACATTCACCTTGCTGCGTGCAGCAATTCTAGCATTCCGGGTGATTAAAAACGCAGTTAAGCAACAGTCACCCAACCAGCCTGCTTATCGCTGGAAAAGATTGCCTCCAACACTCTCATATTTGCTACAGCATCGCTCAGGGGCGTGGGTACCGGCGTGTCATCCAGGATACTTCGGGCCAGAGCATCCACCTGCAGTGAGTAGTGATCACACACCTCTGTCTCTACAATCTCCGACACTCGATCGTGATGGATAATTACGCGCGCAGCGCAGTCGTCGGGCTGATAAAAAGGAAACTCCAAGGTGATGCTACCTTTTTCCCCGCTCACGTAAACGCGCTGGCTGGGTTCACTTTGCATCGAACAATAAAAACTGGTTCGCACCTCACCGAAATCCAGCAGACCATTGGCAGAACCGTCGATACCGAATGTGCTGTCTATGTTTAAGCTTCCAATAACTCGCGCTGGTTCACGGCCCAGAAGGTAACGACACGAAGACACGCAATAGCATCCGACATCCAACAAACTGCCGCCACCGATACCCGGCTTGTTACGGACATTTTCCGGATCTTTATTGAAAAAAGTGAACATCGCATGGATTGAATTAATTTTACCGATGCGCCCTTCATCCAACAGTTGCTTCGCCAGGGACCACTGCGGATGAAAGCGGTACATAAACGCTTCCATCACTTTTACACCCGGGTTTTCAGCGACTGCACGCAATAACGGTGCGGCGTCATCTGTATCGAGGCTGATAGGCTTTTCACACAACACGTGTTTGCCAGCCTCAATTGCACGAATGGCCCAGGGCACGTGCAAATGATTAGGTAACGGGATGTAAATGACATCTACTGTGTCACTTTGCAACAGCTCATCATAGTCACCGAATGCGTGAGGAATCCCCAGCGATTCTGCGGTTTTTGTTGCTTGGGACGCATCGCGTGACGCCAGGGCCACCACCTCGTTCAACTGTGATTTACGCAGTGCAGGAATAAGTTTTTCTCGTGCGATTTTGGCAGTGCTCAGAACTCCCCAACGTAACTTTTCGCTCATGGGTGCAGTCATAGATTCTCTCCTAGATATATTCGCCCCATATTGGAGCACGTCGATCGATCAGGCGGTAATTTCAGCATATTCAGGGAATGGATGAAAGGTTCGCTAAAAAATGCACGACCACGCATAACCCAAAACTGGATTGCTGGTTTTATGACCAGCCTATAACCGATAGATCTAACTGCAAATGCCAACTCTTCTATCCTTTTGTTATGAAAGTTTAAGCGTTATGCACCTGCTGCGCATAGCCGTCACGCTGTAACCTACCTGAAAAAGATTGAAAGGGGATCGGGATGAAAACCTGGTTTATGAACCTATCTTTAGCCAAAAAACAAATTTACATACTTTTGGCTGTAGGCCTGGTACCTATGCTACTTGTGTCGATTTTGGCTACCCTGGTTGCCGATAAGCAACTGTATCAACAAGCTAATGATCAGCTTAACGCCGTACGGCAAATAAAATCTGACGCGATAGAACGATACTTCGAAACAAATCGTAACCTTATTTTAAGCATGGCAGAATCATCAATGCTGGTGAATGCAGCGGGAAGTTTCACTCGCTCCTTTAAACGTGTCATCGGCTCCGAAGACATTGACGAAAACGCTCTCGCCAATCAAAAGCAAACACTACAGAACTACTACAAACAAGATTTTGCAAAAAAATATCAAACCGATAATGATGGCGCAAGTGTAGATATCGAACCACTAATTAATCCATTACCCCCACAAGCCATTGCCTTGCAATACGCCTACATCGCAAACAACCCAAACCCGCTGGGCGAAAAACAGCGGCTAGACAGTGCCGATGGCCGTAGCGTGTACCACCGCACCCACCTAAAATACCATGCAAGTTTTCGAAGTTTTCTTGAAAAATTTGGATACTACGATTTTTTTATTGTCGATGCGGAAAGCGGAGACATTGTATATTCAGTTTTCAAGGAACTGGACTTCGCAACCTCGCTGTTAACTGGCCCTTACGCCAATACTAATTTTGGAGATACTTTTCGCGAAGCGTTAAAGCTTCAACCTGGCGAAACCGTTATTAAAGATTATGCGCCCTATACACCATCCTACGAAGCTCCGGCGAGTTTTATCGGAACACCTATTTTTTACAACAACGAAAAAATTGGAGTGCTCATTTTTCAAATGCCGCTGGAGCCCATTAACACAATTATGAAGGAACGCTCTGGTATGGGAGAAACCGGAGAAAGTTATTTAGTGGGTGAAGATTTTTTAATGCGTTCCGATTCTTATCTCGACCCGAAAAATCACAGTGTTGCCAACTCATTCCGCAATCCTGAGAAAGGCACAGTAAAAACTCTGGCAGTTGAGCGCGCTTTGGCCGATCAACCCGGTGAAGATATCATTACAGATTACAACGGCAACCCTGTACTCTCTGCTTATAAAAAAATAGATCTCGGTGATTTTACCTGGGTTGTGGTTGCCGAAATTGATAAAGCTGAAGCGTTTGCGGGAACAACGTCCCTAAAATGGACACTCGTGATAATAGCGTTAATCGGCGCAGCGGGTATCGTTGTTTTTGCAATGGCTGTTGGAAAACTCATCAGCACTCCCATTTTAGATCTCGCGAGTACGATACAACGCGTGGAACGTGAAGGTAACTTTCAGTTGGCCTTAAACAATGCGAATCGCGATGAAGTAGGCGATACCAGTCGCGCTTTTAATTCACTACTGGCCAACCTGGCAAATTCAATATCTGAAACCAATGGCGTGTTGGAAAAACTTGGCCAGGGTAATTTCGATAGCCAGGTGAATGGCAGCTACCCTGGGGAATTACACACCCTGAAAACTGGCGTAAACAAAGCCGTTTCTCAAATAAGCGCCGCAAATTTGGAGCAGAAAAAACAACAAGCTCTCGCCGAACAAAATTCGAATCGCGCAGAACAAGCTGCACTGCAGGCCCAGAAACAGGCGACAGAAACTTTAATTATCAAACAGGCACTCGATGTGTCGGCAACGGCGGTGATGATTGCCGACCACGATTTTAATATCGTTTATATGAATCATTCGACTCACGCGCTGATGAAAAGTGTAAATCAGCAACTCGCCAGCGAAATTCCTGGATTCAGTGCCGATACATTGATGGGAAGCAATATTGATCAATTTCACAAAACTCCATCACATCAACGCAAAATGCTCCAAGAGTTACGTGGCAACTATAAAACCCAGCTCGCAATAGCCGATTTGAATTTTAATTTATCGGCAACCCCGATTCGCGACCCGCAGGGTAATTTTTTAGGTGCAGTTGTGGAATGGGAAAATATAACCGAGCGACTAGCTCGCGAAATCGAAGACAAACGTATTGCCAATGAAAATGCCCGTATACGACAAGCTCTCGATAATTCATCCACGAGTACCATGATCGCAGACAATGAATTCAACATTATTTACAGCAATGGTTCCCTGTTAAGCCTGCTTGGCGAAGCTGAAGCGGATATTCGACAGTCGCTTCCCAATTTTAATGCCAGTGCTCTGATGGGGCAGAATATGGATAGCTTTCACAAGAACCCGGCGCATCAGCGTGCCCTGTTAGAACGGCTTTCTGAAAGTTATCGCAGCGAGATTAAAGCGGGTAATCGCACCTTTGCGCTTACCGCCACCCCCATAATCAACAGTGCCGGCGAGCGACTTGGGATGGTGGTTGAATGGCTGGACCGCACAACTGAGCGCGCAGTAGAGACTGAAATCGATAATCTTATTGCCGCGGCGGCAGCAGGTGATTTCAGTCGTTCACTAGCCTTACACGGCAAAAGTGGCTTTTTCCTGAATGTCAGCAAGGGGCTTAACCGACTGATGGAAACGACTAAGGTTGCGCTGGATGATGTTATTCGCATATTTTCGGCTCTGGCTACCGGCGACCTCAGTCAGAAAATCGAACGCGACTATCAAGGGGAATTCGCAAAACTTAAAAAAGATGCCAATTTCACTGTTGAAAAATTACAAAACATCATTGAGCAAATCAGTTCAACCTCCACCAATATCGCACGCGGCACTAATGAAATATCTATGGGCAATGCCGACCTTAGCCAGCGCACCGAAGAACAGGCCTCATCTCTGGAGCAAACCGCTTCCAGCATGGAGGAGATGATAAATATTGTGCGCCAGAGCGAGGACAATGCTCGTGAGGCCAACCAGCGCGCAGCGCGTTCCGTCGACATTGCCCGCGAAGGGAATCAATCGGTGAAGGCCACGTCCGATGCAATGCGCGAAATCTCAAACGCCAGTTCAAAAATCGCCAATATCATCGGCGTAATTGATGAGATTGCCTTCCAAACCAACCTGCTTGCACTCAACGCTGCCGTAGAAGCGGCCCGCGCTGGCGAACAAGGTCGCGGTTTTGCGGTTGTCGCGGGCGAAGTGCGAAACCTGGCACAGCGGTCTGCGTCCGCGGCAAAAGAAATTAAAGAACTCATTAACGACTCTGTTCGAAAAGTGGAAGACGGTTCCAGCCTTGTGGAGGCATCCGGTAAAACTCTGCAGACCATTGTGGCGGAAATCGAGCGGGTTGGTGGCATGATGGAAGACATCTTTAACAGTGCTCAGGAACAAACTGCCGGTATTGAACAAGTGAATACCGCTGTGGCTCAGATGGATCAAATGACCCAGCAAAATGCCGCACTGGTGGAACAGGCCTCAGCAACCAGCGAAAGCATGGCAGACATGGCACATCAACTCGATCAGATGGTGTCGTTTTTCAAGCGTTAACCTTGACTCTCTCAACCAAAAAAACCCGTTTTCTTGAAGAAAACGGGTTTTTTTGATCTGCCGACTTGATCGATTAGGCGCATCTAATATAATTTCTAAACGTTTCAACGGAGGGGCTAACGTGGCAGATCTAGATAAGCTCGCAGAACATGCGAAAGACGCAGCTACCCTGCTCAAAGAATTAGGCAACGAAAGCCGACTCATGGTTTGCTGCAGTCTTGGCGATTCGGAGCTGTCGGTGGGCGAATTGAATAAACAGGTACCATTGAGCCAATCGGCATTGTCACAGCACTTGGCGCGTTTACGGGAAGCCGGTGTGGTATGTACCCGAAAAGAAGGGCAGACTGTTTACTATCGTCTCCAGGGCGATCACGCGTTAAAAATAATTGCCACATTGAAAGCGATTTATTGCCCCGACGCTTAACTTATGGAGTAGCCATTAGATGACCGCGCAAAGTATCAGCGCAACTGAATTTTTAAGTAACAATAATAACGAAGCAACCATTATCGATTTACGCACCCCAGCGGAAGTAAGCCGTGAGAATATTGATAACTGTATTTGTCTGCCGTTACAAACACTAACGCCAGAAAGTCTTCACACCAAGTTACACGACCGTTTAAATAAAAAAACTTTGCGCGTTTTTTTATTGTGCCAAAGTGGCATGCGCGCCCATGCGGCAGTGCGGCAATTAGGTGTGATAAAAGGTATTGAGTGGGTCGTTATCGAAGGCGGGTTAAATGCAATTAAAACGGCGGGTGGTACCGTTAATTGCGGCGCTCACTTGGTTATTCCTCTTGAAAGACAGGTGCGTATAGCGGCAGGCGTAGTAATATTAACCGGCGTCCTACTGGGCAGTTTTTTAAATTCCGCGTTTTTTCTGCTGTCGGGTTTCGTGGGAGTCGGGTTGATTTTTGCCGGAGTTACAGATCGTTGCGGTCTGGCATTTTTACTCACACGCATGCCCTGGAATCAATAAAGTTTTTGGCGTACTCACAGGAAACGCAAGGGGCCGGCAGGCCCCTTTTTGTTGGCACCGGCAAGCTCTCTTTCAATCGTCAATATCAGGTCAAAACACCTGATTTACTGCGGTATACTGGGCTATTAATACTGCTCCGAGGAGCCAGAGGAAATAACAATGATAGTGCTACTTGTAGAGGACAATCGCGACCTGGCCGCCAGTGTACTCGATTATCTGGAATTACAGGACTTCGATTGCGACTACGCTGAACGCGGCGATCATGCCTTGGAGTTGTGCCGCGACAATACCTACGATGCAATGATTCTAGACATCATGATGCCTGGTATCGATGGCCTGAGCCTCTGCAAAACCCTGCGCGACCACGGCAACAACGCGCCGATCATTATGTTAACCGCGCGCGATACGCTCGACGACAAACTTGCCGGTTTCGACGCTGGGGCCGACGATTATCTGGTCAAGCCCTTCGACCTGCCCGAGCTCGCGGCACGCCTGCGAGCAATAACCAAACGCAAGGTCGCCAGCGGCTCGTCTTTAAAGGTCGCAGATCTGGAGGTCAATCTCGATAATCATCAGGTAACACGTGATGGCAAATTAATTGATCTGTCACCGGCCTGCTGGAAATTGCTGGTTGCCTTAATTCAGGCAAGCCCTCGCGTGCTGTCACGGTTTGAATTGGAAAACGTGCTGTGGAAAGACAGCCCACCCGATTCCGAAGCGTTGAAATCACACTTGTACACGCTGCGAAAATTGGTTGATAAGCCCTTCGAAACACCATTAATTCACACATTGCGTGGGGTTGGAGTCGCATTACGTGATAACACCTAAGTGCCATACCTCGCTGCGCGCCCGTATCGGGAAAATCGTGCTGATTTTCTCGATCCTGTTAGTTTCCTTTTACACCACCATGCTCGCCATGCTGTACCAGTGGGGGCTCGCTGATGCCACCCACGGTGTGGTTTGGCAAGAAGCCCACCTGTTTAAACAAGCATACGCAAAAGACCCCAATGCGCCGCTGCCCAATACCCGCTCACTGAAAGGCTTTATCGGCGAAGAGAACCTCCCTGCCAGCGTACTCCAATGGTTTCCACCCCATAAATGGGAAAACTGGGGTCCCGATGAAGAAGGCATGCTGTATCGTTTTCAAAAGAATGAAGGCTCGGAGTCACACTACCATCTGCTGATATCGCGATTGCCAAAAACCGGCAAGCGGTTTTTTATTTTTTATAACATCACGGTCGCCGACGAAATTGCAGCCAAGGTGTGGCATAAGTTTAAAATATTGGCATTTGTGGGCGGTATTCTTGTGGTCACTATGCTGGTAGTGTTTCGCGCTACCATAGGTCGCTCTCTGAAACCTATTACCAGCCTCTCCCGCTGGATTGAAAACCTCGATCAAAAACACCCCCCCAACGATTTACCCAACGACATTCAGGCCGACGAGATTGGTCAGATGGCCGGTAGCCTGTATAACGCCTTGTTGCGTATACACCAATATAACGAACGCGAACGAAAATTCCTGCGTAACGCCAGTCACGAATTGCGCACACCCATTGCGATTATTCGCAACGCTATGGATGTGCTGGAACATAAACGAAAAATTGGTAACGATGATATCGACTGTTTGCTGCAACGTATCCGCCGCGCGGGAGACACCATGAAATCTGTTACCGAAGCTATCTTGTGGTTGGCAGTGGAAGACTACGCGGTACCCTCCTCAGAGAATACCGACATTCGGCGCCTCATCAACGAGATTATCGATGCAAACAAAAATCTCAATAATGGCAAATCCGTCGCGGTAAACACTCAACTCGACGCCATAGAATCCCGCGATCTTCAAAGCGCCCTAGCACATATTGTGTTAGATAATTTAATTCGAAATGCCTTCCAACACTGCACCGACGGCGAAATATGTATTAAGGCTATCGGCCCGTCGACACTAGAAATTATCAACCCCCATCATGCCTATAGCGAAGCCGACAAACATCAGAATATCGCCGAGGCTATTGCAACAGGGAGTTTTGGCTTGGGCCTGGCGCTGGTTAAAACGATCACTGAACGGCAGGGCTGGAAGTTTGAATTCAATATGGGCCAGGAGCAAGCCACTGCGATGGTGGCATTTTAAGATCGGGGGGCCACAGTTATACGGCCCCTGGGTTCACTCCGAGTTAGCTAGCAGCCCCGCCTGCCCCCCTCGATCCCATTGATTGTCCTGACATCAAATATTAAGCCAATCTGACCCTCCTCAAAGTAAGCTCGGCCATGACGTTTAATTCCAGGAAGTGATGCTAAAATCTGCCATTCGACCGGTATCGCACACAAGTTCATGAGTCATTCAAAACTGTAGTCGCCATGGCTGTTGAGAGTCTGAGCAACGCGCCAAATCGCGATGCGATGACGCAGGGCTGGCTACTGACCTTTGCAGAGATGGGCTTGTGTTGCGCCAGCTATCAAATTGCCTTTCCAAATATCAAGCCCGACACACCCGTGATCGCCGCCCATATCGCGCGGGACTGGCAGGCAGCGTGCTGAGTGATTCCTGGCCCCAAACCAGATCCTGCTTAAGCACTGGCACCAAGTGTTGCGGCCACTGCAGCACGACTCCGGTGAGGGAGCTGTTGCCCGTTAGCAAACAGTACAAATCGCGCTTGCCACTCTTAGGCTGCCAAAAAGACAACTCTTAAAAAGTCGAAGATTTATACGCCAAAGACAAGGCTAACGCGCAAAATTACTCTAAACTTAGATGTTGTTATTTGAGATGTTATAGGTCGTTCTTTGGTAGATATAAAAATTGCCTCAACAAGAGCAGGGCATCACCCCCTGAAGCCTTATCTGAGCGCTGTAAGCCTCTTGCTGATACTGATCGTCGCTCCCCTGGTCGGCGCGCGTGACGGCACCCTCAAAGTAAAATTTCCAACCGCCCCTTCCGACGCCATCTATAAAAGCCATGGCAGCTATCACCGCAAGGTACTGGAGCTGGTGCTCAGTAAAACTGACGTGGACTACAGCATTATTCCCGTCTCGGTGCCCGTGTTGCCCGCAACTCGAGTGGTCCGCTACCTGGACGCCAACCTTTTCAATGTTGTGGTATTACATACCGACCCCCATAAAGAAGCGCAGCTTATTCCCATTCGTGTGCCCATGTACCGAGGCCTTAGCGGTTGGCGTTTACTCTTTATCCAAAAACAACAGCAGGAATTTTTTAAAAACATTAATAACCTTGAGCAACTTAAAACACTGACTGCCGGGCAAGGCATCGAATGGCCCGATATTGCCGTGCTTAGGAGCGCAGGCCTTAGCGTGGTAACAGCACCGCATCGCGATAACCTGTTTAAAATGCTCAACCATGGGCGCATAGACTATTTTCCCCGAGGCGTTTTTGAAATTTGGAACGAAACAGAGTTTGCAGAAGCTGAAAATATTGTCATAGAATCGAACCTGATGCTGCATTACCCAACTGCGTTTTACATGTTTGTGAGCAAAAGCGAGCCGGAACTTGCAGAAATACTCGAGAAGGGTTTTGCAGCCGCTTTGAATGATGGGTCATTTATTTCTATTTTTTTAGATCAATTCGCAGACCCTATAAAACGCGCAAATTTTAAGCAACGAAATATCATAGAACTCGACAATCCGACACTTACGCCTGAAACACCTCTGAATGACAAGCGCCTGTGGTTTCGCCCCAAAGAATCGTGAATTACGCTAGAAACAGTTGGCAATAACTGTAAGCACCCCAACTCCGCTGCTTTATTTCCAGCTCAGCCTGCTCGCTGGAAATTACATCCCTCACATAACCATGTACAATTGGCGCCCAACAATAATCCCATTACCTATAATGCAGCCTTCCTATGATAAAAAAACTTATTATCGTAATCAGTTGTTTAATTTCAGCTCTATCCCATGCACAAACATTCACCTTCACCGCCATTCCCGATGAAGATGAATCACGCCTTGTGGCACGTTTCAGTAAGGTGGCAAGCTATCTGGAAAAAGAACTCAACGTCGAAGTGCGTTACATTCCTGTGAAGTCCTATGCGGCTGCGGTAACGGCATTTCGAAACAATCAGGTACAACTCGCTTGGTTTGGTGGTTTATCGGGCGTACAGGCGCGCTTGCAAGTGCCCGGCTCACAGGCATTGGCCCAGGGTTTTGAAGACCAGCTTTTTAAAAGCTACTTTATTGCTCACCACAGTGCCGGCTTAAAAAAGAGCCAGGAATTTCCTAATGGTATCCAGGGTAAAACCTTTACGTTTGGTTCCAAGGGCTCTACGTCTGGGCGGCTTATGCCTGAATATTACATTCGGGAAAACTTCAAAAAATCTCCCGACGACGTGTTTAAACGAGTTGGATTTTCGGGTGACCATAGCATGACTATCGCCCAGGTTCAGGCTGGCGCGTATCAAGTGGGCGTGGTTAACTATCTCGTTTGGGAAACAGAATTGGCTGCCGGAAAAATAGATGAAAGCAAAGTCTCGGTGATATGGGAAACACCGCAATACCCCGATTACCAGTGGACCATTCGCGGCGATGCAGACAAGCAATTTGGCGCTGACTTTACCAAAAAAGTACAACAGGCTTTACTATCGATGTCTGCACCGGAATTACTCGCCAGCTTCCCGAGAAAATCGTTTATTCCTGCCACTAATGCCGATTATCAGGCAATTGAAGATACCGCTAAAACTCTGCAAATTATCCGCTGATGGCAGCACTGTTAAACCTCGAAGATCTACAACTAATCGCTGGAAAACACACCATACTCCAGCATGTAAACCTGCGTATCAATGAGGGCGAAAAAATTGCCCTCATTGGCCCGAGTGGCGCAGGTAAAACAACATTGCTGCACCATATTTATAAGTTGCTCAGAGAAAACTGTGCTTTGTGTCCACAGCAGCTGGGGCTCGTAAATACTTTATCGCTTTACCACAATATTTATATGGGGCAACTCAGCAATCACTCCTTATTAAAAAATACCTGGAATCTATTCTTCCCTTTAAAAAAAAGCTGGACTGCTGCAGAAACCTTAAGCAACACATTGCAACTCACCCCAGCGCTCACAACAAGTGTGGCGCGCCTCTCCGGTGGGGAACAACAACGGGTTGCAATAGCTCGTGCGCTATTCAGCGATAAGGCCATTTTTATTGGCGACGAACCTATCGCAAACCTCGACCCCAAATTACAAAACGATGTACTGCGAATTATTTTAAAGCACCACAGCACCGTAATTATTGCGTTACACGATCCAATATTGGCACACGCAAAATTTGATCGCCTTATTGGCATGCGCTCAGGTCAGATAATTTTCGATGCGGCATCGTCAAGTCTAAGCCTAGAGCAACTCCAGCAGTTTTATCTCGAATACCACGAGTAGCTACCCAGCGATGATTCTTAACGATCGGCCTCGATTGCAAGTGTGCCTGGCTTTTTTGGCAACAGCATTGCTGCTCCTGCCATTTTCTGATATCGCTGTTTATCCAGCAGAACCCTGGCAGGAACTTGGCCGTATTCTTCTCGGCATTGTGACGCCGCATTGGCAAAGTGCACCCGAATTGGCATGGGCAATACTGCATACTTTTGCCTTCGCACTGGTTGGAGTCGCAATTTCCGCAGTATTGGGTTTGCTACTGTCTCTGGTTTTTAATTTCAGATTGATACGAGTGATTTGTGCCAGTACTCGTGCAGTGCATGAAATTTTTTGGGCATTAATATTCATGCAGGTTTTTGGGCTGTCTACAATAACCGGCATACTGGCGATTGCCATTCCCTACACCGGCATTTTTGCGAAAGTGTTTTTTGAAATACTCGAGCAACAACCAAAAACGCCACGATTAACAGTTCATCCCTCAACAAACAATTTGAGCGCCTGGTTATACGCTATTTTCTGCCAGGCGTTGCCACAATTACGAAGCTACATTCGGTATCGCTTCGAATGCGCACTTCGTTCCAGCGCAATTCTTGGGTTTATTGGCTTACCAACACTTGGCTTTTATTTTGAGACTGCATTTTCGCAGGGCAATTATTCGGAAGCGGCGTGTTTGCTGTGGTGCTTCTACTTGCTGATTGCCAGTTTACGATGGTGGCTTAATTGGCGGCTAATACCCGCCTATATCGTCGTTGCGATTTTGGTGTTACCAGACTCCGCTTTCGCAAACAGTAATTATTTCTGGCAATTTGTGAGTAAGGACATCTGGCCACGAGAAATTCTTCATGGCGAATGGCGTGCGGCAGGCACCTGGTACTGGAGTACCTTTACCACAACGGTATTGCCTGCCTTAGCTTACACAATCGCCCTTTCTCTATTGGCTATGGTGTTGTCTGGCATTCTAGCGCTGGCATGGTTCCCGCTCGCAACTCGGGCAATTGCAGGTCGCATGCACTTTCTTGGGCACGGTTTTTTGTTAATGGTACGCTCCACACCGGAGTTCGTGTTGGCCTTTGTGCTCTTGCTACTCTTCGGGCCATCGGCCCTGCCAGCCATCTTGGCGCTCGCGGTTCATAACGGTGGTTTAATCGGCTATTTACTGGCACGCAATGCAGATACTTTCCAACTGCGACAGGATTCGCCGAAGGGATTAAATCTTGTCAATTATGAATTGATCCCTCGCTCCTTCGCAGCTTTTATGGCGCTGCTATTGTATCGTTGGGAAGTAATCATGAGAGAAAGTGCCATTCTGGGTTTACTCGGGATTACCACACTCGGTTTTTATATAGACTCAGCATTTGAAGAAATTCGCTATGACAAAGCTTTCTTTTTAGTGCTTATGACTGCGGCACTTAATATTGTGGTAGATAGTTTTTCCCGAAAATTACAACGATATTGCGAACTGCAAAATTCTCCGTCCTGCCTGCAAAGTGTTTAGCGCTCAAGGCTTTTGAGCGATTTGAGTTACCTTAGCATCAATTAATACTCATTAATGAATAGGAAAAAAAAGGCGGTCGAAACCGCCCAACTGGTGCAAATGGAAAATACCTTGAAAACTTAATTAGTGGCGAGTTGTATTTTTCCCTCAGATTCTCGTACGGCGTAGGTTTTCACCTTTACCGACTCATCTTCGAGACATATACCGGTTTCTAGGTTGAAATGCTGCTTATACAGCGGAGATGCAACCACCAGCTGATTTTTTAAATCGCCAACAATACCGCGCGACAATACCGCTGCCTTGGAAAAAGGGTCGATCGCATTGAGCGCATATAGCGCATCTTTAACTTTAAAAATGGCAACCTGCTCCTCGTTTAACAGTGCTCGAACTCCCAACAATGGCGTAAGCTCTGCTGCGTCACAAACCGATACCCAATTCATTTCATTATCACTCATTTCGACAGACTCCTTAAGCAATCGCCGGTTCTTCGGCTTCAACAAAGTGAACAATTTCTTCTTCAGTGGCTGGGCGAATTTGTTGCCGCTCCTCGACAAAAACGACGGTATTATCTTTTTCATCACTGTTCACAAAGGTACGGAAACGCTTAAGCTTCTCCGGGTCTTCAATGGTAGATTTCCATTCGCACTGATAACTTCCAATAACGAGCGACATTTCCTTTTCGAGTTCCTCAGCAATATTCAGCTTATCGTCGATGACAACTGATTTGAGGTAATCCAGGCCACCTTCGAGGTTATCCATCCACACGGACGTACGCTGTAGGCGATCGGCAGTACGCACGTAAAACATCAGAAAACGGTCGATGTATTTAATCAATGTTTCGTCATCAATGCCGGAAGCGAACAGATCTGCATGGCGTGGCTTCATGCCGCCATTACCACACACATACAAGTTCCAGCCGTTTTCAGTGGCGATAACGCCCACATCTTTACTCTGAGCTTCGGCACACTCTCGGGTACACCCGGATACTGCAAATTTTAATTTGTGGGGCGCACGCAGGCCTTTGTAGCGTTCTTCGATATTGATTGCCATACCGACGCTGTCAAGCATTCCGTAGCGACACCACGTACTGCCAACGCAAGACTTAACTGTACGCACCGCTTTACCATAGGCGTGACCGGTTTCAAAACCCGCGTCTACGAGTTCTTTCCAAATCAACGGTAATTCGTGTTGCTGGGCACCAAACAAATCGATGCGTTGACCACCAGTGATTTTTGTGTAGAGGTTGTAAGTTTTGGCAACTGTGCCCAACGCGATTAATTTGTCAGGGGTAATTTCACCACCGGCTACTCGCGGTACGATGGAATAGGTACCGTTTTTCTGCATGTTTGCCATAAAGTAATCGTTGGTATCCTGCAACGGTGCATGCTCATTTTTAAGCACGTACTCATTCCAACAACTGGCTAAAATAGAAGCAACAGCAGGCTTACAGATATCACACCCCATGCCCTTGCCGTGTTTTTCCACCAGCTCATCGAAGGTTTTAATTTGTTCAACACGAACAATGTGGTAGAGCTCCTGACGTGTATGTGCAAAGTGCTCACAAATATCGGTATTAATTTCTACGCCAAGCTTTTCCAATTCACTGTTCATCACTTGTGTGGCCAAGGCCACACAACCACCACAACTGGTACCCGCCTTAGTGGTTGTTTTTATGTCGCCAATAGTTGTTGCACCTTCTTGCACTGCACAACAAATTTGACCTTTACTTACTTCGTTGCAGCTACAAATCAGCGCTTCATCTGGCAAGGCCTCAACACCTAAACCGGTCGCCGCTGCGCCGTCAACCGCGGGTAATATCATCGCTTCGGGACTTTCGGGCAAATCCATACCGTTAACGCACATTTGCTGTAGCGTGCCATAGGCGTCAACATCACCCACTAACACTGCACCTAACAAACGGGTTTTATCGGCAGAAATAATGATGCGCTTATACACTTCAGCAACGCCATCTTGATACACATAACTCAGTGAACCAGGAGTTCGCCCTTGCGCATCGCCGACACTTGCCACGTCCACACCCAAAAGCTTTAACTTGGTGCTCATATCGGCACCGGTGAATTCAGCGTCGCCACCGGTCATGTGTGACACTGCAACTTTTGCCATGGTGTAACCCGGTGCAACAAGACCGAAAATGCGACCACTCCATAACGCACACTCACCAATGGCATATACATTTTCGACCGATGTCTGGCAAAAATTGTTGACCACAATACCGCCGCGCTCACCGATTTCGAGATCGAACTGACGAGCTAGTTCATCTTGTGGTCGAATGCCTGCTGAAAATAAAATCATGTCGGTTTCAAGGTGTTCGCCATCCGCAAAATTCATGCGGTAGCGACAGCTTTCACCGGCAACAATTTCCTGGGTATTTTTCTGGGTATGAATATTTACACCCAAATCACTGATTTTTTTGCGAAGCAGCTCACCGCCGCCTTCATCCAACTGAACGGCCATAAGGCGCGGCGCAAACTCCACCACATGTACTTCCAGGCCGAGATTTTTCAAAGCATTTGCGGCTTCCAAGCCCAGCAAACCACCACCGACAACCACTCCGACTTTACTTTCCTGAGCCGATGCCGTAATCGCTTCCAGATCTTCGATAGTACGATAAACCAAACAATGCGGCTGATCTTTGCCAGGAATAGGCGGTACAAAAGGAAAGGAACCGGTTGCCAGCACTAACTTGTCGTAGCTCTCTTCGCGACCACTGGCAGTTACCACTTTATTATCAGCAGTTTTTAGCGCAACAACCTTATCGTTTAAAACATAATTAATGCCATTTTCCTGATAATAACTTTCTGATGTGAGCATCAGGTCATCTGCGGTGGAACCCGAAAAATAACTGCTGAGTTGTACGCGATCGTAGGCGAGGCGCGGTTCTTCAGAAAAAGTGATTACTTCAAATTCCCCAGCCTTTTCGTGCTGAATAATATTGTCGATAAATTTGTGACCAACCATGCCGTTGCCAACAACGACGATTCTTTGTTTACTCATAAATACTTCCTCGAATGTAGGCAGTGCTTAGGCACAGCTCTGGTTGAAGACGTCCAGCTGCGGTTGCAGGCGCAATTCACTGGCAAGATTAACAACGTCACCCACAACAATCAGCGCAGGCGATTGCACCTTGTAACGAGATACCAGTTGTGGGAGTTCGGAGAGATTTCCGATAATTTCACGCTGCTCGGGTCGGCAGCCGTTTTCAATTAATGCCACAGGTGTTTGTGCTGGTAGACCATGGCTCAGCAATTGCTGCGCGATGAAACCACAGCGACTGATACCCATATAAAACACCAAAGTGTGCCCCATCCTGGCAAGCGCCTGCCAATCCAGCGACAGTTCGTTTTCAGCATGAGCCGTAATGAAAGTACACCCTTGGGAAATACCACGATGGGTCAGCGGAATACCTGCTGCTGTGGTGCATCCCGAAGCTGATGTGATACCGGGTATCACCTCTGCGTCGACGCCTGCACGAACGAGAGTTTGCAGCTCTTCGCCGCCACGCCCGAAAACAAAAGGATCGCCACCCTTGATACGCACCACATTCAAACCTTGGCGGGCTTTTTTCACCAGCAAGGCATTCAGATCTTGCTGAGGAATGCTGTGGTTATCTTTCTTTTTGCCCACGTAAAATGCCGGCACACTTTTTGGAAACAGCGTGCGAATTTCCGGACTAACGAGATTATCAAACAGAATCAAATCGGCACGTTCGATTGTGCGTATGGCTTTGAGGGTGAGCAAGTCAGGATCACCCGGGCCTGCCCCAACGAGCCAAACCTTTCCTTGGCCATTACCCTTAGCCGGGCTGGAACTTACATCGCGAAATTGCATGTGTTGTCTCTTTTTTTTAAATAGATTTGCACCAGAAGCTCCGGGGATGGAGGAGAAACCCAATTGGAGCCGTTGCGAGACATACAGCAAAAACAAAGCCAGCCAATGATTTTTACCACTATTAAAGTTAAAAACCCTTTAAAATCAGCATGTTATATTTTAGTACCGTACAATTTTAGAAACTTAACACGATGAAACCAACCCAAATAACGCACCATATAAAAGCAATAGCGCACCTATATGAGCATCATTTACTCGAAATAATTTATAAGATTCTTTGTAAAGGTCATATTTCAACCGATTATTGCCCTATAATGGACCACAAGTTGGTTTCGCGTGTGACTCAATCAGATCGGACAAAGTGATAACATAGAGCGCCAAAATGAGAGGATTCCCCATGGACAAAACTGCAATTGAAGCCGCTGTGTTCAGAAAATTGCTGTCGCACCTGGATGAGAACAAAACGGTGCAAAATATAGACTTAATGAATCTGGCCGGCTTTTGCCGTAATTGTCTGGCGAAATGGTATAGCGCCGCAGCTGCAGAACAGGGCGAAAATATCGACTACGACGCAGCCAGAGAAATTGTTTACGGCATGCCTTATTCTGAATGGAAAGCCAAATATCAAACTCCAGCCAGCCCCGAACAAATGGCTAAATTCACGGAAAAACGAGATACATAAGGCAGCTACATGGACGTTCAAATAACAGGACTCTATTGTTACCCAATAAAATCCTGCGCTGGAATAGCGATGGATTCTTGCGAAATATCACGCAAGGGAATTCATGGTGATCGCCAATGGCTTATTGTCGACTCGGAGGGTAATGCGCTAACCCAGCGAAAATACCCCATCATGGCGTGCATTCAGCCAATGCCGACTGACGATGGATTGGTACTGGAGAAAAAAAATGGTAGTAGTGTGGTCAGCGAAATTAGAGTAATTCGCCCCCATGCTGACGCACCACGAACATCGGCCAAAGTGTGGAAAGACACTGCAGAGGGTCTCATTTGCGCTACGGAGGCAAACCAATGGCTGACAGAGGCAATTGGGGCTCACCATCCCTTAAAACTGCTTTATTACAGCGCTGAAAGTCGGCGACTGCCGGGCTACCCCGATCGATTTGGGGAAGATGCCACTCACTTCGCCGATGCGGCACCTTTTCTGGTTGTTAACGCTTTTTCGCTTCGAGCCTTAAACCTCATGCTTGAGAACAAATGTCTACCACTCGTGGATATCCGTCATTTCAGGCCCAATATCGTTTTTAGCGGCCTACCGGGTTTTGCCGAACAGCATGGAGTAAGCTTAAAAAAACGCAACGAGACCCTTAAGTTGAAGCTGGTCGATCTCTGCCAACGCTGTGCTGTGATTACGGTCGACCCACACACCGGAACAAGACTTCCTAAAGCGGTACCCTTTGCCGAGCTCGCCGCGCTCAACCCAATGCCAGAAAACCCAAAAGCCCCAGGCTTTGGCATGAATGCCATGCTTGAATCACCCGATCAGACGGGTAATATTGCTGTTGGAGATATTTGGGAAATGAGTTTTAAGAACTAGGGCAAGACTGTTTCAGATAGAGGATACCCGGACTAAGTACTTCACGCCATGCTTCGATGTGGTCCTCATCAAATCGGCTGTCAACACTGCTTAGCGTTGCCATGAGCGCATCGAACCAGCAATCGAACATCGTCGTATCCAGCCCAAGCCGGGCATGAAGTAAAGCGAGCTGCTTCAACTCGGGTGTTACCTTACGATCTACAGAATATGTGGCCAGAATTAGAATGGACTCCTCGAGCATGTCGTAACGTCGTTGGGGATCGGTGTTTGCGAACAGCGTTTTGATTTTTGGTGAACTTGCCTCGAACTCGCGATAGAAAATCTCGAAAAAAGCGCCGTAGTGGCCTTGGAGGCATTTCTCGAAACTATCATTGAAGATCGCGCTTTTATCCATCTATCTGGAGCCAACAAAACGTTTTAAAATGACGGGTTTTCTACATCCACCACGGAAAACTGAACCGAGGTGAGCTTTAACCGTCTGTTAACTATAGCCTACAGACTCAAAGCGTCGGCTAGACTAGGCTTGGTCAATACCAGCAAATTTGGCGAAACCCCATGATTCCAAAGCTTTCTCCCTTTCAAGACCGGGAACAACTGTACACACGCTTTTTCGACGCCTTAAACAACGCCCATTTCAAAGGTGATATTTGCGCCGATTTTAGCAATCGCCTGTCGATGGCCACCGATAATTCCATCTATCAGGTGCTGCCACAAGGCGTGGTGTACCCCAGGGATACAGACGATCTGGTAACCCTGGCAACACTCGCAGCGGAACAACAATTTCGTGAAATCGAGCTTACCGCACGAGGTGGCGGTACCGGAACCAACGCGCAGTCACTTACCGATGGCGTAGTCGTGGATATTTCCCGCCACATGAACCAAGTGCTGGAAATCAATCAGGAAGAACGCTGGGTGCGCGTACAAACCGGAGTGGTAAAAGACCAACTCAATGCCGCATTAAAACCCCATGGTCTGTTCTTTGCCCCAGACTTATCCACCAGTAACCGCGCCACCATAGGCGGTATGATAAACACCGATGCCTCCGGGCAGGGAAGCTGTGTCTACGGAAAAACCCGCGATCATGTTCTTGAATTAAAAACCGTATTGCTCAATGGCAGCCTTATAGAAACACGCGCACTGGATAATGAGGAAGTATTGGCTCTCACCGGTGAGCAAGACCGCTGCGGAGAAGTTCACGCGTTAATTGATCGTATATTCCGTGAAAACGAAGCAAAAATCGATGAAATTTTTCCTCCATTAAACCGCTGTCTTACAGGTTACGACCTCGCGCACATACGCGATGAACAAGGCCGCCTCAACCTAAACAATATTTTATGTGGTAGTGAGGGCACGCTAGGGCTTATTGCGGAAGCCAAATTGAATGTACTCCCTATTCCAAAACTCTCTGCCCTGGTAATGGTTAAATATTCAGACTTTAACAGTTCGCTGCGCGATGCCACTGAACTCATGCGGGCCAACCCAACCTCAGTGGAAACCATTGATTCAAAAGTCTTGGCGCTGGCGATGAACGATTTTATCTGGCACCAAGTGGAAGAGTTTTTTAACGGGAATGATACGGCAGGCCAAACCCAACAGGTTATGGGTATCAACCTCGTGGAGTTTACTGCCGACGACGAAGCGACACTACAGCAGAAAATAAACGCGCTTGGTGAACTCCTACAACAAGAAGTGGCTCACCTTGGTAATTCCACAGATTTCGAAGCAGACACATTCAAACCACAAGGAAGATTGGGCTATTCCATTGCCATGGGCCACGATGCCGTAAGCCGTATTTGGGCCATGCGCAAACGCGCAGTTGGGCTATTAGGTAATGCCAATGGCGAAGCGCGCCCCGTTCCCTTTGTGGAAGACACTGCAGTGCCTCCAGAAAATCTCGCAGATTTTATTTTGGAATTTCGCGAAATATTAGACGGCTATAATCTGGAATATGGCATGTTCGGCCATGTCGATGCCGGTGTATTACACGTGCGTCCAGCTCTCGATATGAAAGACCCTCAGCAGGAAGATATTGCCTGGCAAATTTCAGATCGCATTGCCGACTTATGCCTGCAATACGGTGGCTTGCTGTGGGGTGAGCACGGCAAGGGGGTAAGATCGGAATATTCACCCAAATTTTTTGGCGAACTTTACCCTCTGCTACAACAAATAAAAGCCGCGTTCGACCCATATAATCAATTAAACCCCGGCAAAATTGCCACCCCAAATACAGAAACGGAACTCATAAAAATTGATGAAGTTCCAACACGCGGCCAACACGATCGCGAAATTCACCCCAGGGCCTGGCAGAATTTTAATGATGCAGTGTATTGCAATGGCAATGGTGCCTGCTTTAACTGGAACCCTGCTGATGCAATGTGCCCCTCCTACAAAGGTACCCGCGATCGTATTCACTCGCCCAAAGGCAGAGCAACACTTATCAGGGCCTGGCTTAAGTTGCTCTCCGATCAAAAAGTGCAACCCGCCCAGGTGTTGCAAAGATCTAATATTATTAGCGGGCTTATCGACCTGCCAGGTAAATGCGTCAATACTTTTTTTAGCCGCAAGAAAAATGATTTTTCCCACGACGTGTATTTAGCAATGGCGGGCTGCCTGTCTTGTAAAGCCTGTGCCAGTCAGTGCCCCATAAAAGTAGATGTACCAGAGTTTCGCGCCCGTTTCATAGCGCTGTACCACACGCGCTATTTGAGACCGCTTAAAGATTACCTGGTGGGTACGCTCGAATTTGTATTGCCGTGGTGTGCCAAGCTACCGAGCGTTTACAACGTGTTTATGTCAGCAAATTGGATGCGAGGATTGCTCGAAAAACGTGTGGGCTTTGTGGATGGTCCCTTGTTATCACGTATAAAACTTCGGGGTGTAAGTACCGCTACAGCAAGTAACTTAAAACTGCTCAGTGAAGCGGAAAAACAAAAAACCATTGTGATAGTACAAGATGCCTTCACTCGCTATTTTGAAACACAACTGGTGGTGGATTTAATCGCACTGCTACGAAAAATGGGTTTTAACCCCATGCTGGCGCCTTACCGTGCCAACGGCAAACCTTTGCACATTCATGGTTTTCTTAACGCGTTTCGACGTGTCGTTAAACGCAACACGCGAATGTTAAATGCTTTCGCCGATGCGGGCGTACCCCTTATTGGGGTCGATCCCTCAATGACTTACACTTACCGGCTCGAATATCGCAAATTCCTGGGAGACGATGCTGTTGCCCCGCCTGTACTTTTGATTCAGGAATGGCTTGCCCAACACCTGGATAGCTTGCGCGAACTCGATGTCAGTACCACGCAAAGTTATACCCTCCTGCCGCACTGCATTGAGCAATCGCACGCAACCAAAGAGCGCGACCTGTGGCAGCAAATATTTGCCGCGATTGGGCAACAGCTCGACATCAAATCACTCGGTTGTTGCGGCATGTCGGGCACCTACGGGCATGAAGCACGCAATAAAATTACTTCACAAAAAATTTATCAGTTGAGTTGGCAAACACCTGTTGAAGAAACACCATCAGGACAGCTCCTGGCAACCGGATATTCCTGCCGAAGCCAGGTAAAAAGAGAATCCAACACTACTGTACGGCATCCGCTCCAGGCATTATTGGCACTGCTCAATCCTTAATTAAACAGCAAGCTAGGGTACAAAAAAAAACAGGGGAAATCATGTTCGCAAAAAGCGACACTTTAATCTGCAGTCTGTTTTTACTACTCATATGCGCGCTCAGTTGCGGATGTAGTCAGGACCAGGTAATGTCAAAATCGTCGGACGCCTCCAGCTACCAGCGGGAACTAAAAAGCTACATCAACCGAGAGTACGCGCAGTTTCGCAAGCAGCAAATCAGTGATGTCGCTTATAACTTCGAAGTAGACATCAGTAGTCGCGATCACTTCAGCGGCGTAGCCACCATTGACTTTAACTTGGCCGACAGCCTCTCTCCCGTCACTCTGGATTTCGATGAGGGCACGCTGTTACGCGTGGAAGTCAATGGTCAGCCCATTACTACAGATTATGAAAAATGGTTTATTACCATAGCAGCTGAACATCTCTCCAAAGGCCACAATACAATTGTCATCGCCTACCAGCGCAACTACACCAACACAGGGGCCGGCCTTTATCAGTTTCGCGACCCTGAAACCGATAAGGTTTATTTATACACGCAATTTGAACCCTACGAAGCCAATAAGTTTGCTCCGCTGTTCGATCAGCCAGATATAAAAGCAACATTCACCATGAATGTTATTGCACCGTTGGACTGGCAAGTAATTAGCGCTACCCGTGAATCGCAAATCACGCCAATCTCCACCACCACCAAACGCTGGCAATTTCCAACCACCAAACTCATCCCCAGCTATATTTTTTCACTGCACGCCGGACCATTTCGCATTTGGGAAGACAACAGCGGAACAATTCCGCTGCGCCTATTTGCAAGACAAGAAGTCGCTGAATTTATTGAAGCGAATATCTGGTTTGATATCACACACAAAGCCTTCAGCTTCTTTAACGAATACTACAGCTTTCCCTACCCTTTCGAAAAATACGACCAATTACTGGTACCCAATTTCAATTTCGGTGCCATGGAAAATGTTGGCGCTATTACCTTTAGTGAAAATCGATTTATAAGTCGGGGCGAAAAAACCAAAGCCGAAAACTTTTATCTTGCAGAAGTTATTGCGCACGAGATGGCTCATCAGTGGTTCGGCGATATCGTTACCATGGATTGGTGGAATGGCCTTTGGCTCAATGAAAGTTTTGCAACTTTGATGGCATTCCTAGCTGTGGAAGCAAACCCTGATTTTGATGATGTTTGGAATGAATTTCTAAAACTGAAAAATTGGGCCTACTACGAAGATCAATTGGTGACCACTCACCCTATTGATGTGCCTGTTGCACATCCGGGAGAAGTATTTTCGTTAATCGACGGTATTTCCTACGGTAAAGGCGCTTCTGTATTGCAACAACTGCGCTATTTACTGGGAGAAAAAACGTTTCAAAATGCTGTTGCAACTTATATCGAGAAACACCAATACAATAACGCTCAACTAAGTGATTTTGTTGCTGCTATGAGCCAAACCGCAAATACAGATATGACTGGTTGGGCTCACGAATGGCTAAAAATACCGGGGGTTAACACTATTGAACCGCAATTCAATTGCTCAGAAGGAAAACTACAAACAATAAAAATTATCCAGTATGCGCCCGAAGCATGGCAACAACTTCGTACCCAAAAAGTTCAGCTGGCATTATTTAATCGGTCGAAATCTGAGATGAAACTCAGCAGTGTAATACCGGTAATTTACCGGGGCGAGCTTACCCCAGTCTCGATCGCAGCCAATACCCCTTGCCCGGATTTTATTTACGCGAATTTTCAAAATTGGGGGTATGTGAAATTACGGTTTGACGAGCGTTCGCTACAAAGCCTGCAGCAATCGATTACAGAGTTTAAAGACGATCAACTGCGTGCATCCCTTTGGCAAGACCTGTGGCGTATGGTTGATGATATGCAATTTAGTTTACATGATTATGTTGCGCTAGTGGATAGCCATATATCCGCAGAAACCAATGAAACTACACTTTCTTCAATTACTTTTTTGCTAGCGCTGGCCTTCGACGAACTGGAGGCAATGCATAAAAATACAATTTTCACCGAGACTTTAAATAGCATCGAAAATTTAAGTTGGCGAGAATTTGAACACGCACCCGTGACAAGTTCAATTCGGAAACTGTGGTTTCGCGCTGCGATTTCGGCAAGTTTTAATCCCTCCCGGTTAACAGAACTTGCAAACATGCTCAGTGCCAATCAGGGGGACGAACTTCTTCAAGATCAAGAAACACGCTGGTTGATAATACAGCAGCTGAGCCGCTATCAGTTCGGCGATGCAACGAAACTGATACAGCATGAACTCGTGCGAGATTCTTCCGAACGAGGTCGCGAAGCCGCTTTAATCGCAAATGCAATAAGGCCGGAAATGGCAGTGAAACAACAATGGATGACGGCCCTATTGGACAACAGCGAATCGCTTAAACTCAGCGATTTAACTGCGGTGTGGAAGCGCCTTTTCCCTGGAATTCAGCAAAATATGCTGCAATCAAATGGTGCGGAGATTCTCAGCGCTTTACCGGAAATCAGTCGTTCTAGACAGGGAATATTTATCAACAAACTCGCCGATTATGTCGTGCCCAGTGCCTGTAATACACAGAATGCCGCAAGCTTGCAAAAACTTCTGGATAACCCCAAGGGCATAGACACGCGCTTTATAAAAGCGATAAAAATCAATCTTCAAACAACGCAGCGTTGCCTCGCGAAGAGCCAACTAATGTTGACATCCGTTAGCGAGTAAATACCACGGTTTTACGCCCGTTTAGTAAAATCCGATTCTCCACATGCCAACGCACTGCACGTTGCAGCACAACAGCTTCGATATCGCGCCCTAGCTCTACCAGTTCTTCAGGCGAGTTAGCATGAGTAACCCGTTCAACAGCCTGTTCAATGATCGGCCCTTCATCTAGCTCGGCCGTCACATAATGGGCGGTCGCACCGATAAGTTTTACACCACGATCGTAAGCTTGGTGGTAGGGCTTGGCCCCTTTAAAACCAGGCAGAAATGAATGGTGAATGTTTATTGCACGTCCTTCGAGATTTTTACAAAGATTGTCAGACAAAATTTGCATGTAGCGCGCAAGGACCAGTAATTCCGCGCCGCTATCGTTCATTAAATTTAATATTTGCTGTTCTTGCTGGGGCTTGGTGTCTTTAGTTACAGGAAGGTAATGGTAGGGCACGTCATACCACTCCGTAAGTGGTCGCATTTCTTCATGATTGGAAACCACCCCCACAATGTCGACCGGCAGCGTACCGCGCTTCCAACTGTTTAATAAATTGTTTAAACAATGCCCCCATTGCGATACCGCAATCAAAACCTTAGCTCGTTTGCGACCGTCACACAGGCTCCAATCCATTTGGTAGCGATCGGCGATTGAATGGAAAGCCGATTCCACATCGTTCAGGCTTTTCGGCCCCTCAACCGATTCCAACAGAGTGCGCATAAAAAAGCGCTTGGTGGTGACATCCTCAAACTGTGAAGATTCACGAATATTGAAACCCTGTAAAGAAAACAGGCTCGCCACCGAGGCGACGATTCCCGGCTGATCTTTGCAACTGAATTTTAAAATCAGCTCTTCGACTTTTTGTGACATGGTTTCCCCTGTATAGGCCCAGAAAACAGGGGCGAGATCATAGCAGGGAGCTATTCGCTTGTCATTGCGACGACGACGCCATTTGCATCATTAGGTCACCGAGCGTTGCGCTGAGATCAGACGCTCCGCAGAGTGACCATCCGCCGTCCACAGGTATCACCGCACCGCTGACATAGCTGGCCAGCGGCGAACCTAAAAACAAGCATAAATTGCCAACATCTTCGGGATTTCCCAGGCGTTTTAGCGGAACGGAATGAGTGGTAAGCGTAATGAGTTCCTGGGTGGGTGCTAACCGTTTCATTCCCTCTGTCCCCTGAATGGGGCCCGGCACCACGCTGTTTACGCGAATGCCCTCGGGCCCCCACTCCATTGCGAGGGTACGGGTCACCATATCGACACCAGCCTTTGCTGAACAAACATGCGCCTGGGCAATCATGGGCAGGAAGGCCTGGGGAGCGGAAACATTAATAATACTGGAACCCGGTTTACGAAGATGAGGATAGGCGGCCTTGAGTACATGAAAGGTACCCAACAAATCAATTTCCATGACCGCACGAAACCCATTGGATGAAATACCCTTGGCTAAAGCTGGAAAATTACCGGCGGCACCACTAACGACGACATCGAAGGCGCCCCAACGATTCGCTACCTGCTGTAATCCAGCAATGACTGCCGTTTCGTCGCGCACATCCGCCGCAAACCCCATGGCATCGCCATATTTGCTCAGCGTGGCAACGGCGGCGTCTACTTTTTCCTGACTGCGACTGGCTACCGCGACCTGGGCTCCGCAACGCGCGAAGCTCTCAGCAATGCCAAGGTTAATACCACTGGTACCTCCGACAACAACAACTGTTTTGTCACTGTAATCAATCTTCTGAATCATTATTATTAGCCTCAGTTAAATTGAGAAAAATCCGCAGCGCGCTTTTCCAGAAACGCCGTAACCGCTTCGGCGAACTCCGGCCCTTGAAGCGCCAACGCAAATTCACGCAACTCGTTCTGTAGTGCCTCCCCGGCAGTATTTTGCAAAGCTTGGCCCAGAAGCTTCTTAGTAGCGCGCACGGCTCCTGGCGGTTTTATAGCGAGCCTACCGCACTGCTCGCGAGCAAATTCCAAGGGTCGTTCTTCAATACTGTTTACTAATCCCGTCTGCAAGGCCTGTTGTGCGTCAAAGCTGTCGCCCAACAGCAACCACTCTGCAGCCTTAGGGTAGCCGACCAACTTGGGCAGTAGCTCCGACGCAGCAAATTCCGGGCACAAGCCCAAATTCACAAAAGGTAGGGCAAAACTTGCCTGCGCTGAGCAATACACCAAATCGCAATGAAGCAGTAAGGTGGTTCCAATACCCACCGCCAAGCCCTCTACGGCACATACCACGGGCTTGGGACAACGCTGAATTTGCTGCATAAAGCGCAATATTGGGTTGCTTGGGGAATTGATTAACTCGGGATGCGCAGCAAACTGGGCAAAATCGTTGAGATCGTTGCCACTGGTAAAACAGTCGCTGCTGCCATGCAGCAAAACTACTCGTATTTGTGTCGACTGTGTTGCCGAAGCAATGGCATCGGCCATCGCGGTATACATCTCAAGGTTTAATGCGTTCTTTTTATCGGGTCGGGCGATGCCAATCTCACAAATACGATTGGCCAGTGACACCTTGATGTAATCAGTCATCCTCACTTCCTGTGGCAGTGTATTGAGAGCCGTGTTTTTTGGAGCAGTGCTACCAGTTTAGCGGCAAAAATTGACGAGCTGGGAGTTTTCTTGGGATTTTGCGGACGCTGACTTGCATCTGAACTCGCGCCCGTTACAATCGCGCTTCTCATTCCGGAACCAAAAACACCTTATGAATATTCGCAAGTTTCTCGCAGACCGAGTACGCAACGCCATGTCTGACGTAGGTATTCCCAACGATTACAGCCCTCACCTGGCCATCAGTAAAAAAGCCGGTTTTGGCGACTATCAAGCCAACGGCGCCATGGCAGCAGCGAAGTCGATGAAAGCCAATCCCCGCGAGCTTGCACAAGCCATTGTAAATAGCTTAGATCTCACCGGCGTCGCAGAAAAAGTGGAAATCGCAGGGCCCGGCTTCATTAATATCCACCTCCAGAATGACTGGCTAGCACGTCAACTCGAAAATTCCAGCAACGCGAAAAACCTCGACGCCCAATCCACCCATGAGCCACAAACTGTGGTAGTTGATTATTCTTCACCCAATCTTGCCAAGGAAATGCACGTGGGCCATCTACGATCCACCATTATTGGCGATTGTTTGGCGCGAATTCTGGAATTTAACGGAGACACCGTCATTCGCCAAAACCATGTGGGGGATTGGGGCACGCAATTCGGAATGCTCATCGCCGAACTGGAAGCGCATCTCAGCGAGGGCGAACAGCCAGATTTTGCACTGAAAGATCTCGAAGGCTTTTACCAACAAGCGAAGGCCCATTTTGATACCGACGAAACTTTCGCCAATAAAGCGCGCGACTACGTCGTAAAACTGCAATCGGGCGATGCCCATATTCTCGAATTGTGGCAGGCTTTTAAAGAAGTGTCGCTACGGCACAGTGAAGAAATTTATAAAACCTTGAATGTCACCCTAACACCCGAAGACGTTCGCGGCGAAAGTGCCTACAACAATGATCTCGCCGCAGTGGTACACGACCTGCAAGAAAAAGGATTCGCCACAGAAGATGAAGGCGCCCAAGTGGTATTCCTTCAGGAATTGGCCGATAAAAATGGCGACCCCAGCCCGGTGATTATCCGAAAAAAAGACGGCGGATTTCTTTACGCAACAACCGATTTGGCGGCGTTGCGTTTTCGTACTGGCGTTCTGCATGCTGATCGCATCATGTACTTTATTGACGCGCGCCAATCGTTGCATATGCAGCAGGTTTTCACCGTTGCCAGAAAAGCGAATTTTGTAAATGAATGGGTGAGCCTCGAGCATCACCCCTTCGGTACCATGATGGGCAGCGATGGAAAACCCTTTAAAACCCGCAGCGGTGGCACCGTAAAACTTGCGGAATTATTACAGGAAGCTGTAGAACGCGCAGCTAAAGTGATTCAGGACAATAGCGAACTTCCTGCCGAAGAAGCCTCCAGCATTGCACGTAAAGTCGGCATCGGTGCTATTAAATATGCCGACCTTTCGAAAACGCGTACCAATGATTACGTTTTTAACTGGGATGCCATGCTCAGTTTCGAAGGAAATACGGGCCCCTACTTACAGTACGCTTACACCCGAATTCGAAGTATTTTCCGTAAAGCGCAAATTGATATGGACAGCTTCGAAGCCGAATTGCACATCGCTGAACCACAAGAGAAAACTCTAGCATTAAAATCTCTGCAGTTCGCGGAAGTGATCGAGCAAGTGGCTAACGAAGCGATGCCACATATTTTGTGTAACTACCTGTATGATCTTGCAAGCCTGTTCATGACCTTTTACGAAGCGTGTCCGATTCTTAAAAGTGATGTGCCTGATGATGTTCGTAACAGTCGCCTGGTATTAAGCCGCGCCGTGGCCAAAACTCTGGCACTGGGGCTGGATTTGTTAGGCATCGAAGTGATGGAGCGCATGTAAGCTTTGCGCTCGAATTGAGCGATGAATAAATTACCGACTAAGAGGCAGAGCTGAGCTTTTCGTCAATAGTGTTTAACAAGCGAACCAGTTCTGCCACATCCAAGCCCAGCCCCCGAAAATATTCTTCAGCCATTGGGGCAATACCACACTGTCGCGGCAGCGGTGTGTCGCTTTCCAACAAACTTCGCATACGAACTACGAAAACGAACTGCATCCATTGAGAAAAAGTTAGCGTGTCGATACAAAACGGCTGCGTACTTGCTAGTGCTGCCGGACTTGGAGGCACGTGTGACCATTCACCTAGATTGCGAAGTTCACATTCCACATCGATCAATAACGACGCCAAATCTAAGCGAATATCTGCCATTGAATCCCCAAAAAGCTATCTGATTCCCCCTCCGAACGGAGGTAGCGAGTCTAACAACGCGCGCCCATAACGTTTCGTGAGCAAACGTTTATCGAGAATGGTGACTGTGCCGCTATCAGATTCGGTACGTAACAAGCGACCACACGCTTGCACCAGTTTGATGGCCGCATCAGGTACCGTAATTTGCATAAATGCGTTACCGCCTGTGGCCTCCACCCATTCAGCTAACGATGCTTCAATGGGGTCATCAGGCACAGCAAATGGAATTTTGGCAATCACAACGTGGGTGCAGTAAGCACCAGGTAAATCCACACCTTCAGCAAAACTCGCCAAACCGAATAATACGCTGCCCGATTTTTCATCGATACGTTTTTTGTGTTTCTGCACCAACGCTTGTTTGCTTTCCACACCTTGCATCAACACCAGTTTGCGTAAATTGCGGCTTAACAGTTCGTAGACATCGTGCATTTGCTTTCGAGAAGAAAATAGCACCAGCGTGCCGCCTTTCGGATCAACGATACTTTCCAGTTGTTTAACCACGCTGTCAGTATGTGCCGGCTGATTCGCTTCCACGGCACTTTCGGGCACCTCCAGAATTGCACGCTTACTGAAATCGAAAGGACTGGGCACCACGGCATAATTGGCAGAATTGTATGTGCCTGCGCGATACTTAAAGCGGTCGAAAGAATTCAATGCGGTTAAGGTAGCCGATGTTACCACCGCACCAAAACAACGGGACCACAAACCGGCATCCAAAGCTCGAGATGCCAGAATCGGGCTGGAAACAATTTCGAAATCGATAACATCATTAAATTCCAAGAGGGTTATCCAGCGTGCGTAGGGAAATTTTTGGTCGGGTGTGGTATCGGCATAGCTTTCCCAGAGAGTAAGATTAGCTTCAGCGCGCGATAACCACGTGCCCAATATAGGGTATAGGTTTTCCAAATCCACGCGCGGCACCAAGGGGTGATCATCCTCAAGCAAAGCATCCATTTCGCGATTCAATTTTTGCAAAATTAGCACGAGCTCCGAAAACGCATCGACCAATTCAGCAGCGACCGCTTCCACCTCTTGAGGAGCAACGCCCTGTTCAAAGCGCAGCCTCGGACTGAACTGCTCGCGGTCGATTTCAGCTGTCAGAGCTTGAAAAATATACAGATTTGCCTCGAGAATTGTGCGAACCGTTTTTAACGCCGTTTCCAATGGCTCGGCCAGCTGACAGAAATAACTGGCTTCGGCCAGCGGTGAAATGAGTGCTGGCCACTGCCCTTCACTTTGCCCGAGCCAGCGAATTGTACTTTTATAGCGTGTATGCGCCGCGAAATGGTTAATGGCCTTGTCGGGAAGATGGTGGCCCTCATCGAAAATATAAATGGCATCCTCTGGCGCGGGTAAAATTGCCCCTCCCCCTAACGCAAGATCCGCTAACACCAAATCGTGATTCGCAACAATACAATCGGCATCGTCCAATGCATCGCGCGCTCGAAAAAAAGAGCAGTTGCGAACAAAACTGCATTTGCGACCACTGCATTGACGGTGATCCGTGGTCACGCGCTGCCAGGTGGGCTGTTCGATTTCTTCGCTCCAATTATCGCGGTCGCCGTCCCATTCACCGCCAGAAAGCTGCTGCATCATTCGCTGATAAAGTTTTCCCTCGTTGTCACTCATTTGAACTTCATCTTCGTACAACGGCATAAAAGGAATTTCATCTTCCGATGCCAACAGGCGATCCAGCTTTGCCAAACACAAATAGCGGCCGCGACCTTTTGCGAGCTGAAATTGAAATTGCAACTCGCTATGCCGCAGGATCTCCGGTAGATCTTTAAAAACCACTTGCTCTTGCAACGCGACCGTAGCCGTGGCAACAACGAGTTTTTTATTGAGAAATTTGGCGATGGGGAGCGCTGCCAAAAAATAGGCAACGGTTTTGCCCGTGCCAGTACCAGCTTCAATAACACACACGTGGTTGTCGCTGCTGCGATGTTCTTCCGCATCGAATTCAATGTTACCAAGCGTGCGCGCTATTTCGGCAATCATCAATTTTTGCCCATAGCGGGGCTTAAGATTTTTAGACTCGAGAAACGTCGAATAAGCGTTTTGGATGGTGGTTTTTATCTCATCGTCGAGCACTACTTTTCACCGAGCCTTTTATACACCGGGTTGGCGTATGCTGTAAGCAGCGTTTCTTTGTGTTTTTCGTTGCAACTCACTAGGTGTTCACGAAACTGTGAACGCTCCTTCTGCCAGTCTTGCGTGTCGAAGGCAACCTGATCTGCGCCAACTAAGACCTTAGGTGAGCGGTGCTCCAGCATTTCATACGCAATGCAATTCGTGGGGTGCAAAACATAATTGCTGTTAATTTGTCGGTCAATTTCCGCAGCTATCTGGTCTGCATCCTCGTACTGATTGCCAAGGGGCAAACCAAATGCGACATGCGCATCCCCTTTATACCCGGTAATACCACGCGCAATACTTTGTACATCTTCGTGCTGTTCTTTGGTGTAGCTTCCGTGTTTGGCTTTTTCATATAACTCGCGTGCTTTAGCCTGGTCACACGGATCATATTCATAAGACACACTCACCGGCACTATGCGAGCTTCCGCCAGGTAATCCCCGAAACTCATGTTTTTGTCTTTACTCATCGCCAGCATGTTGATCAATGCCGGGTTGGTGCTATCCAAGCCGTCTTTGGCTCTGCCTTCCCGCTGAGCAATCCACACGTTTTCTTTATCGTTCAATACACTGTGGTGGATGTAAGTGGATAACAATTTGGCGGCAAGCAATTTGTCGCGACGATTAGTCAGCGAACGACGCACAATGAAACTTTTATTGAGACGCATCAGATCCGATGCAAAAGGCTTGGTCAGTAAATTATCGCCAATGGCAATACGCAGAGTGGTAAAGCCGTTATGGTAGAGCCCCCAGTTCACCAAGGCTGGGTCCATGGCAATATCGCGATGGTTGGAAATAAACAGGTGCGGCATACCTTGATTTAAATTGTCCAGGCCTGAATAGCTAAGCTGATTGATGGTGCGCTCCAAGACCTGGCCAAGGTATTTTTCAACCCGCTGTTGGAAATCCAATACGCTGTTTATACCCACCACTTCGCGTGCCAGACGCTTGCGAACCAGGGAGCGAACCAAGGGTGCAAGTTTGCCCGCCATGCCGGCGAGTTTGAGTCGCGCCACCGTGTCGAGAAATTCGTTGTCCCCTAACAGCTTGTCGAGTATGGGGCGCACTTCATCGTCGTTATAGGGGCGAATATCGTCAAACTGCGACATACGAGGTTCTCTCTTCCTAAACTGAGTTGTTGGCCGGTCTGAAGCCGGTCTGTTTGATGCTGGTGAAGTTAAAGGGCGCGATTATAACGGTTTCAGCTCGATGAGGCATGAATCAAATGAGTCTGTCACAATAAGGAGCAGCATCAATGGCATGTGATAAACTTTTTAAAACGGATTTGTAAGCCAAGGCATGAAAATACTGCTCGTAGAAGACAGCCCAACCCTGCGCCACGCCACCAGCACCTACATTCGCAATGCCGGCCATGATCCGGTTTTGGCGAAAAGCGGTGAAGAAGCGCTTCAGATTGTTGATCGTACCCCGGTCGATATGATTATTATGGACGTCGAAATGCCCGGCCTGGATGGCTTCGAAACCACGCGTCTGATTCGTGAATGGCTCGGCGAACACTGGGTGCCCATTATTTTCGTAACCGGTCTTGCCGAAGACAACAACCTCAGGGAAGGCATTGATGTTGGCGGTGACGATTACCTCATCAAACCCGTTAGCCAGGTGATACTGAGCGCAAAAATACGCGCCATGGAACGCATTATCAACATGCGCAACGAGCTCAACCGCCTGAACGAAGAGCTGGTGCGCCTGAGTCAAAAAGATAGCCTGACCGGGTTATTCAACCGTCGTACATTCGAAGAAAAATCGCACGAAAACTGGCGCCTGGCAACGCGCAGCCAAGAGCCAGTTACCATGATTCTGCTGGATATCGATTATTTTAAAAATTACAACGACGAATATGGCCACCAAGCTGGAGACCACTGTATCCGCTTGGTAGCCACAGCATTGCGACGCTGCCTCAACCGCCCCGGCGATGTCGTCGCGCGTTACGGGGGTGAGGAGTTTATCGCGATGCTGCCCAATACCCCCCTGGAGGGCGCGCGGCATGTCGCGGAACATATACGGAAAACCATTGAAGCGCTGCATATCAAGCATCGCGCTTCGCCTGTATCAGATCGGGTTACTGTGAGCGTGGGTGCTACCACCACCAGTTATACCACCGGTATCGATCTCAGCAAGCTTATCAGCCTGGCGGACAACGCTCTCTATCAAGCGAAGAACGACGGCCGTAACAAGGCCATTGCGCAACTGCACTCACCCCAAGCCTCGGTGTTGGTTGTGGACGACGACGCTACCAGCATAGCGGTTGTCAGTAAGGCTCTGCAGGGACACTGCGCCCTGATTTCAACCCAAAGCGGCGAGGAATGCTTGCGCATTGCCAGTGAAACCAAACCAGATGTCATTCTGCTGGATGTGTATTTACCCGGCGTTAACGGTTACGAAATTTGCCGCTCGCTGAAAGACAGTGATGAAACTGCAGATATTCCAGTGATATTAATTTCGGTGTGTGACAAAGAAGAATTATTGGCTTTTGCCAAGCAGGTACACGCTAATGCGTGTTTCCAGAAACCACTCGATAAACACAAACTGATCGCACAAATTCGCAATATCTTGAAAACTTAAGGGCGGCTGCTTTTTAAACACAGGCAGGTTGCACGCAATTAATCCAGTAAATTTATTATAAGACTAACAGTTAACCGTGCACCTAACCCATGCCCACCACCCCAAGTAGTGTTTGTTAGCGGGATTATTTTGGTGTAGAACGAACGCACAACCACAACAGGCAATGAACATCTTCCTGTTCTTTTTTACCTATCCACTTTTCGGTGTGTTTTTGCGGTGAAGCGATTTCGTCGCTGGTAATCGTGCCATCACCATTTTGGTCGAAACGCTCAAAACTACCCAGATAGGAAACATATTCCTGATCAGATAGTACGCCGTCCTGATCTAAATCGAGCTTATTAAAGCGCGCTTTAAGTAACATCTCACGCTTGGCCTGATCAAGGTCGCGGTACTCATTGAAAGACACGCCGCCATCGGCGTTATCGTCCATATACGTAAAAATTTCTTTACGCTTTTCTGAAATTTCATCGACGGTAATAACGTTGTCGCCATTTTCGTCGTATTTAGCCAGTAACCACTGATCACCTGCGGCCTGTTCGGGCGCCGCAACCACATTCCCTGAAAGTATACAGCCAGTAAGCACAGCTCCTGCCAGCCCATGGAGGACATTACGGCATGCCATATCTTTCACCTCATTTCTTGTATTTCTCATTATGTCGGGTCGGATAACATCCAGCCAAACCCCGTTTTCTTTCACCACGCTCCTAGTTTAGTTTTTTCATCGAATTGGGCTTGGGCTCCAATTCACACTTTTGACTGAATGCGAAGACCAATTATGCCTAATAATTAAGCAACAAGAAAGAAAAACTTATAAAACCTTATGCTCAAGAGTCCATGTAACAATAAGTGGTGTATTAAAGTGACAGGTATGGGAAGTTACGAGGCGCCCTCTTCAGGTTCTCAATACTTTAGTTGCAATTAATTAACGGAATCTCGACTGTGGTACCAATTGACATCGCGCGCGTATTTATCTACCTGTTCGACCACATCCAGTACCATGGCAAATAACGCCATACGAACCAGCACACCGTTATCCGTCTGACGGAAAATTGCCAGGTTCGGGTTCTGGTTCAAATCGTTATCCAATTCGTTGGCGTCCGAACGTGAATCGCGCGGCAGGGGATGCATAATCACTGTATTGGGCTGACAAAACTGTGTATAAATCGCCTGATTCAGGCGAAACCTACCGCGATATAAGTCGGCTTCTTCCTTGGATGCGAAGCGTTCCTCCTGAATGCGTGTGGAGTAGACGATATCGACACTGCTGATACTCTGGTTGAGTTCCGAAGAGACAGCCACCTTATGACCAGCCCTGCGCAGCGCTTCCACGTAAACTTCTGGCATCGCGAGCTCTTCCGGGGAAACCAGCACCACTTCAACGCGATCAAAAAGAGTTAGCAAACGACTCAGGGAATGCACGGTTCGCCCGTATTTGAGATCGCCAATCATCGCGATGCGCAGATTGTCCATACTGCCACCTTTGGCTCGGACTTCTTTTTGAATGGTATATAGATCAAGTAATGCCTGACTGGGATGCTCGTTCGCACCATCTCCACCGTTAATCACCGGTACCCGGCTGGCTGAAGCAAATTCGGCAACCGAGCCTTCTGCCGGGTGCCGCATACAAATGACATCGCTGTAACCGGAAAGTACCCGGGCAGTGTCGTACAAGGATTCCCCCTTGGTTATGGCGGAACTTTTAAAACCGGTGGTTTCGCGGACTTCTCCCCCCAAAAGATTGAACGCACAACCGAAACTTACCCGGGTTCTGGTACTGGGCTCAAAAAACATATTGCCGAGAATGGCCCCTTCCAACACACGGGTAACTTTGCGACGCAAGGCGTAGGGTTCCATGCCGTTCGCGACAGAGAAAATGCGCTCAACATCGGCACGCTCAAACTGCTCAACGGATAAAATGTGGGCTCCGGGAAATTGCACGATAAACACCTCTGCTGACTATATGGGGGATACGCCGACGGCGACGAAAAACTGGGCGCTATTCTACTGTCGCGCCCGGCGACACAAAAGCGCTTAAACCATTTACTTGAAAAGATTTTATCCCGACGCAATTTATGGAATAACGGCTAGACTAAAGAGAAACTGCAATTTCTAAAGGACTGGCAACATTGGCCACTACGCCAGACAAAGTTTACAAGTACTGCTCTCTTGAAGCTGCCCATGCAATGCTCGAAACAGGTACGGTGCGCTGGAGTGCGCCGGCGCTGTTTGGCGATGCCATGGAACCCGATCACTGCACCGAGTTCGGCTTTGACCCCGAATTCCTGCTGGATTCTGCTACCAAACTCGCCAGTTCAATGATTTTTTCAGCGGATGTCCCGCGCGGCGATTCTCCGCTCACCAACGCAATCAAACGCTGGCGAAGCGAGGAACGATTTTCTTCACCGGAGGAAGCGGTGGTCGTTCTGCAGGAACTCCTGAGTAAAATCATCGACCAGAAATTGGAGAGCAACCAACAGAAACAAACTGCCTGGCAAGACTACAGCCGCAATATACGCCTGTGTTGCTTTTGCAGCAGACCCGATAATCCAGTGGCCTGGGAGAATTTCGCCGCCAAGCATGGCGGTATTTGTATGCGCCTCGACACCGGCGACAACGCCATGGCCGGTACCCCGCTGCCTGTCCAATACTCGCCCAACCGACCTGTGTTACTGAGCCTGAAAGCGCAATTAAATGCCATTCTTTTCAATGCCCCAGAACCAGGAATCGACAACCAGCAATTATTGTTGGTGAAGCCGCAGCCGCGCAGGCTAGAGCAGGAGTGGCGCTCTTTCAGAACGACACTAAAGAAAGGTGGCAACGCAGATAACAGCAGCCTGTTTGACGATATCCGCTTCGATGCGCGGGAACTGTCAGCACTCTGCTTTGGGCTTGCAACACCCCAGAGTGACAAAGACAAACTGACTAAAATTCTAAAGAAAAACTACCCCAATACCCGTGTTTATCAGGCAACACTTGCGGCGGGTAAATACGATTTAGAACTTCAGAAAGTATGATCACTGGCATTAAAAGCATTCAATGCCTTAAACCCAGCGTCGCTAGATGATGGTGGGCATATTTTTCCAGTTCATCAAGCAAGGATATTTTATCGGGGTTGTCGCCATGCTCATTACGCAAACTGGTGATAAGACTCTGATATTCCGCGAATGACAAACACCCCTCCCCCCCATCCATTAAACGCAAACGCACATGCTCAGACCATTCCGCTTTTTCTGGAGTGCTCAAAGTTTCTGGAAAATTCCTCGCCTGGTAACGCAACAACATGGAATTCAGTCGTTCATCTTCAAATACAAAATTGTGATTTATAAGCTCCTGAGGCTTAGCGGCCCGTATATTTGCACACTGCTTTTTATCGACATCATTTAAAAAGCCTTCATATAAGCGTTGTTCGGGGTCTGCTTTCGGGGGGAATTCATTTTGTGAAAAAACCTCGTTAAGTTTTACGGAAACATCCGCTGAAACCAGTTTTTGCCAGTGTTGTTCGCATAAGGTTTTATCAATTTTTAAGCGCTTTGCAGCTTGTTCATCTAGCAGTTTTGGTGTCGCCAATATAGGGCATTTGTTGAGGTGCACCAGTTTGAGAGGAATTCGCTCAACACCCTCGGGCAAATCGTCACTTGCTACATACAAACGCTGCATAATCTGTTCTGCATTCGCTTCAAGAAAGGCTTGGGGATCTTTCGATAAATCAAACACAATCACCGCATTTTTATTGATGGGGTGCATCGCCAACGGCACCACCAAAGCTGCGCAACCATGCTCGGCGGAAAATCGCGAAGACACATGCAATAGTGGCTTGCGGTTTTTAAGGTCGATTAATGTAGCAAGTTTTCGCTTATTACTGTGCTCCCGAACATAGTTGTAGAGCTGCGGCTGCTTCGTTTTTACCAAGCGGGCGATCGCTATAGTGGCCTCCACATCAGAGTAGGCATCATGTGCCGATTCATGCAATATTTTATTCGCAACGGTAAGGTTTTCGAGCTTAAAACTTGGCTTTGCATCGATCATTGGCCATTCGATTCCCTGAGGTCGTAGCGCATAGGTAAGTCGCACCATGTCGATAATATCCCAGCGGGAATTACCATTACGCCACTCGCGTTCGTAGGGATCATAAAAATTGCGATACAGGGTATAACGAGTAATCTCATCATCAAATCGGATGCTGTTGTAACCCACACCACAGGTTTGCGGCTGCGCGAGTTCTCGGTGAATCTGGGCAATAAATTCATGCTCCGGCAAGCCTTCGAACCGTGCTTTTTGCGGCGTAATACCGGTTACCATGGTCGCCTGGGGGTGAGGCCAGATGTCTTCGGGAGGTTGGCAATAAATAACCAGCGGATCTCCAATAATGTTTAGGGATTCGTCGGTTCGTACCCCCGCGAATTGGCTGGGGCGATCAACTGCAGGGTTAGCGCCCCAGGTTTCATAGTCATGCCAGTAAAAGGTTTTCATACTGTGCTTTTGCTCGTAAATTTGTTTCGGTATACTCGTGCGGCGTAGGGAGAGCACTATGAAGCAACTTGAAAATCTTTTCCAGAATAACCGCGATTGGTCTGAGGCTATTAAAGCGGAAGATCCACAGTTCTTTGAGAAACTCGCAAAACAACAAAAACCTGAGTATCTGTGGATTGGCTGTGCAGACAGCCGCGTACCTGCCAATGAAATTGTGGGTTTGTTGCCCGGCGAATTATTTGTTCACAGAAACATTGCCAATTGTGTGGTGCACACCGACTTAAACTGTCTGTCGGTAATTCACTACGCCATCGAGATTCTAAAAATCAAACACATCATTGTGTGTGGCCACTATGGCTGCGGTGGTGTGCAGGCGGCATTGCAAAGCCAGCAATTTGGGCTTGCCGACCATTGGGTGCGCAATATTCGCGATGTTTATTACAATAACCGTAAAAAACTCGACGGCATCCTGAACGATGAAGAACGCGTTAATCGATTGTGCGAAATTAATGTAAAACAGCAAGTCGCCAATGTATGTCACATTCCGGTGGTTCAAAATACGTGGGCCAGCAATCAACCACTAGCAGTGCACGGTTGGATTTACAGTATTAAAGATGGTCTTCTCAGGCAGATTACTGAGGTGATTGACTCACTTGAAGAAGTACCCGCTGAATACCGGGTTATCGAAAATTAATTCGCTGTATTGATGTTTTCTTGAGATTACCTGGCGAAGCCAGGTAATTCTGTTCAACACGTAATATTACCTTACCAGCAACGTTTATCAGGTTTTAGGAAGCGTTACGCCGCGTTGCCCCTGGTACTTGCCACCGCGATCTTTGTAAGAGGTATCGCAAATTTCATCACTTTCAAAAAACAGCATTTGAGCTATGCCCTCGTTAGCGTAAATTTTGGCGGGCAAAGGTGTTGTGTTGGAAAACTCCAAAGTCACATGCCCCTCCCACTCAGGCTCCAAGGGTGTCACATTTACAATGATGCCACAGCGCGCATAGGTTGATTTGCCCAAACATACGGTTAACACAGAGCGCGGAATTCTAAAATATTCCACAGTGCGCGCCAGCGCAAAAGAGTTAGGAGGAATAATACAGACGTCACTGGTGACATCCACAAAACTATCGTCATCAAAATTTTTTGGGTCGACCACCGCCGAATGCACATTCGTAAAAATCTTAAACTCGTTGGCGCAGCGCACATCATAGCCATAACTGGATGTACCATAGGAAACAAGCTTTTGGTTATTGCTGTCGTAACGGATTTGACCGGGCTCAAAGGGCGCAATCATTCCCTGCTGTTCCGCCATGCGACGAATCCACTTGTCGGATTTAATGCTCATTCGTGTGTTCTCTCGATAGTTTAATCATCTGTAATAGAAATTAGCGGCCCGGTATTTCCCGCAAGCGACAGTTGCCAAATACTGGCAGCCAACTTCCGGGCAATGGAAAAGTACTCTGCGGCAACATTGGAGGCGGGTTCTGCAGCTACGGGAGGCAAACCGCTGTCTGTTTGGGCGCGAATCGCCATAGTTAGCGGCAGTCGACCGAGCAGGCTTACTCCATATTGCTCCGCAAGTCGTTCGCCACCCTCTTCACCAAAAATAGCCTCAGTATGTCCACAATTTGAGCAAATATGGGTAGACATATTTTCGACAACCCCTAACACAGGCACGTCAACCTTTGTGAACATCTCAACACCTTTTTTCGCGTCCAGCAACGCGATGTCCTGCGGTGTGGTAACAATCACAGCACCGGACAAGGCCACCGATTGCGATAAAGTGAGCTGAATATCCCCAGTTCCCGGTGGCATGTCCACAATCAGGTAATCCAACTCGCCCCAATTCGTGTTATGCATTAACTGCTGTAACGCACTACTCGCCATTGGGCCGCGCCACACCATTGGCGTTTTTTCTGTGACCAGGCTGCCCATCGAAATTAACTTGAGGCCATGCACCTCAATAGGCTCTACCGAGCTTGGGCTATTTATGACAGGTCTTTCACTACCAACCCCCAACATGTGGGGCTGACTGGGGCCATAGATATCAGCGTCAAGCATGCCAACCGATGCACCGTCGGCAGCCAAGGCCAGGGCGAGATTCACCGCTGTTGTCGACTTGCCCACACCGCCTTTACCGGATGCAACAGCAACGATATTTTTCACCTGCGCCAGATTGCCGGTTTTTGCCTCCGGGCTGGGCTTGGCTTCAGGCACCGATATAGAAAAATCCACATCGGCACTAACACCCAACTGAGTAAGTATCTGTGCCAAATCGTGTTTCAGCTGCGCCTGCAACATTGGGCTGCGAGCTCCCAACGCTACATGCAAGCGCAGTGAGTTCCCCGCAGTGACAGTTTCAGTGATGTCACCCAGAACGATTCCCGAGATACCAGGCACTTCAGTCGCGCCTAATTTTGTGTCTAACTGCTGCAGCAGATCGCTGTTCATAGTCACCCCCGTTATGGAAGCTCGGCAAAGTATCACTCTGCTCCCAAGTTCGCAATTTTAAATGGCTATCGCGCCGAAAAACCCGCCCACAGACAGCGCAAAAAGCGGATTCAATAGCCGATTAATGATATAGTTGCGCGCCCCCGGGTCGCACCCGGACATCTTTAACACCGCCGAAACACGTAGACGTATCCGATGACTGCAGCAACTGCCAATTCTCCGAGAAAAATCCTGGTAACCAGCGCCCTGCCCTACGCTAATGGCTCAATCCACCTCGGCCACATGGTGGAAACAATTCAAACAGACATTTGGGTTCGCTTTCAAAAGTTACGCGGCAATCAATGCATTTATGTATGCGCAGACGATGCCCATGGCACAGCGATTATGTTACGTGCCGAACAGTTGGGTTTAACACCCGAGCAACAAATTGCCAATGTACAAGCGGAACACCAAGCTGATTTTGATGATTTTTTAATCGAATTCGATAACTATCATTCAACGCATTCCGATGAAAATCACGAGCTTTCCAGTTACATTTATGAGCAGTTGCAAAACAATGGCCACATCGCCACTCGCACGGTAACTCAGGCCTTCGACCCGGAAAAAAACCTGTTTCTCGCAGATCGCTACGTCAAAGGCACCTGCCCTAAATGTAAGACACCCGACCAATACGGCGATAACTGCGAAAATTGTAGTGCCACATATTCCCCCATGGAGTTGATAAACCCCGTCTCTGTAATTTCGGGCGCGACACCGGTTGCCAAAGACTCCGATCACTACTTTTTCACCCTGCCGGAATTCAGTGATTTTTTGAAACAATGGACACGCGCCGGGCATCTTCAGGACGAGGTTGCCAATAAGCTTGCAGAATGGCTCGACAGCGGTTTGCAGGAGTGGGATATTTCCCGCGACGCGCCCTACTTTGGTTTTGAAATTCCCGGTCACCAGGGTAAATACTTTTATGTGTGGCTCGACGCCCCCATTGGTTACATGGCGAGTTTCAAAAACCTCTGTGACAAATCTGACGATTTAAATTTCGACGAATATTGGAAACCTGGCTCAGAATGTGAGCTTTACCATTTTATCGGTAAAGATATTATTAATTTTCACGCATTGTTTTGGCCCGCAATGCTGAGCGATGCGGGTTTTAGAACACCCAACAAAGTCTGTGTGCACGGTTTTCTAACGGTCGACGGCACCAAGATGTCTAAATCGCGCGGCACCTTCATCAACGCCCGTACTTATTTGGATCACTTAAACCCCGAATATTTACGTTACTATTACGCGACCAAACTCACGAATAGCGTCGATGATTTGGATCTGAATCTCGAAGATTTTGTTACCAAGGTGAATTCCGATTTGGTGGGTAAGGTCGTTAATATTGCCAGTCGCACCGCAAAGTTTATTACCAAAGCCGGTGGCTCGCTATCCAGTACCATCGCCAAACCAGAGCTGTGGCAACGCTTTGTTGCTGCAGACGCAATTATCGCGGGGCACTATGAAAACCGCGAATTTGGTAAAGCGATGCGTGAAATTATGGCGCTCGCCGACGCGGCAAATGAATACATTGCCGAGCAGGCGCCCTGGTCCTTAGCCAAGCAGGAGGACACACAGGAACAGGTTCGGGATATTTGCAGCCTTGGCATTAATTGTTTTGCAGCGTTAATGACTTATTTAAAGCCAGTGCTACCGGCGACAGCAGAGAAAGCTGAAGCCTTTTTAAATACCTCTTTAAGTTGGACAAAGCCGGTCAGTTTTTTAGGCGAGCACGCCATTGCAAAATTTTCTCCACTTATGACACGTGTAGAAACCGACAAGGTACAAGCCATGGTCGATGACAGTAAAGAAACCACTGCCCCAGCCAGCGAACAGGAAGCTCCGCAAGGCTGGCTGAGCAAAGAACCGCTTGGCGAAGAAATCGAATATGGTGAATTCGCTAAAATCGATTTACGTGTGGCACTCATTGCCAACGCGGAGCATGTTGAAGGCGCAGACAAACTATTGCGACTTACGCTCGATTTGGGCGGCGAAACCCGCAATGTATTTGCTGGAATAAAAAGCGCCTACAAACCTGAAGATCTGATTGGTAAAAAAACCGTGATGGTTGCCAATTTGAAACCGCGCAAAATGAAATTTGGATTGTCGCAAGGCATGGTTCTGGCTGCTGGGCCTGGCGGCAAAGATCTGTTCGTGCTGGAACCCGATGAAGGTGCGGAACCGGGAATGCGCGTGATGTAATTACAGAATCGCTGCAGAACTGTCCGTGATACGCGCCTGAAGAACTGTAAAAACATGTATTAATTTATGACTGAGTTTGCCATCATATTATTGAGTACAGTACTGGTTAATAATTTTGTACTTGTACAATTTTTAGGGCTCTGTCCATTTATGGGAGTTTCCAATAAATTGGAAACCGCTATTGGCATGAGCACGGCCACCACCTTTGTGCTCACGCTGGCATCGATCTGCAGCTATGTGGTTCACAGCTGGGTATTGGAACCCCTGGGGCTCACCTATCTTAAAACGATTTCATTTATATTAGTGATTGCGGCTGTTGTTCAGTTCGCCAAAATGTTTATCGAAAAAACCAGCCCTTTGCTATATCGGGTATTGGGTGTTTTCCTGCCGTTAATTACAACCAACTGTGCCGTTCTCGGTGTGGCACTGCAAAATACCAATAAAGCACACAACTTTCTGCAATCGACTTTTTATGGCTTCGGTGCCGCGTTGGGGTTTTCACTGGTACTTATTTTATTTTCTGCAATGCGTGAGCGCCTTGCAGTTGCGGATGTGCCGCTGCCGTTTAAAGGCGCAGCAATTGGAATGATTACGGCAGGTTTGATGTCGCTGGCTTTTATGGGGTTTGCAGGGTTAGTTTAGGATGACGGAGTTTTTATTACAGCAACCCATTCTCGCCGCACTGATTGCGTTGGGTGCTATGGCTGCCATTTTCGGTGCAGTACTGGGTTTTGCTGCCGTAAAATTTAAGGTTGAAGGCGACCCACTCGTTGAACAAATCGACGCACTCCTGCCGCAAACCCAATGCGGTCAGTGCGGCTACCCAGGTTGCCGCCCCTACGCCCAGGCGATCGTCGATGGCGATGCCATTAACAAGTGCCCACCGGGTGGCCACACCACCATCGCAGCATTGGCTAATTTATTAGATGTTGAAGCGCCAGCGCTGGATGCAGAGCATGGTGAAGAATCTGCAACCAAAAAGGTGGCCTTCATCCGCGAAGAAGAATGTATTGGCTGCACGAAATGCATTCAGGCCTGTCCGGTAGATGCCATTCTGGGCGCAGCCAAGCAAATGCATACAGTGATCGCCTCGGAATGCACTGGCTGTGATTTGTGCGTAGAACCCTGCCCGGTTGACTGCATAGAAATGCGTCCCGAACAACACGGCCTGGCTGATTGGAAATGGGATTTGCCCAAAAAACCTCAAATTATTGCAAGCGACAGTAGTCAGGAGCATGCCGCATGACCAATGCTCAACAGGTATTTAGCATACACGGCGGCGTGCATCCCCCTGAAAACAAAACACAGTCAACCGGTGAACCTATAGGTACCATACCACTCGCCGCAGAAATTGTGCTGCCACTCAGTCAGCATTTGGGCGCGCCGGCCATGCCCGTGGTTGCGATTGGTGATCAGGTTTTAAAAGGTCAACTAATTGCAGCGCCGCAAGGCCTCATAAGCGCGCCTGTACACGCATCTACATCGGGCAAGGTGATAGCCATTGAAAACCACCCAATACCCCACGCTTCGGGCATCAACGCGCCCTGCATCGTTATTGAAACCGATCACAACGATACCTGGATTGAACTCACCCCCTGCGAAGACTACACGCTACTGAGCAAAGACAATCTATTGCAGATAATTCGTGACTCAGGCATCACCGGCATGGGAGGCGCAGGTTTTCCAACAGCAGTAAAATTAAATCCAAAAGCCGATCAGCACATCGATACCCTTATCATCAACGGCACAGAGTGTGAGCCTTATATCACTGCCGACGATATGCTGATGCGTGAAAAAGCCGACGAAATCGTCGCGGGCGCGCTGTTACTCAGCCACCTATTGGGCAACCCTGAAAACGTCTACATTGGTATCGAAGACAACAAACCCGAAGCCATTGCAGCCATGCAAGCTGCAGTTCAGGGAAGTGTCATTAGAGTCATTGAATTTCCTACCAAGTACCCTTCGGGTGGCGAAAAACAGCTTATCGAAATACTTACCGGGAAACAGGTGCCCAGCGGTGGCTTACCCGCGCAAATTGGCATTGTGGTACAAAACGTCGGTACTGCACGCGCCGCTTGGCGCGCTGTACGCTTCGGCGAACCCCTTATTAGCCGGGTAACCACCGTAGTGGGCGAATCGCTTCGACAACAACGCAACATAGACGTGCCGTTGGGCACCCCTATCGTTCATATCCTGAAATCACACGGTTGGAACCCAGACGCCTGCGCGCGCCTGATTATCGGCGGCCCGATGATGGGCTTCACAGTTGAGAACGCGCTTGCTCCGGTAATAAAAACCAGCAACTGCATACTTGCACCGAGTTACGCCGAAATGCCTCCACCACCGCCGGCTCAGGCCTGTATACGCTGTGGAATGTGCGCCCAGGCCTGCCCTGCTTCGCTGCTGCCACAACAGTTATTTTGGTACGCTCAAAGCGAGGATTTCGAAAAACTGCGTGTCCACAATCTATTTGATTGTATAGAGTGCGGCGCTTGTTCTTTTGTTTGCCCCAGTAATATTCCATTGGTGCAATATTACCGCGCCTCGAAGGGCGAAATTCGTAAACTGGATTTGGAAAAACAAAAGTCCGATCGCTCGCGGCTGCGTTTTGAAAATCGTAAAGCGCGAATTGCCGAAGCTGAATCTGAAAAAGAAGCGAAACGCCTGGCTCGCCGTGAGGCGGCTGAGGCCGCTAAAAAAGCGACGGCGGTAAAGCCGAACGTTTCGCAGACAAGCGAATTGCTTACTGCAGCAGTTAACGCCGCCAGCTCACAATCCGTCGACCCGGAGAAAGAACTCGCCAAGCTGGAACGGGCACTTTCGAGTGCACACAGCCGCGTGGAGCGCGCCAACAAACAACTTGCGGAGTCGCAACAACAGGGTGAAGCACCTGAGCGACTGGCCGCCCTTGCGGCACGACTCAAACAAGCGCAGCAAAAAGCTCTCGAAGCACAAAAGAAACTGGATAACTTCAGTCAATCGCAATTGAATGTTGTCGCCACAGCACAAAGCGTCGCGGAAAAATTGCAGGCTTCCCCGAAAGAACAACTTGAGCAAGCCATTGCATCACTGCGTAAACGCCTTGAAACGGCCAAACAAAAACACGCCGAAGCTCAGGAACAGCATTCTCCCAGCACCGATGCGCTGAAACTGGGTGTTGAAAAACTCGAAGAAAAACTGAACACTAATCTCGAACAACTCGCAAGCCTTGCCCAAAACCAAAGCACAGCTGCGCCAAGCAACCATCAGGTTAACGATGCCGCACAGGCCGCTATTGAGCGAGCCAAGGCCAGTGCAGCGGCAAAAGCGAACATGTCGCCGGAAGAGAAACAACTGGCGCAACTGAAATCTCTCGAAGCACGCCTTGCCAAAGCCAAACTGCGTTTTCAAAAAGCACAACAGGAAAACGACGAGAACCTCGATGCGTTTGCCAATAGCGTCGCGAAGTTGGAAGAAAAATTAAAAGAGGCGCAGGACGCCACCACAGGCGTCAATTAAATCGCTATGCCATTTACGAAAATAACATCCCCCCACGCACATTCCACAACAAACACTGCAAGTGTTATGAAAACCGTGCTGCTCGCAACGCTGCCCGGTTGTGCGGTTATGGTCGCTTATTTTGGGCCTGGAACAGTCACGAACCTCGTACTGTGTTCCCTATTTTGTTTGGGTTTTGAAGCTGCTTTCTTAAAATTGCGCAAACGCCCTTTGGATTTTTATTTACGCGATTACAGCGCACTGGTTACCGCCGTTTTACTGGCCGTGGCCTTACCGCCGTACTCGCCATTCTGGCTGATCGCCACAGGCTGTTTCTTTGCGATTGTGGTGGCAAAGCAGTTATACGGCGGACTCGGTTATAACCCGTTTAATCCCGCCATGGTGGGATACATCGTACTGCTCATATCCTTTCCCCTTGAAATGAGCAGGTGGCCCGCCGCTCTACCTACCTTGGCCGATGGCACATCATTGCCATCACTGGGCGACACTCTGCATTTCGTGTTTTTAGGCAGTGGCCTGGATGGCTACACTGCGGCAACACCTCTCGACCTGGTCAAGCAAAACAACAGCGTGATATTGAGCGACCTTTACGATCAACAGGCCGTTTTTATGAAAGGGCTGTGGGCTGGAGCCGGTTGGGAGTGGGTGAACTTGGCTTTTTTAGGTGGTGGCCTCTTTTTAATCTACAAAAAAATATTTACCTGGCATGCCCCAGTAGCAATGCTTGCCTCGCTCGGCTTGTGTGCAGCCCTGTTTTACGATGGTGGGAGTTCAACCAGCGGCGGCTCACCTCTGTTCCATTGGCTTTCCGGGGCGACCATGCTGGGTGCTTTTTTTATCGTGACCGACCCTGTCACGAGTGCGGTAAGTAGCCGCGGCCGCTTGATTTACGGTGCGCTTATCGGTGTTCTGGTTTACGTAATTCGCACCTGGGGGAATTATCCGGACGCTGTTGCATTCTCGGTGTTGCTACTCAATTTCGCGGCGCCCTTTATCGATTATTACACCAAACCGGTTACCTACGGGCACGGTAATAAGCGTCGGGGGTCAAAATCGTGATTGGCCAATCCATCAGCAAAAACAGTATGATTCTCACGGCGTTTGCGATTGCCACAGCGGGAATACTGGCATTTACCTACCAAAGCACAGCGTCGCGCATCGCCGCGGCGGAGCGCAAAGCTGCGGAGGCTGCCCTTTTGGAAATCGTGCCACGCCAGGCCCACGACAACGACATGCTTTCCGACGTGGTTCCACTGTCTCCAGAGCTACGCGCATCTCTGGGTTTAAAAGGCGACGATCAGGCTCACATTGCCTATTTGAAAGGTAAGCCTGTTGCTATCATTTTGCCCGCCGTGGCTCCAGATGGTTACAGTGGTGATATCAAACTCATAATTGGCATCAATGCCGATGGTAGTGTCGCAGGTGTACGCACTCTGAGCCATAAAGAAACGCCCGGGTTGGGAGATAAGGTCGATATTCGTAAAAGTGACTGGATCACCCGTTTCGCAGGAAAATCTTTGAACAACCCGAAAATAGAACGCTGGTCGGTGCGTAAAGATGGCGGTGACTTTGATCAGTTTACCGGCGCCACGATCACTCCCCGCGCCGTCGTTAAGCGCGTAAAAAGCACCCTGATGCTGTTCGCAGAAAATCGCGAACAGCTCCTGGGCATCGAGAAAGGCACAACAGGCAAGTAAGCATGGCTAGCTATAAAGAACTCACCGCGAACGGCTTGTGGAACAATAATCCCGCCCTGGTACAACTGCTGGGCTTATGCCCGCTGCTGGCGGTCACCGGTTCCGTAGTGAATGCTTTGGGGCTCGGTTTGGCCACGATGATGGTCTTGATGGGTTCCAACGTTGCTGTCTCACTTATTCGCAACGCGGTAAGTGACGCGGTGAAACTACCCGCCTTCGTAATGATTATTGCCGCCTTCACCACCTGTACCGAACTGCTCATGCAGGCGTTTACCTATGAGCTGTATCAGATTCTCGGTATTTTTATTCCTCTGATTGTAACCAACTGCTCGATTTTGGGCCGCGCCGACGCCTTTGCCTGTAAAAACCCCATTCTGCCCTCAGCCGTCGACGGCTTCATGATGGGTGCCGGTTTTACCCTGGTACTTGTCGCGATCGGTATGATTCGGGAAATACTGGGAGCGGGCACCCTGTTTGACAATATGCATTTGTTGTTTGGCGAAGGCGCGCGAAATTGGACCTTGCATGTTTTTGGCGACAGTTACCCGGGGTTTTTGGTCGCGGTGTTGCCGCCGGGTGCCTTCCTGATCGCTGGCCTGTTAATCGCTATTAAAAATATGATTGATGCCCACCTCGAGAAAAAAGCGGCAGCGAATAAGGTGAAAGCCGAGAGAGGTAGCAGACGGGTTCGCACCACAGGGCAAGTTGCCTAGGCAATAGCTTATCTTATCCCGCCACGGCGCGTTTGTGCTTGGCAGGGCCTTTCAGCTGCAGCCATTTCACTATGGCTTGCCACTGGCTGCGATCTGCAGCTACACGTGATTCTGGCAAATCAAATATAGTGAGCCCCCGGTCCATCGCGCGCACGTAGTTTTGCGTGTCTCTTAATGTCGCAACCAGGGGCAACTCAATTCTTTCCATAAACTCCATTAACACTTTAAAGTAGCGGGTGTGCTCACGACTGCGGTTAGCAATCATGCCAATACTGATGTCCGCCTCGAAAATACCGGAGCGATACAAACCCATCACAAAACGCAAACAGGCTTTTATGTCGGTGGGTGAGGAAAGCACAGGGATTAACACCTTATCACCGGAGTGGATAATGTCGGCGACATGATCCAAGGACCACGCTGCCGGCATGTCGTGCACCACAACATCGGCCTGATTGTCGGGGATGGGGGTATCCACGCCAGTGGCCATTAATTCGATGGCGGGGAATCTAGCGGGCCGGCTGGCTAGCCAATCAGAACTGGAGCGCTGAGCGTCATGGTCAACCAGCAATACGCGGTTTCCCTGGTTGGCGCAATAACCTGCTATTTGGGTGGAAATTGTCGTTTTACCGCAACCACCTTTGGGATTGGCAACGAAGATTTGATTCATAGGCGTGACGTACAACCCTGTGCGTAGCCGAACGATGAATTTCAAAACGCTTGCAGAAAGTTATAGCAGAGAAACCTAACGGCGGAGCTAAATCCAAAGCCTTTTTGCCCGGTCAAGCCCTCAGAAAGCGCTGTTGATCACAGAGCACTCAATAAGGCATAAGATTTCACACGGGTCTCTTCCAACTCGGTTTGGGCATCCGACAAATCTACGATGGCACCGCCCACTCCCAAACTAATCGCAGCGTTTTCACACACCAGTGTGCGTATCACGATACTTAAATCAGCACCTCCATTCAGTGCTAAAAAACCCAGCGCACCGGAATACACACCCCGGGCAGCGCCTTCAAGTTCGTCGATAATTTCCAGGGTGCGCTTTTTGGGAGCCCCCGTCATTGAGCCGCCAGGAAAACACGCTCGCAAACAATCCAGTGCATCGCAATCGCGCCGTAGGCGGCTGCTTACCGTAGTAACCAGTTGATGTACGCCGCTGTAGGATTCCACTTCAAACAGGCGCGAAACCCGCACACTGCCAACTTCGGAGACCTGCCCCAGGTCATTGCGTAATAAATCTACGATCATAAGATTTTCAGCGCGATCTTTTTCATTGTTAGCCAGATCATTCTTTAACGCGGCATCTGTTTCCGGGTCGTCAGATCGCGGCCGTGTTCCCTTAATGGGTTTGGTGGTTACACAACCCTGGGCATCGATACTAAGAAATTTTTCCGGGGAACAACTGATAATTTCCAGCTCGCCAAATTTAAAATACCCGGCATAGGGTGCTGGGTGACCGCGCCTGAGACGTTGATACAACTGGAATGGCGGTATGTGGCTGGTGGTACGCAACTGGCGGGTCAGGCAAATTTCATAGCTTTCTCCCCGCCGGATGTAAGCTTTAGCAGCGTCAATCAACTTGAGATACTCTGCATCGCTGTGGCTCAGTTGCACCGGGCTTTGCTTGGGCTTGGATGAAGTAAAATCCGCCGGGCCTGAATCTGCAAGTCGCGTTAATTGCGCTTGCATGGTATTCAGCCAGTCGGTAACGCGCTTAGAATGATCTGAGGTATCCAGGCAGGCCAAATAGATAACGTGTTCAGCATGATCAAAAACCACCATGCGATCACAGAATATGAGAGAGGCATCAGGGTGTTGTGATCTGTGAGGACTGGCATACCCGCAGTCACCTTTCATTTCATAACCGAAATAACCCACGTAACCTAGATTGAAATCAAAAGGTAGATCTTCGCTACTTTGCCGTTTTGTACCAAGGTTTTCTTTTAAATACTGAAACAGCTCACCGCTGTAGTTTTTTTGGATACCCTGTTGTTCAACTTTAAGGGATTTGTTGCACTGCTCGTACCGAAGTATTTCAGCGTGCGGGCCGTCGCTATCGCCCATATACGAAAAACGATTTTCGCTGCCTGGGTAGCACTGAGCGTCTATCCAAAAACTATTAGCGGCCTGAGCAAAGAGTGCAACAAATACCTGCTCAGGGTCAGAGCTAAGTGTTAAGCGACGCGAAAATAGCGTAAATGCAGTATTCTTTTTTTTATTCGAATGTTTAGGGAGCGAAGCTACCGGGGGCTTGGTGATATTTACCAGAGTACGGCCCCGCATGGCCATCCTTGATAAGTCGCGAAAATTTGTTAACAGCGTGCGGCCATATTCGGAACAAATCGATTCAGGGTGAAATTGCACTCCCCACAGCGGCTTTTTATTATGGCGCACAGCCATATTTATGCCATCATGGGTTTGAGCAATGCCTGTCATTTGTTGCGGTACCCGGCGCACGTACAGCGAATGGTAGCGTACTACCTTGAAGGGTGAAGGAATATTGGCAAACAGTGGGTCGCCGTTGTGAAACACCTCGCTGACACGCCCGTGCATCACTTTTTCGGCGTAATCGATTTCACCACCATAGAGGTGACACAAGCCCTGATGACCCAAACACACCCCCAGAACAGGAACATCCGCTTCACAAATTACCTGGGAACATATGCCAAAATCGCCTGCATTCTCAGGGCGCCCCGGCCCCGGTGAAATAACGATATTGTCAAAGCCGTCGTTCTTTAGCTCAGGCCACAGCATGGAGTTGTTTTTAATCACCACCGGTGCCACGCGATTGACCTCGGCGATGAGCTGATAGAGGTTATAGGTGAACGAATCGAAGTTATCGATTAACAGGGTTTTCACACGCGACTACCAGGCGGAATCAACGGGCGAGTAATTCGATTTTATACCCGTCGGGGTCTTCCACAAATGCCAGTACGGTGGTGCCATGTTTCATGGGGCCGGCTTTGCGTACTACTTTGCCACCAGCTAATTTAATTTTTTCGCAAGCTTCATAGACATCGGGAACGCCAATGGCGAGATGTCCAAAACCATTTCCTAACTCATACTCAGCGGTATCCCAATTATGAGTTAGCTCGAGTACCGTGTTGCCTGACTCTTCCCCATAACCCACGAAAGCCAGGGTGAAGCGACCTTCGGGATAATCCTGCTTCCGCAGTAACTGCATTCCCAGAATTTCAGTATAAAAAGCGAGCGACTTTTCCAGGTCGCCTACGCGAATCATGGTGTGAAGAAATTGCATGGTCAAACTCCTTACTAAAAGGGGCAGTAAGGATACTCTGCAGGAGCGGGATTTACCAATTAGGCCGTTTCGGGTGTCTGTCGTTGGTTGGCAGCGTTCGCAAGGAGAAAGTGCCTGCGCGTTTCAAAACGCTCTGGTGGTACGTTGCGCAATTCCAGCCAGTAATACTGATCACTAATGACGTGTTGTAAATCTTCAAGCTTGCCACTTACCAGCGTTGGCTGAACGCGCTCGCGGGTGGCACTGGTATAATCTCCACAATAGTGCAAATCCACCACAATGTCCTTGAACTTTTGGGGTAACTCGCCCCAATTAACTGTACCGTATTTATCCGCCACATCGACTCTGCGGCATATTCTTTTAACGAAACCACTGAGCTCGCTGTATAAGATCTGGTGCAGTCGGTATTGGGATTCCAATGAAATTTCGATGCGGTTATAGCCCATATCCTGAAGGAACTTACGTGCTTTACCCCCAGTCAAATGTCGGCAGCTGGCCAGGTTACGGGCATCATTAACATCAACACAGGCTTCGCTTAAATCACTGAAAATTTCCTGTTCCGATCGATCTTTTAAACTGTAACCTCTGCCAATAACCACACCGGAATTTGCATCAGGAACATGCGGTTTACGGCTAAACTGACGGCCTCTGGTTTCACTGCCACAGGCTTCAAAAGTAAGTAAGCCTTTTTCTGGGAGCAGCCAATCGGTATTCGGGTCTGAAGTACAGCAGATAGATTCTTGAGCGGTGTTGTCGGAAAAATCGCCAAATCGAACCAATGAATCTTCCAGGTGAGCATTGGGAACCAAAATAACGTCCCCACTACGCACATATTCAGGGTCAGCGCGATAATGAGGGTTTGCCGATAGCAATTGGTTGAGTGTTACGCGAAAACGGCGGGCGACAAGCAGCAGATTCTCACCAGTCTGCAAGGCATACTCAAACTCACCATTTTTTTTGGAGTGATTCATGGAGCGACTCCGACACATCCTTTCTTCGTTTTGGAATAAGTGCGGGATCAATATCCATTGCAAGTTTTACAAAAGTATTACATGGCAGAAATAAGCAAAAACGATTTAGGTGCAAATACATCCAGCACACATACAATTTACGTGATTTAGAGCAGGCTGGAGGCAAAGCCCTTATTTTGAAATCGTCAATTTTATGTAACAATGCAGACCATCGGAGCGTAGCTCAGCCTGGTAGAGCACTGCCTTCGGGAGGCAGGGGTCGGAGGTTCGAATCCTCTCGCTCCGACCAATTTTACATCATCAATCCCGCCCCCCATTCTGAAGTTTCTCTGTATATTTTCTCAAGTAATCGATTGTTTTCAGAGCAATCGTTTAATTTTCTGAATCAATCCTCATTGCGGATTTATTAACTCTATAACAATTTTATTGGCTAAACCTCAGGGTATCGTTTTACATGCTTTAAATACAAAAAAACCGGGTATTAACCCGGTTTTTTTAAGTCACAAATGCGCTCTACTTATGCACGTTTTTTACGACCCATGCGTGAGAGACCAAACGCCAACAACGCTGTGCCGAACAGCACACTGGAACCAGGTAATGGTACTGGGTTAACTTTGTGGGTGTAATTGTAGTCGTGGATTTGGCGTTGAGTAACCAGCGAGCCAGCAGCCAAAGAACCATCCAGGGTACCCATCAAGGTAACATCCGCATTGATCGCCAGAATTGAACCAACCACCGGGTTAGAGATGGTTAAATCTTCAGCTTCGAAAAAATTCCAAAGAATATCTTCAGCTCCCAGACCACTGTTACCCGACAGATCCAAGCCGGGAAAGTTATAACTTGAGCCGGTGTTAAGGTTCTGGGTGCCCGAGATATTAATCACCAGGCTATCTGCTGCAACGCCGGAAAAATTGAAATTCGTGTTTTGTTTAAAAAGGTCTTCAAACGAGATATCAAAAAACGCGATATCTGCATCGCCAGAATAGCTGAATGCACCATTGTTAAAACTGGCCATGTTACCAGCGGTGGTCATGCCGCTCAGAGTAGTACTGGCAGTTTGCAGGTCAGAGACCACGCCATCAATGCTGAGACTGCTGTCATGAATCACAGTGGCGCCAGCGCCATGTAATTCAACGTTGCTGCCGGAGCCGATCTCGCCACCAATTACCAAATTTCCCGATTTGACCTTAACCTGGTTGGCTGTGATATCACCCACCACCTTGAGGGAATCGATAACAGGTGCAGGCGCAACTGTAGTCGCAAATTCAGAAGCTCCGCCCGTAAGGTTGCCGCCAATAAAGGTTGTACCCCATACAGAGCCCCCTTCGTGCTTGTAGTCTCCCGCAACGACAAGGTTGTACTCATCGAGAGGAATACTCATAGCCATTGCGCCAGCACTAACGCTCATGGCAGTCGCCAAACAAAATGATCCTAATAATTTTTTCACGATAAAGTCCCCTTACAACTGTCCAGTAAATTTTTATCGCTGCTATAAAGGCCAATTCATTTCTGTTACTTGGCTCTCAATATCAGCATTTTTATTACAATAAGCAAAAAACTCACCAAAGTTAATAAGTGAAAGATATAAGCTCACAAACCCTGGAAAATTGGGGCGTTGAAACAGGTGACAAAAAATGACCAGTTTAGGATGACGAACTGGAATGTAAGGAGGGTAAAATTAATCGACAGAAATTCGATAATCAGTACTTACTTTTTGCGTAACTCGCTGATTTTTGTGCCATAATTTTTCGCTAGTTCGGAGAGAATATCCGGCACACCAAGGCGTGAAAACCTTTATAAGATTAAAGTACCAACAGCATTACCAAGGAAATAACAGGCCCTCAGCAACCTGCTGAGCCTTATCACTACCAAACAAACATTGAACCAAGGTCAACGCAAATTCAGTGGCACTCCCGGGACCCTGGCTGGTGACCAATTTGCCATCTACCACAACGCGTTCTTGAGAAATCCTAGCCACTTGCTCGGCAAGTTCCGCCTGAAAACCGGGATAGCATGTTGCTGTTTTTAGAGAAATTAATTGATGTCGGCCCAATACCACAGCGGGCGCTGCGCAGATTGCACCCAGCCACTTGTCGGCGGCCAATTGGGTACGAATTAACTCGATTAGCGGAGCGCAGTTTGATAAATGCTCGGCGCCGGGCATACCCCCAGGGAGTGCGATTAAATCCCACTCAGCAGCGCAATCAGTAATCAAGCAGTCGGCCATAAGTTTAATGCCACGTGACGCCGTAATGGTGAGCTGCTGCGGCATCACTGATGCCGTGCAAACTTGTGCGCCCGCGCGTACCAGGACATCGGTAATGGTAACGGCTTCCATTTCTTCCGTGCCATCGGCAACGGCTACCAGTACTTTAACCATAACGACCTCGCTAGTGATGGTGGTGGTGCATGGTGTGCGATGGCTCGATGATACCCAGCACAGTCAGTAACAACTTCACAACGGGATACAAAGTATACAACCCATAGGCAATAAAAATCACACCGAAAAAACGCCTTACCCAAGCATGTGCGATGGTTTTTTTAATGTAATCGCTGGCGAGCCCACCGGCCAACACCGCAGGCATAGTGCCTAAACCGAAAACCAGCATGACCGTAAAACCACCGCCAAAATTGGCTTGCGCCGCTGCATATACCAGCGCCGAGTAAACCAGTCCGCAAGGTAACCAACCCCAAATAAAACCGAGTAAGAGCGCGCCTTGCACATTTTTTACTGGCATGAGTTTCTGCGACAAAGGGGCGAATATTTTCCAAATACGACTTCCTGCTTTTTCGAGGACAGCGAGAGCTCTCCACCAATCCGCCAAATACAACCCCATGCCCACCAACAGCACCCCTGAAAGGGTGCGTAGAATTGGCAGAGGTGTTAGTTCATCCAACAGTCCGGCCATCGACGCTGCAACACCGCCGATTAAGGCATAACTCAAAATTCTTCCCAGGTTGTAGGTCATCAAAATAAACAGGGAATAAACTTTGCCATTTGCCTGATTGGCAAAAGCCAATGCAGCTGCTATGCCGCCACACATTCCCAGGCAATGACCTGCGCCCAGAATTCCCAACATAAATGCCGCAGCGATACTCTCAGGATTCATTGTTATTCTTGGTTTTTTTACTTGCTTTGTTAAGGGTTTTTGGGTTATTTACTGGCGCTTTTTTTTCTGGGAGATCCTCATCAAACAGAATGCGCCGCGCCTCCGTTTCGAGATCATCGTATTGACCAGACTTTACAGCCCAGAAAAAAATCGCTATTGCGATGATTACAAACACAATCGCAATTGGAATAAGAATTAAAAGACTTTCCAAAGCGCCTTCCTATACCACGACGGTAATTTTATGGTTGCGCGGTTTCTGCGCGGGAAATCCGCATGGCATTCAGCACAACAATTAACGAACTGAATGACATCCCCAACGCAGCTAACCACGGAGGGAGAATACCAGCGGCCGCAACCGGCAGAGCGATAAGATTATACACCAGCGCCCATGTCAGATTTTGTCGTATGGTTCGCTGCACGCGTGCTGAGAGCAACATGGCTTGAGGAATCGCCATTAAGTTTCCATTGAGTAGCACACAATCAGCTCTGGATTGTGCCAGGCGAGTCGCACTGCCCATAGCAACTGAAACATCGGCAGCAGAAAGAATCGGCACATCATTAATACCATCTCCCACCATCAACACCCGTTCGCCTGCGCTGTGACGTGATTTTAACCACGCCAGTTTATCGGCGGGTAGCGCTTCTGATTCAACATGGGATATGCCCAGTTGTTCCGCAATGAGCTTCACCACAGCCTGGCGATCACCGCTTAACAAAGTGACACTGCGGTCACTTCGCTGTATTGCTTGCACAGCTGGCGCCGCTGAATCTCGCAGGCGATCGGCAAGTTTTACCCAACACACAGGCACGAAGTTTTCACCCCGTTGAATTGCCAATAATTGCCACAACGCCGTTGGGTCTTCGTCTGGAATTTGTGCCCCTGTTGCAGCGAACTGCGCCCGGCCAAATCGATAGAATTCCCCGTGGTAGCTACCGGCGATGCCCTGCCCTTCAAACACCGCGATAGAATTCGCCTGGTGAGCCGAGTATATCGCGTTTTTAAAAGCCCCTGCGATAGGGTGGCTGGAGTGCTGCTCGAGCGCGGCGATAACCTCAAGATAATACTGCGTACTATGCTGGGAAGAGGCCTTAGCCTGTGACGGAACTACAAGGGCGTCTACAAGTTGCATTCTCCCTTCTGTAAGCGTACCGGTTTTATCGAACACCACATGTTGAATAGCCCCTAGAGTTTCCATTACTTGCGGGCCACTAATTAAAACGCCCAAGCGGCGTGCTTGATTCAGCCCAGCGGTAAGCGCTGCTGGTGTTGCCAACGATAACGCACAGGGGCAGGTCACCACCAATACCGATAAAACCACCCAAAACGCTTTTGATGCATCGATAAACCACCAGCCACCACCCACTAACAATGCTAAAACCAATACCGCAGCAACAAATCGGCTCGCCACAAAATCGGCGAACGCCAACTGACGCGGCTTTTGTAATGCCGCCTGTTCAACGAGACTTTCGATAGCAGCAAGCTGGGTTTTATTGCCTGTTTGGGTAACACGCATTTGCACAGCTGTTTCGCAATTTAAGGTGCCCGCTGCAAGTCCTTCACCACACGACTTTTTTTGGGGAAGCGACTCGCCGGTCAGTAAAGATTCATCAATAAAGGCCTGAGCACTTAATAATTTGCCATCTACCGGAATAACATCGCCCGCATTAACCCACAAGGTGTCTTCTATATTAACCCCGGCCAATGGTATTGAAACATGCTCGCCAGAGGCCTCAATGCGTGTCGCTGTTAACGGTAACAGGTTGCGCAGGTTTTCGCTGGCAAACGCGCTGCTGTGCCGCGCGCGCATCTCGAGATATCGCCCTAACAGCAAAAAAAACGTGAACATGGAAACAGAATCGAAATACACATCGCCAGCGTGGGTCACCGTCGCCCATACGCTCGCACTGTAGGCAAGGCCGATCGCCAAGCTCACCGGCACATCCATATTCAAGTGTCGCAATTTTAATGCACGTGCAGCGCTATTAAAAAAAGGCGCCGCAGAAAAGAACACTACAGGCGTTGCGATCACCAGGCTGACCCATCGCAAAAACACCTGCCAATTTGTTTCAATGCCTTGTAAATCACCTGCGTAAAGCGCCACGGCAACCATGCCCACCTGCATCATGCCAATTCCGGCAACTCCCAGACGCATTAATGCCAAATGATTTTCTTTTTTACGAATTCGCTGTGTTGTTTCCTGACGATCGGGTTGCGGCTGATACCCTATACGCTGCAATTCAGCCAGTAATTCACTGAGGGGCTTACGATTTTTTTGCCACTGTAAAATGCAACGTCGAGTAGTGGCGTTAACACGAACCTGTGCGACACCGTCAATCTGACCAAGATGATGTTCGATTAACCAGGCGCATGCAGCACAACTGATGCCTTGCACACTTAATTTAGCAACAGCCAAACCCTCTTCGGTTTCGTGCACAAAATCGGCCTGTACTTCAGGCAAATCGTAACCGGCAAAATCTTTATTCAATTCCGCAGGTTTAGTGGCAAGTTGGTCTCGAAATTTATAGTAACTCCCCAACCCCCCATCACTGATGGTGAGAGCAACAATACGGCAGGCCTCGCAACAAAATACCTGCTCTGCTTCATTAATTAATGCAGTAATTTGTGAGTCTGCAGGGAGGCCACAATGATAGCAGTCAGTCATGGATGTTTACTGCAAAGCAAACGTTGCGGCTTTTCTAAAATCGGCTTCGCCGCTAAGGCGCCATATTGCTTTAGGGTCGTCACCGGTATGTGCTTCCACACGAACATACCAGCGCTCAGATAATGGTGAATCCAAACTCGCTTTGTAGCCAGTGAGAGAAAAGCGTTTCAATACGTAGGTGTGATCTTTGGCAGACTTAATGGGATGGGAAAGCAATAAGGTGATAGTCTCTTCACTATCCAAGGGCTGGTTCAAGATCAAACGAATTTCGCTGGCGCCAGCATCGATTTGCAGATCACCATGCAAACCGGTTTCGCGTGCAGCTCTCTCGGCTTCGAAACGATTATCTAACATTTTACCTTCCTGGTAGTAATCGTCACTAACCACATCGTCGCGATACTTCACAGAGATCACCACTAATGCAATTCCCAGTATCACCACAAATACCAAAGGGCCAACAATCAGCCAGGCCCAAGGTTCACGATACCAGGGTTTTACAATATTTGTTTCCAATGTGTTCCCTTGTTATTTGTGCGGCGCTGGGCCTATAAAATTGGTGGTTTCAATGGCCTGTAGTTTATCGTTGTCAGATGCCGTTACTTTCAATATTAAAGTGGTTTTTTCGGTATCGAGTGCTTTGCGCGGCACGCTTATACGCAACGGAACCGTAAAAACTTCACCAGCAAGAATTTGTACCGGGCGATAATTTTTAACTTCAAATGGATAGTCGCCTTCAACACCTACAGAATAGGTATGAGGATTGTTATCCATATTGTTAATTTTAACCGTGTACACATTCTGAACCTGATCGCCGCTAATGCGATACATACGCGCACCGCGATCGCGAATAACATCTACAGATAACGGGGTTCGCGTTGAGATGGTGTAGACAAAGGCCGACATCATTGCGGTTACTGCCAAAGCATAACCAATAATTCTCGGTCGCAGAAATTTAAATACACCGGTTTTGAGTTCATCTTCTGAGGTAAAACGAACCAAGCCACGCGGATACTGCATTTTGTCCATAACCGCGTTGCAGGCATCAACGCACAAGCCACAGTTAATACACTCGTATTGCAAACCGTCGCGAATGTCGATGTCGACCGGGCAAACCTGAACGCACCACGAACAATCGATGCAATCCCCCAAACCGTTCGCTTTGTAGTCATCTTTTGGCTTGCGGGCACCGCGCGATTCCCCTCTTTTGGTATCGTAGTGTACCGACAAAGTATTGTTGTCATACATCACCGACTGGAAACGCGCATAGGGACACATGTATTTGCATACCTGCTCACGCATCCATCCTGCATTGAGGTACGTTGCAGTGGTGAAAAAGAGTGTCCAGAAAGCGGCTACCGGGTTGGCGTCAATCGTCATCATTCCCGATACCGAGTCGCGATAGGGCAGCAAACCCAGCAACAATTCGCGAATTGGCACAAAGTACCCAATAAAAGTAACACCGGTAATAAACGCGATTAAGACCCAAACCGCATGTTTGCTGGATTTACGCCATATTTTATTAAAATTCCAGGGCGACTGATCGAGCTTGATCTGCTTGTTTCGATCGCCTTCAAAAAAATGTTCCACCGAAATAAACATTAAAGTCCACACCGTTTGTGGACAGGTAAAGCCACAGTAAACACGCCCTAAGGATGTGGTTACTGTAAACAGGGTGAAAGCCGAAATTATTAACAACCAAGCCAGCAGCATAAAATCCTGTGGCCAAAAGGTGAGCCATAACACGTGAAATTGTCGCGCAGGCAGGTCGAATAACACCGCGGGGCGGCCATCTATGACAAACCAGGGTAGCAACAGAAAACCAGCAATTAACGGTAATCCAGTGTAGCGACGAATATTTTGATAAAGACCGGTGATTTTACGCGTGTAAATTTTATCGGACTTTTCGTAGAGATTGCGGTAACGGATAGTTTGGCCATCTTCAGGCGACGATTTTTCGGACACCTTATCGAGCTCCTGCGATAATTTAGAAATAACTAATATACTATAGTCTATCCACAAGAAAAAAAAGCGGAAGTTCTCTGGAATCTCAAATGATCCCTCACTTCCGCTTTGATTGCGCTTGGCGATTACGCTTGCGAATTACTCGTCGTAATTAAATGACAATGAATATACGTAAGCCGCTAGCAGATGTATTTTTTCCTCACGCAGCTTGTTGTGCTGAGCGGGCATTTGGTTCTGGCGACCTGAGCGTATCGTTTGCTGAATGGCTTCGCGCGTACCGGCATACAGCCAGGTGTTATCCGTTAGGTTGGGAGCACCGACCATTTTATTGCCTTTAGCATCCGCACCATGACAAACGGCACAATTCTGCTGAAACATTGGCGCACCCGCTTCCGCTAATGCTGCGTCATGGTCCTGTCCAGATAAACTCAGGACATACTCAGCAACTTTCGCAACATTCTCTTCACCCAATACCGCACCCAATGCCGGCATGGCGCCGCCACGGCCATTTGCAATGCTGTTGCGAATATCTTCTGCCTTGCCACCGTATAACCAATCGTTATCGGTGAGGTTCGGGAAGCCGTAGTTGCCACCACCATCAGCGCCATGACACACCGCGCAATTGTTGGCGAATAATCGTACCCCCATTTTCATGGCACGACCGTCGTGTATCAGCTCTTCCACTGGCATGCTGGCGTAAACACCATAGGTTTTGGCTTCAACTTCTGCTGCTTTTTCCTGTTCGGCTTCGAGCTGCTTCACCTGCGTCCAACCAATAATGCCCTTAAAACCACCCAAACCGGGGTACAACGCCAAATAAATCGCACCAAAAATTAAGGTGCCAACAAACATTAAAAACCACCACCGGGGAAGTGGGTTGTCAAACTCTTCAATGCCATCGTATATATGACCAGTGGTCTGGTTCTCAGGTTCTTCGCTGTCTTTCACCGCTACCTTACGATTGGCAAATAATACCCAGCACACCAATCCCAAACACACCAGTGTGAGGACGATGATCCATAAACTCCAAAATGTACTCATAATCAGCCCTGCCCTTCTTTTTGGTCAGCTGACTGAAGATTGTTATCTTCAGTTTTTTGTTGTTTGTTTTGGCTTTGGGGTTCGTCGGCAAACGGCAGATTTGCCGCTTCTTCAAAACGCTTTTTACGTTTCGGTGAAAATGCCCACCAGCACACGCCGATGAACGCAATCATCACCAGAATGGTCGAGAACCCTTGAAGCGTAACGAGATCCATAAAAACCTTACCGTTTTTGTGTTAGCAACGTGCCCAGTTGCTGCAGGTAAGCAATAACCGCATCAATTTCCCGGTTACCTTCTACGGCAGCTTTAGCACCGTCAAGATCTTCATCGGTGTAGGGTACGCCCACAGCACGCAAGGCTTTCATCTTGTCTGCGGTATGTTTACCGTCTAGCTCGTTGTCGAACAACCACGGAAACGCGGGCATATTCGACTCGGGAACGACGTTACGCGGGTTGTACAGGTGGGCACGATGCCAGTTATCGCTGTATCGACCACCTACGCGCGCTAGGTCTGGTCCAGTTCGCTTGGAGCCCCACAAAAACGGGTGCTCATACACCGACTCACCAGCAACAGAATAGTGACCGTAACGTTCAACTTCGGCACGTAATGGACGAACCATTTGCGTATGGCAAACATTGCAACCCTCTCGGATATAAATATCGCGACCTTCCAGTTGCAACGCGGTTAAAGGTTTGAGGCCCTCCAGGGGCTTGGTAGTTTCTTCCAGGAAGAATTGAGGAACAATTTGCACCAAGCCACCAAAGCTAATGGCTACAGCAACAAACAACACCATCAAACCGATATTTTTTTCTACGATGTCATGATTTTTCACGGCTTCTCCCCTTACGCAACCTGCGGCTCTGCGGCCGATGTTTCATCTTCGGCGGATTGTTCTTCGTTGATGGTTTTGTATACGTTGTAGGCCATCAACAACATGCCAGATGCGAAGATCAAACCTCCGAGGAAGCGCACGAAGTAGCCGGGATAACTCGCCTCAACAGACTCCGCGAGGCTGTAGGTTAAGGTGCCGTCGGCATTGAAAGCTCGCCACATCAGGCCCTGCATAATGCCGTTCACCCACATCGAAGCGATGTACAACACGGTGCCAATGGTTGATAACCAGAAATGAATGTTGATGAGCCGTACCGAGTACATGCGTGCGCGGTCGAACAATGGCGGAACCAGGTGGTAAACCGCTCCAATAGAAATCATAGCCACCCAACCCAGTGCGCCGGAGTGTACATGACCAATGGTCCAGTCGGTGTTATGTGACAATGCGTTCACGGTTTTAATGGACATCATCGGACCTTCAAAGGTCGACATACCGTAAAACGACAAAGACACCACAAGGAATCGTAAAGTAGGGTCGGTACGCAGTTTGTCCCATGCACCCGAGAGCGTCATCATGCCGTTGATCATGCCGCCCCAGGAAGGCGCTAGCAGAATCAGCGACATCACCATACCCAGGCTTTGCGCCCAATCGGGTAACGCGGAATACATAAGATGGTGTGGGCCCGCCCAAATATAAACAGCAATCAGAGCCCAAAAATGCACAATCGACAATTGGTAAGAATAAACCGGGCGACCCGCCTGCTTCGGCACAAAGTAATACATCATGCCGAGGAAACCCGCAGTAAGGAAGAAGCCGACAGCATTGTGACCGTACCACCACTGGATCATAGCATCCATGGCACCGGCGTACGCCGAGTAAGATTTAAACATGTACACAGGAATTGCCATGCTGTTCACAACGTGCAGCAAAGCAACCGTTAGAATGAACGCGCCAAAAAACCAGTTGGCCACATAAATATGTGAGGTTTTACGGGTAACGACCGTACCAAAAAAGACGATACCGTAGGCAACCCAAACCAAGGTGATGGCGATATCAATCGGCCATTCAAGTTCAGCATATTCTTTCCCGGAGGTCAGTCCCATTGGCAGAGTTATCGCAGCAGCCACAATAATTAATTGCCAGCCCCAAAAAGTAAAAGGAATCAGAAACCCCCCGAACAATTTAGTTTGACAGGTACGCTGCACCACGTAATAAGACGTGGCAAATAATGCGCAACCGCCAAATGCGAAAATAACCGCATTGGTATGCAAGGGTCTCAAACGACCGAAATGCGAATAGGGTTGCAATAAATTGTTCAACTCTGGCCACACCAATTGCGCCGCAATCAGTACGCCCACAGTCATGCCAACGATACCCCACACAACTGTCATGATCGTGAACTGGCGCACGACCTTGTAGTTGTATGCCGGCTGATCTGTTGCCAAGCCATTACTCATAATGAAGTCCTGTGTGATTTTTAGGTTTTTAAAAGTTTGGAAATGCAACTACACGCCGTGAAGAGCCGTCACGACGCATATCGGAATGAATTAATCTGCTACGAACTAAAACCACATATAATATATGGAAATATCACCAATATAAATTCAGTGCATGAAGTTACTAACGATTATAGGCACTGAAAATTGGCAATACTTGATTACTGTCAAGCGGTGAACATTCGCGACAGTGCTACCTATCGTGCTGATTCAAAGACATGCCAGGGAGAGCCCTCAAGTAAGCCAAACCCAGTTCTTCAATACCCAGCATTGCTAAGCATAGGACTAAAAGCGCTCAACCAAAAGTTACGCCTTAATTGCTTAGCCCTGAAAAATACCGCTTCTAAACTAAACGCCGGAGTAAGTGATCACCTTATTCGAGAGCAATAAGTAACCCCGGCTGCTGACCAGACTTAGTCGTCCAGCTTGCGACCTTTTTGCGCAGCTATACGCATACGTAATGCATTGAGTTTGATAAAGCCACCGGCATCTTTTTGGTCGTAGGCACCAGCATCATCTTCAAAAGTAGCAACCGACTCGTCAAACAGACTGTCGTCAGAGCGACGTCCTACAACTTTTACCGAACCCTTGTACAGTTTCAATCTCACATCACCATTCACGCACTGCTGACTCTCATCAATGGCAGCTTGGAGCATTTTGCGCTCAGCGCTCCACCAGTAACCGTTGTACACCAATTCTGCGTATTTCGGCATAAAGGAGTCTTTTAAGTGCGCAGCTTCGCGATCGAGCGTTAAGGATTCAATTGCGCGATGCGCAGGCAATAAAATCGTGCCTCCGGGGGTTTCGTAGCATCCGCGGGACTTCATACCAACATAGCGGTTTTCCACAATATCAAGCCGACCTACACCATGCGCGCCTGCTTTTTTATTGAGAGTTTCCAGTAACGTGGCTGGCGACATGGCCTCGCCATTAATCGCAACCGGGTCGCCTTTCACAAAGCTAATTTCGATGTACTCCGGTGCGTCGGGTGCGGCTTCCGGTGAAACCGTCCAGCGCCACATGTCTTCCTCTGCCTCTGACCAGGGATCTTCGAGATTATCGCCTTCGTACGAGATATGCAGCAGATTGGCATCCATGGAGTAAGGGGATTTTTTGCTGGCCTTGGCAAAATCAACCGGAATATTGTGTTCTTTACAGTAGGCCATCAGAGTTTCACGTGAGGTTAGATCCCACTCACGCCAGGGCGCGATCACTTTAACACCAGGCATTAACGCGTAGGCGCCTAACTCAAAACGTACCTGATCATTACCTTTACCGGTTGCACCGTGGGAGATGGCATCAGCACCGGTTTCACATGCGATTTCCACCATGCGCTTGGCAATCAGCGGCCGAGCAATGGAAGTGCCTAATAAATATTCACCTTCGTAAATTGCGTTGGCTCGGAACATCGGAAAAACATAATCACGAACAAATTCTTCGCGCAGATCCTCAATATATATTTCTTTAATACCCATGGCCTGCGCCTTGGCGCGAGCCGGCTCTACTTCTTCGCCCTGACCAATATCGGCTGTGAAAGTAACAACTTCGCAGTTATAGGTTTCCTGTAACCACTTCACGATGACCGATGTATCCAGGCCGCCAGAATAGGCAAGAACCACTTTTTTTATTGAGGAATTTTCCGCTGACATGATGACTCCGTTTTCGGGGTTGCCCCGTAAACAACACTTTTTAAAGAATGAAGGGGGGCGAATTTTAAAGGCTGGGCCTGTTAAACTCCAGTGCTTTTCCGTTCCGCCCACCACATTGTGCCCAAACGCTGTTTCAGGGACTTGACTATGATCACCCTTACTCTATTCGACACCTTGCTTTCCACCATTCCGCTCCTGCTTGCCGTTATGTTGTATCAATGGCGACTTGGACGGAGCTCCGAACTGGCTATCGCGGGTGCGCGTATGGTGCTGCAATTGGTTGGCGTTGGTTACTTGTTAAGCGTGTTGTTCAATTACAAACTACCTGCAATTGGGTTGCTCGTCGTGAGTTTTATGATGTCAGTTTCTGCCTGGATCGCGATTCGCCCCTTGCAACAGAAATCCTGGGCTATTTTTCGCCATGCGTTACTGAGCCTGGGAGCCTCCAGCCTATTACACCTGTGCTGGATACTTTTTGTGGTATTGCGACTCGACCCTTGGTATCAGCCGCAATTTGTCATCCCTTTGGCCGGGATGGTACTGGCAAATGGCATGAACAGTCTCAGTGTGGGTGCGGAACGCCTGGAGGCTGAACGGGCAAGTCACCCGAAATCTGAAGCTGCGCGCATCGCTTTTAATGCAGCGATGATTCCTCAGGTAAATGCACTGTTGGCGGTGGGATTGGTGTCATTGCCGGGAATGATGACGGGACAAATTCTCTCGGGAATCTCACCACTGGAAGCTGTGCGTTACCAAATTATGGTGATGAGTATGGTTGCCGGAAATTCCGCTCTGGCGCTGGTGCTGTACTTGTGGTTGGTAAGACGCGGCGCCGTCCGAGACTCTGAAGAAGCTTAATCTTTCGCAGCGAGGGGTAATACTTCAATCTCCTCCACTCTCTCTATCCGTACCGTGACGCGACGATTTTTTGCGCGACCACTGGCCGAACCATTGGATGCTACAGGATAGCGCTCGCCGTGCCATCGAACGGTCATCCAGTCTTCAGGAATGCCTCTACGCAGCAAGTAAGCTTTGACCAATTCGGCACGGGTTTTCGAAAGCTCCAGGTTATCGGCGCGATCTCCGGCGGAATCGGTGTGACCGTCAATATAGAACTGCCGGATTTTATTGTCGTTTTTAACCAATTTTAAAATACGATCCAATTGCTGTGTAACACGTGCATCCAATTCATCGGTTTCACCCGGTGGAAAATAAAGGGCCGTGCGCTTCATCTGATCGAAATTTGCAGGCAGCAACCCGGCGAGACAATTGAGGTATTTGCGATACGCCGGCAAAAAACCGATGCTCGTCATGGTCAGGGTGATGGTCTCGGCATCCGCGCCGTACCAGCTGCCGTTAGCGAGATCGACCTCCATACCCCGACTCAATTGTGACAACAAAAGCTCTGCTTTGGCGCTGCCGAGCCACATTGGGCGGGTTCCTTTTTTTACCGGCACCTTGCCAAGTGGAATTTCTTCATTGCCACCGCGCCATACCGGTGTGCGGGCTGTCACGGTGGCTTCGCCGGCATCAAAGCGAGGTGCGCGTGAACGCAAATAGAAACCAGACGCCTCACCGGCACGGGTACGGAATACAGCCTCTCCAAACAGCGGCACGCGCTGCTCCAGGCGACACTCAAACACAGAAGTGACACTGTGCCAGCCATCTTCATTTATGGCGTTGGTGTACTGAACCGCTCCTGCAACAGCCGGCCAGATTGCCACACAGAGCAGTGCAACAGAGATATTTTTAAACGGCACAACATTCATAGCAGACAACTGAGGATGCGGGTTTACTGGTCTATCGGCCAGCGGCGAATTTTCTTGAGCCGTGGGCAACAGCCTCCATTTCGGGTAGCATTCGCCCCTACCCCTATTAGCATAGCCATTACAAAGCGGTTTTTCAGATTACCAAAGCAGCGAGCGCTGACGCCGAATACACCGGTGGCACCACCGCATTTAAAAAAGTACAGGCCATTTCGTACATGACAGAGACCCTAACACTTACGCGCCCAGACGACTGGCACATTCACCTTCGCGACGGCCAGGCGCTGACAACCACAGTGGCAGACGCTGCGCGCAGTTTCGCGCGTGTCATCGTAATGCCAAATCTGGTACCCCCGATTACTCAAGCACAGCAGGTTCTGGATTATCGCGCGCGTATCATGGAATCTGTTCCAGGCGGCGTCAGTTTCGAGCCGCTAATGGTGCTCTACCTTACCGACAACACAAGCGTCGAACAGATTACGGCAGCAAGGCAGGCAGGAGTGGTGGCGTGCAAGCTTTATCCCGCCGGAGCAACAACTAACTCCGACTCTGGCGTTACCGATATCACACGCATTTACCCCGTGCTCGAAGCGATGCAAAAGCACAAAATGCTACTGCTGATTCACGGTGAAGTTACTAGCTCAGATATCGACATCTTTGACCGCGAAGCAGTTTTTATCGAGCGCACGCTCGGGCCCTTAATACAGGAATTTCCCGGTCTGAAAATAGTGCTGGAACACATCACCACTGCCCAGGCAGTAGAGTTTGTTGCGCAGGGGCCGGCAAACATCGCGGCCACTATTACGGCGCACCACCTGCTCTACAACCGCAATCACATGCTTGCCGGTGGTATTCGACCACATTATTACTGCCTGCCAATCTTAAAACGGCAAACCCATCAACAAGCACTCATTGGCGCGGCAATCAGTGGAAGCCCCAAGTTTTTTCTCGGTACCGATTCAGCGCCGCACGCCAAAGATCGCAAAGAAGCAGCTTGTGGTTGCGCCGGCAGCTATACCGCATTCGCCGCCATAGAACTCTACGCAGAAGCTTTTGAGACCGCCGGTGCGCTTGACAAACTCGAAGGGTTTGCAAGCCATTTTGGCTCAGATTTTTATGGTCTGCCGCGTAACGAGGAAACTATTACGCTTGTGAAAAAGCCCTGGCAGGTGCCCGAAACACTTTCTTTCGGTGATACAACTCTAGTGCCCGTAAAAGCCGGCGAAACACTGTGTTGGCAACGTCAATCCTAAGCCACAACACTAAGGTTCATTTGTGAGCTCATCAGATATTATTAAAACCCCCTTTGCACGTCGATTTCGCGGTTTCTTACCCATCATTATCGACGTGGAGACCGGCGGCTTCAACGCCACAACCGACGCGCTATTGGAAATCGCGGCAGTAACGCTGCATATGGATGAAGGTGGTGTTCTGCATCGCGACGAGACCTTTGATTTTCACGTTGAACCCTTCGAAGGTGCCAACATTGAGCAATCTGCACTGGAATTTACCGGTATTGACCTAGAATGCGAATCACGTGATTCTGTGCCTGAAATTTTTGCGATGAGCGAGGTTTTTGCAGCAGTACGAAAAGCTGTTAAATCGGAAGGTTGTAACCGTGCTGTATTGGTGGGCCACAACGCCCATTTTGATCTGGGTTTTTTAAACGCGGCTGCAGCGCGCAACGACATCAAACGCAATCCCTTTCACCCGTTTTCCTGCTTCGACACCGCGACCTTGTCGGGCCTGGTGTATGGTCACACGGTTCTCGCCACCGCCTGCAAGCTGGCGGGGATGGAATTTTCCAACAAGGAAGCTCATTCTGCCGCTTACGATGCCGAAAAAACTGCCGATCTATTTTGCCTTATGGTGAACAAGTGGCAGGCCCTGGGAGGCTGGCCGCTGCCCGGTGAAGAGCTTTAACTGGCCCGGATTTCAGCTGCCAGTATTTCCAATGCCTGGGTAATTGCCGGCCCTGGCTGGCAGAAGTTAAGGCGAATACATTGTTGGCTATGTGGCCATGGCTCGCCCAAGCCGAAGAAAAAGTGCTCTCCAGCCATAATCAACACGTTTTTCGCCTTGAGGCGCTGGTAAAGCGTTTCACTGCTCATAGCCAACTCAGGAAACCACAGCCAAACAAAAAAAGCACCTTCTGACTGGTGTACCCGATAGTTGAGCCCCGCGAGCACACGATCTAACTCGGTTAACATAAATTCGCGCTTCTGACGGTAAAAGGGCTGCAATTCCTGCTCGCAAACAGCATCCAACTCATTGGCTCGCAGCAGTGCATTTGCCAACGCCGGGCCCAAATTGCCATTGGCCAGCGAAACAATGGTGTTGGCCCGCACAAATTTTTCGGTGATGGACTCCGGCGCTACAATAATGCCAGTGCGCACCCCAGGAAGCCCCAGCTTCGAGAGGCTTAAGGCAAGAATGGTGTTGTCATTCCACTGGTGGCTTACCGGTTGATAAATGAGGCCGGGAAATGGCAGCCCGTAAGCGCAATCTACAATCAGGGGAATTTGCCTCTCATGGGCGAGATCACTGAGGCGCTGCATCTCACTGTCGGTAATCACATTGCCCGTCGGGTTGGTAGGACGTGACACACACAATGCAGCGATAGACTCATCGATCTCAAGTGCATCAAAATCGATGTGATATTTAAAGCGGTGCTCGCCAATTTCCTCAATTTGTGGGCGAAAGCCGCAATACATTCCCGGCGCAATGCCCTGATCACGGTAACCCAAATATTCCGGCATCATCGGAAAACACACTTTGCGCTCGCCGGCCAACATGTTTAACAACAGAAAAAACGCCGACTGACTGCCACTCGCAACGGCCAGGTTGCGCTCTGTGATCGGCCAATCATAGCGTTTGCGCAAGTATGCTGTCAGAGCCTGAATGAAGTCCTCATTACCTCGGGGAGACTGGTACACGCCCAGTAATTTGTGCAACTGATCGGGGTCATCACAAATACTTTTTAGATGCTTGGCGATTCGTTGCTCAAAGGCGGGAATCCACGCGGGATTACCCCCACCGAGAAACAAAATGTTGGGGTTTACATTAAGGGCATCACCCAGATCTTCCATAAGACTGACGATGCCGGAGTCTCCGGTGAGCTGTTCACCAAACGGGGAAAGTTTCATGTAGGCAGGTTTTTAGAAATTTTGCCTATTCTACGGCTTAAGCCATCAAACCGTAAGCCACGAGCACAGTTTGCAGCTTGTCTTTGTCGACGGGCTTTTTAATAAAGTCGATAGCCCCCAAAGACTTAACACGCTCTCTTGCCTCGGGTTGGATATCGCCAGAAATCACGATCACCATGCAATTCAAATCTTCAGCGCGTACCGCTTCGAGTACGCCATAACCGTCGAGAACAGGCATGGTTAGATCCAGAAACACCATATCTGCTTTGCCTGCACGGATAACATCCAGCGCTTCCTCGCCGTCACCTGCGAATGTGATGGCAACATCCCAGCCTTCCGGCAGACTGCGGGCGACCTGCTTACGGGCCATGTTGGAATCATCACAGATGAGTATAGGGATCGTCATGAACAATCGTACAGATTCAGCCAGGGGGATTAGTTACCCGATGTAGTTGAGTATAGACAGCAAAAACCGATCTGGTTTGGAATATACGCTACGAATTCAAGGCCACATTAGCAATATAGGCGCCACAGCTCGGGTAATCTATTCGCTTGCAGATCTAGCTTCATTGCAGCTTGCGACTGGCGCAATGGCGTAAAGATCTTCAAGGCTCATCGAGAACGCCGATTTTGTGGTTTCCACTACCTTCGCCTGGCGCTGTAAATATTCCCCCAACCAGGGCCTTTCAGTGGGGCTTTGCACCAGCGCCGAAAGTTCCTCATTAACGGGTAGGCGTACCATTGCTGCGATGTCCCAAATAGAGGCTTGTTTCAAATCGCGGCTTAACACGTAATCGCCGGTTTCGGTCACCGCAATCCACTTGTTCTGAACCATCAACGAACGCATCCGCTGCCAGTGAACCAGGCCAATTCCGAGACGCACGCAATCCCGGTCACTTACCGATTCCCCATGGGCAGCCTTTTCCCGAAACAGCGCCAGACAACTCAATACAACCAGCATGTCAGACAGACGCGAAATGCGCGACGCATAGCTGTTTTCCGCAAGGGTACGGACAAAAACCGCTCCACCGAGAATAATGGTCCACAGCAAATTCACCCATAACAGAAACAAGGGAACCACAGCAAACGCACCGTAGATAAGTTTGAAACTGGAGTTGGCCACCATATAACCGAACAGTGTTTTGAGCGCTTCGAAAGCCATCGCTGTGAGCACACCGCCAATAAGGCCAAATCGAAACGGTACACGGCAGTTGGGTACCGCCGTAAACAGCAAGGTAAACGCAAAACTGGTCAACAGCCAGGGGGTTAGGCGGAACAACCATTCGGTAACCGCAAAGCGATTTAATTCTTCCGACACCAGCTGTATCGACAGCAGGTAGGTGCTAAACATGAATGCCGCCGCAATTAAAAGCGGCCCCACGCTCAAAATGGCCCAATACAGAAGGTAACCAAACAAACCCGAGCGCCCCTGCTTCACACCCCAGATGGTGTTGAAGGTCTGCTCAATATTACGCAGCATGAGGTAGGCGGTTACCAGTAAAATTGCGATGCCCGCGCCCGTGAGGCGGCGTGCCTGCGACGAGAAGTCGGCCAAATATTGGGTAATCTCCTGGCCGGATTCAGGAAGAAAATGCTCCAAAATTGCAGCATTGAGTTGGTTGGCAATACCATCGAAGGAAGGAATCAGAGAAAACATCGTATAGGTGACCGTCATCAGCGGTACCAGTGCAAACAATGTCATATAGGTGAGCGCAGCCGCGCTCTTCTGACAGCCCTTATCCAGAAATTCTGTGTAGAGTTCACGCGCAAAACGCAGCAATATGGTTTTGCCGCGTCGCCATTTTTCAATAAAAGCTGCTGGTGTTTTATCCATTCTGATGAAAATTCCCATCCAGTCCACGGAATTGTATCAGTAATCGCAGACCACTGGCGTACATGGCTATGAGTAGCCACAGCAGCGCGTTAAAATGCCGCCCTTTAAAAACTATGTGAGAGAAAGGCCAAAGCTATGCGTATTTATCACAACCCAAGATGTTCCAAGTCGCGACAAACTCTGGCACTGATCGAAGCCGCAGGTGTAACCCCGGATATCGTTCGCTACCTCGAAACACCACCTAGCGCAGAGGAATTGCAAGACCTCCTGAAAAAGCTGGGCATGTCCGCCAGGCAGTTACTGCGCAAAGGGGAACAGGATTACAAAGACAACAATCTCGCCGACACTGAGCTCAGCGACCAGGCCTTGATTGAAGCCATGGTTAAATTCCCTAAGCTGATTGAGCGACCGATAGTTGTTAAAGACAACCAGGCAGTTCTGGGCAGGCCACCAGAGAACGTTAACACCTTGTTATGAGTTACGTATTAGTTTTGTACTACACCCGCCATGGCGCTACACGCGAACTGGCGCAACACATCGCACGTGGTGTAGAGCGGTGTGGTCTCGAAGCCCGTTTGCGCACCGTTCCACCGGTTTCTGCCACTTGCGAGGCAGTAGACCCGGAAATCCCGCCCGAGGGAGATATTTACTGCTCAGAAGATGATCTTCGCGAGTGTGCTGGCTTGATTCTCGGCAGCCCTACCCGCTTTGGCAATATGGCGGCACCGTTGAAGTATTTTCTCGATAGCACGGCAGGTTTGTGGCTAAACGGGGAATTGATTGGCCGCCCTGCAGGGGTCTTCACTTCGACAGGTTCATTGCACGGCGGGCAGGAGAGCACCTTGCTATCAATGATGCTACCGCTGTTACATCACGGCATGGTCATCGCGGGGATTCCCTACAGCGAGGCGCATCTGCACAACACCCGCAGTGGCGGCACGCCCTATGGTCCAAGCCACCTTGCTGGCAGCCAGGGGGAACAGCCCATTAGTGATGAAGAACAGGCATTATGCATTCATTTTGGGGAACGTATTGCCAAGCTCGCTAAACTACTGGAGTCCGCATGACACAACGCACGACCAAACCTATCGCCCACTTAAACACCAAATTAAAAATAAGCCTAGTTATGACTTACGCGAGCTACGCTGCACTGATCGGCTTGTTCTTAGGATGGAACTTTTTTCGCGACGCCGGACCAAATTGGGCAGTTTTTATTGTACAAGCCGGCCCCCTGTTATTATTGTTGCCGGGCATGCTGAAAAATTACTACCGCAGTTTCAGCTGGCTGTGCTTCTTGCTTTTAATTTATTTTATTAAAGCCGTCGACGGTGTGTTCATGTCAACCGCCAATCTGCTCGATGTCATATTTCTAATACTTACCGTGGTAATTTTTATCTCGGCGATGCTGGCTTCCCGTTGGATGCAACGCAAAACGAAGGATGAGCTCTATGTTTAAAATTCTCGGTAATATCTGGAGTAATTTTTGGGGTGTAATCAGCTGGATACGAACAGCTTTTTTTAATCTGCTGTTTTTATTGATAGTTGTTGCCATCGTCGTGAGCATCGCTCAATCCCCTTCGACTCATGTACCCGACAAAATCGCTCTCAATGTCGCGCCTGAAGGATTTCTGGTCGATCAACGCACTTACGAAGCCACGCCAGCCGACTTACTCATGGGCAGCAATGATGCTGTTGCCGAAACCTCTGTACGGGAACTGGTAGAAACCATAAAACATGCAGCCAGCGATGATCGCATCACCAGTATGGTGCTAAACCTCACTAAGTTTGCAGGCGGCGGCGTGAGCAAAATGGAAGAAGTTGGCCAGGCCTTACAAACCTTCAAAGAATCAGGCAAACCCATTTATGCCTATGGCGATAACCTTTCGCAACAGCAATATTTTCTGGCCAGTTTCGCCGATACCATTTATTTAAATGAGATGGGCAATGTATTACTCACCGGCTTTGGGATGTACCAAAACTATTTCAAAGATGCCGCCGATAAACTTTCTGTGAAATTTCACGTGTTTAGGGTCGGCGACTACAAAGATGCTGTAGAACCCTATATGCGTAACGACATGTCTGATCAATCGCGCGAACACAATGCTCGCTGGATCAACGATTTGTGGCAGCACTACGAAGAGCGTGTAACTCGTAATCGTGGCCTCGACGCCAACGCGATCAATGATTTTATTGCGTTGAGCACGCAAAAACCGCAACACAATCAGGAAACCCTTGCGGCCCAGGCAAAGCAAGCCGGATTGGTCGATGAATTGGTATCACGTACTGAAGTGCGTAAATTACTGGCCGAAAAAGTAGGCGCCAGCGAAGACGGCGATACCTACGACGCGATCAATTACCCCGACTATCACAAAGCTATCACGTCACTCTTGCCCGACGATAAAAAAACCATCGGACTGATCGTCGCACAAGGCACCATTGTTGGTGGCGATCAGCCCAACGGCGCCATTGGCAGCGCCAGCTTTACGGATTTAATTCGTCGTGCTCGCGATGATAAATCCCTCTCCGCTATTGTGATTCGTATTAACAGTGGCGGCGGTAGCGCGTTTGCTTCAGAGCTTATTCGCCAGGAAATACTAGAGACCCGAGCCAGTGGCAAGCCGGTATATATATCGATGGGCAGTGTGGCGGCTTCGGGAGGCTATTGGCTATCTACGGCAGCGGATGAAATTTGGGCACAACCCACAACCATAACCGGCTCGATTGGTGTTTGGGGCTTGATTCCCAATGTTGCGGAATCCTTTACACGCTTGGGTGTCCATTCAGACGGCGTAGGCACCACCCCGCTGGCCGATATATTTCATCCCGACCGAACATTGTCACAACCCGCACAGAATCTGATACAAAGCGGCGTGAATGATGTGTATCACAAATTTATTAATATCGTCGCTGAGGCGCGGGAAAGCGACCCTGAAAGCGTGAACGAAATCGCCGGCGGGCGAGTGTGGACAGGTAGCACTGCAAAAACATTGGGTCTGGTAGATAACCTGGGCACCTTGCAAGATACCTTTGAGGCAGTGGCAACAAAACTTTCACTGCAGGACTATCAAATCAAAGAAATTAAGCGCCCTTTAACCACATCTGAGGAGATCATACGCGCCTTGATGGAGGAGGTGAAACTTGGGGAACTGGCTACAAATCTGTCTGGTCTTCACCAGAGTTTGAATCAATTGGGTGCCGTAATGGCCCTGCCTTTACAACAACTGGGTGGTATTTTGGAAGCGGTAAACTGGTCTCCAGCAGAGGGGCAACAACCCGAGGTTTTAGCATTCTGTTTAGCCTGCTACGCGCCCTAATTCAAAACAGCCGGTGGTCGAATGGTTTTTGCAGACCACTCGACCAGGATTTCTTCAACCGGCTAAATTGCCAATACCGCCTTCACGAACGGTACAGTTAGTTTGCGCTGTTCCTGGAGTGAGGCATCATCGAGTCGATTAAGCAACACGAATAACTCTGTGGTATCACGCGAAGCGCGATTCAGAATAAAATTCGCAACTTCATCGGGCATATCAAACCCACGCAACTGCGCACGCATTTTGAGGGCCGAGCGCTTTCCATCATCGTCGAGGCTTTCAAGGTGGTAAATCACGCAGCTCAATAGGCGTGATTTTAAATCAGCAAGAAGTATTGGAAGCGACGGCGGGCTCGTGTGGCTGGAAAATATCATTGTTTTACCCGCGTCACGCATGCGATTAAATAGGTGAAACAGCGCCTGCTCCCAATCGCGATTACCACAAATATGTTCTATGCCGTCGAGGCACACCAGATCGAGTTCTTCCAGGCCCTCGCACAATTCTGCAGCGGCATAGCCCCTCACGTCGGCCATAGGAAAATACTGCAGACTTCGACCCAAAGCTGCAGCCTCATGACAGGTCGCCTGTAGCAAATGGCTCAAGCCCACACCGCGAGCGCCCCAAATACAGAGATTATCGCCACCTTGGGTACTTGCGATATTCTGCAGCGCAGCGACAGCCTGGGCGTTGTTGTCAGCCACCAGATAATTTTCGAAAGTGGCTTCATCGTGCAGTGCAATGCCTAAGCTTAATTGTTGTGGTTTGCTCTTCATGTTAAGTCACACAACAAGTCCGTTAACGCCAGCGGTAAGTTAACGGGTTTTGCGCGGTACCCTGGGGTACCTGCATCCAAACCGGAACATCGGCATTTGCCGTTAGCAGTTTGACCGGTTCCATTTTGTTATCGAGAGCCACCGCACTGGTAAACTTCTCTACCCCAGCATCGGAATTTAAATACAGCAAAATGGTATCGCCACGTACCGCTGAAAGCAGCACTTCACTGGTAAGCGCCATGGTTTCCAAATAATCTATTGCCGCGCGATAACGAGCAAAACTGTCAACTCCCTGTAACTGCATCACCAATGCTGAGCTGCCACCCTCCTGTGCCACAATGGCATAGCGAGCGCCGAGATAATCGGCCAGTGGATTCAGAGCCTGGGGGCCCAATTCAGCGACTCGTTCAGCTCTGCTGTCGTAAATTCGGCTGTCGCCGCGATGAAAAAATTGCCAGGTCGCCAGAATTCGGCCGCTGGACGTTTGCGAGAATCGCCCTACCAGAATGACATCTGCTGCGTAGCGATGCGAAGCGTCGAGAATCGCTGTTTCATCCAACTCCCACACCTGTTCTGGTGACAAAGCAGTTTGGTCTTGCAAGTCCATCAACGGGAAACTCAGGGGTAAGCCGCGCAATTGAGAGGCGTCTGAGAGACTCTCGAAAACTTCAGGAGCGATATCTGATGTAACCAACTGTTTACCAAATTCGGCACTGTCTTCCACTAGCCACACCAAAGTCGCAGGGCGATTAGTTGGCCAGTAGGGTAATCCGGTTTCCTGGCGCAACAGCCGCTCAATGGCCACGGGTGAAAATCTCAAACTTAGCAATTCACTGAAACCCTCACGCAATTGCTCTTGATCATCGTTGGGATGATATTGAAACTGTTCTACATAGCTGATGGCTCGCCCCAAGGCTTTTTTTACCTGTGGATCTGCGATAGCGGCAGATGAACCAGACATGCGCACCAATACTTCTGCAAGTGCCTGTTGTGCAGCTTTGCCCCGTTCTGATGGCGATTGTGATTTAACGGCTACCTGTGCTTTATAGAATTCCAGAGCGTGCGCCACAGGCGCGAAACAAACCACAATTGCGCATGCAATGAACGCTGCCAAACAGCCTCTAACTCGACTGGCCAAGAGTTTTGCGAGCATAGTCTCTCCAACTAAAAATATTTCGCGGCATTGTAACAACTCGCGGTGCAACTCACAGCGTCGATCGCCACAGTTTTATCGAGATTCACGGCCACTAAGCTGCTAAAATGCCCGCCGATTAAACTCTGGCGCACCATCATCCACACGCCAATTAGAAACTACAACACGATTCAGATTATTCCCTATGACAGAGCAAACCCATAACGATTCCCCTTCCCTAAGTTACAAAGATGCTGGTGTTGATATAGACGCAGGCAACGCCCTGGTTGAGCGCATTAAGTCTGTTGCCAAGCGCACCCGGCGGCCGGAAGTGATGGCGGGCTTGGGTGGTTTTGGGGCCTTGTTCGAACTCCCCAGCGGTTATGAGCAACCGGTATTGGTGTCGGGAACTGATGGCGTCGGCACCAAACTCAAACTTGCCATGCAATTGAACAAACACGACACCATTGGTATCGATTTGGTTGCCATGTGCGTTAACGATCTCATTGTAGGTGGTGCCGAACCGCTTTTTTTTCTCGATTACTACGCAACTGGCAAACTCTCTGTGGATGTCGCTGCTCAAGTGGTAGAAGGCATTGGTGATGGCTGCGAACAGGCCGGCTGTGCTCTCGTTGGCGGTGAGACTGCAGAGATGCCTGGTATGTACGAGGGTGAAGATTACGATCTCGCGGGCTTCTGCGTGGGTATCGTCGAAAAAGCAAAAATTCTCGATGGCAACAAGGTTACACCCGGCGATATTCTTATTGCTTTGCCTTCCAGTGGTCCTCACTCCAATGGCTATTCGCTGATTCGAAAAATTCTGGAAGTGAGTGGTGCAGATATCAACGCGAAACTGGGAACCAAAACGCTGGCGGAGGCACTTCTCGCTCCAACCCGAATTTACGTAAAACCCTTGCTCAAATTGTTTAACGAGGTTGAGGTTAAAGCCCTTAGCCACATCACTGGTGGCGGCCTCACAGAAAATATTCCTCGAGTATTGCCGGAAGATGCCAAAGCCGTTATTGAGTGCAGTCGCTGGCAATTCCCCGATGTATTCGCCTGGCTGAAAGATAATGGCAATGTAGCTGCGCGGGAAATGTACCGCACCTTTAACTGCGGGGTCGGCATGGTGGTTTGTGTCGCCGAGCAGGAGGTCGAAAAAACCATTGATTTTCTAAGGGGCGAAGGTGAACAAGCGTTTATCATCGGCCAGATTGAGACTGCAACGGCAGGCGAAGAACGCGTCGAACTGCGCAATATCTAGGTGGTAGCGGTGAGCTCAGAGTCTACTCAAACGTGTCGGGTCGTGGTTCTTATCTCCGGTAGCGGAAGTAATTTACAGGCGATCATTGATCAGCAGGATGCTGGTAACCTTCCCATACAAATCGTGGCTGTTATCAGTAACAAAGCCGATGTTTATGGTTTAACACGAGCCAAAAACCACGGCATCGCCACCCGTGTTCTGAACCACAAAGATTTCGAAAGCCGTGAAAGTTTCGACGCAGCCCTTGTGACAGAAATCGATTCCTTCCGCCCCGACCTTGTTGTGCTAGCCGGTTTTATGCGTATTCTCACGCCCGCTTTTACCCTGCACTACCAGGGCCGTATGCTCAACATTCATCCGTCACTATTACCCAAATATCAAGGGCTGCATACCCACCAGCGCGCCATTGATGCAGGAGACACTGAGCACGGAGTTTCAGTGCATTTTGTAACCGCAGAGTTGGATGGTGGCCCGGTGGTGGGGCAAACCAGGGTACCGGTGCTAGCCGGCGATACCGCAGAAAGCCTCGCAGCTCGCGTATTGCAGCAAGAACATAAACTGTACCCAGAAGTTATCAGGTGGTTTGCTGAAGGTCGATTGAAAATGTATAAAGGGCTTGCACTGCTAGACGGTGAACCCGTTAGCCTGCGTAGCCCTTTGTAGATCACATAGCGGGTGCACGCACTACTGCGCTTGCACTTTTTCCTTGCCGCAACGCTCACACTTGTAAATGGTTACCAACTTACCCTGGCGTGAGTCGAATTGCTTGTCCTGTTTAATTATCCACTTGTGAAAGCCATGCCGACACAAAGACTTGCCTTTATGTTCTTGCGTGGGGCTTTTCTTTTTGAAATCAAGTACTTCACCCATAATTAAACACCCTTGGGCCGGTTAATGAGCGGCTGTTTGCGAGTATTCGTGCGAAGACAACCACTTCTCGAAGCCCAATTTATCACACGGGTGAGCATACCAGAAGCCCTGCATCACACTACAACCCAACTCTTGTAACATCAGTGCCTGACTACCCGATTCGACACCTTCCGCGATTAATTCGACTTCGTATTCGTAGGCCAACGACACAATACCCTTCGCGAGCTTGCGTTCGCGTTCACTGGTGTGTACAAACCGTGAAAAACTCTTATCGAGTTTGAGTTTGTCCACCGGTAAAGTTCGTAAATTATTCAGCGACGATAACCCCACACCGAAATTGTCGAGCGCAATTTTTACACCTAACGCACGAATTTCAGCGGCGACTTTTCTCGCCATTGGCTCTTCGCCCGCGACAATAGCCTGGCTGATTTCGATCGTCAGATTTTGAGGCGCTAAACCGGTAGCCTGCAGAGTTTTTCGGATTTTGGTAACAATATCAAAGTGCTTAAAATGCTGTGCAGACAGGTTAACCGAAACCGGAATATTTAAACCGAGGCGTTCACGCCAGTACATACTTTGCTTGCAGGCCTTGTATAGCACAAAATAATCTATCGATTTAATAGCGCCATTTTCTTCAGCACACACCAGAAAATCGTGAGGCGATAACAAGCCGTACTTGGAGTTGTGCCAGCGTAAGAACGACTCTGCACCCACCAGTACTTTTCTGTTTACATCGACCTGGGGTTGAAAAAAAAGTTCAAACTCATCTTGCTCGATGGCTGCGCCTAAACTGCGTTGCATAACCGCCAGATGCAATGCCTGGCGTTCCATGTCAGGCTGAAATATCTGCATACGGTTCTTACCTGCCTGCTTGGCCGCATACATAGCGATGTCAGCCTTGCGCTTTAATACAGCGAGGTCAGCACCATCTCGAGGATAAATACTGGTTCCAATACTCACCCCTACTCTAACATTCTGCAATTTTGAAAAGCTTTTTGTGTTGAGATCTTTTATGAGTGTTGCGGCAATCGAATCGACATCTGCCAATTGCTCAATTTCTTCAATGAGCAGTACAAACTCATCGCCCCCAAGGCGACACACCCGATCTTCACCACGTAGCGTTCTCACCACTCGGCTCGCGATGTGTTTTAACAGTTCGTCACCCGCCTCATGGCCATAATAATCGTTAATATGTTTAAAATTATCGATATCCATGAGCAGCAAAGCGAAATATTTACCGGTGCGCTTGGCGTGTGCCACCGCACGTGAAAACTCCTCCTCCAACAGCGCTCTGTTTGGCAAGCCAGTAAGCGGATCATGCAATGCTCGATAGCGGAATGCTTCCGCCAGATCTTCCAACTCTTTGGTTCTCTGACGCACCTGCCTCTCGAGATTATTATCTCGAATTTGAATTTGCTCCAGCATGCGATTTAGTCCCAGCGCCATTTCACCAATTTCATCACTACTGGTGATTTGAGCGCGCACAGAGTAATCGCCTGTTTTTGCCACCAACTTTGATATTTCATTTATCTGCGCAATTCGATTGGAAATTATTCTTTGAACCAACCATGAAATTATCGCAGTAATAAAAACGGCTAAAACCAGCGCCATCAATGCATAACCCACCATAAACGTAATATGTTGCTGAGCATCGGCACGATTCCACAACACCACCAACGTACCGTAGTTCACAGTTTGGTTTTGCAATGGAATTATTTTTAAATGTGGGGCAGCACTACTACTTTGTTGCGTGAACCACTCGCGAATACGTTTTTCATCATAGTTGCGAGAAGAAAATCGCTCAGGAAAGTTCACCAGTGTTATGGGTTCGCCATCACGGCCCCATACTCCCAGACCCTGTATATCAGAATCCATCAACGGGTCGTTGAGGATCTCGTTGATAAGCGCTTGATGCCCTTGTTGAAATAGCGTAACCACGTGCTGGCTAAGCATGCGGCTTTGCGCATCAATACGTATTTGCTCGGCTTGCCGAAACAGTTGCCACTCCTGCAGTGAAAAAGCTATAACCACAGTTACAATCGCTGCGGTTGCCGCACTAACAGCGATAAGTGTTATTTTGGCACCGATACCCGAGTTGAAGAGGGCCATCCTAAAACCCCATATAACAATAATGAGTGATAACGCCACCCAATTAAAAAGATTGAGCAGAAGTATCTCTCTGAATTATATCTCTGAGTCGACAATGCCACCGATTCGGAGGCCGGAGTTATAGGACGAATATGCTTTTTCTAAATATCAGTTTAGATCAGCCTGTTATTTAAACCCAGTCAAATCAAATTAGCACGCCAAAACCGTAGTAAAGCGCGCATCAATTCGAAAATAAACGATCCGTTTTGGCGGCCATAATGGCATCATTGCGATGAATACCGCCAATTTTGTGCGTCCACCACTGCACTTTTACGCGCCCCCATTCAACAACTAGTGTCGGGTGGTGATTAACTTCTTCAGCAATTTTAGCGACAGCATTGGCAAAATGCACAGCTTCGATAAAGTTACTAAAGGAAAAAGCTTTTTCGAGAAGGGAGATACTACCGGTTTTAACGACACGCCATTCGGGCAATTGTGTTAATGCGTCTGCCAACTCTTGTTCAGAAAGTGTTGGCGCGCCAGCACTGCAGGCTTCGCAGGTTTGCTGTATAAGTTGCTTAGCCATCGTCTATCCCCTCAAAAAATCTCAGTAAGCGGTGGTCGAATACCGAAGTAATTTTATAAAGATAAGATAAAGCGAGGAGAATTTAAAGATTCGAACAGTAAAGGCAACGCCTTCGTACTCGAAGGCGTGCCCGGGGAAGCTTAATTTATTGAACAGTCACAACACCCTCTTCAATTTTAGCTTTCCATTCTTGAGGCCCGGTTTGGTGCACCGAAATCCCATTGCTATCGACGGCAACAGTGACTGGCATATCCTTAACTTCAAATTCGTAAATGGCTTCCATACCCAAATCTTCAAATGCCAATACTTTCGCATTTACAATAGCTTTGGAAACCAGATAGGCGGCTCCGCCCACCGCCATCAGATACACCGCTTTGTTATCCTTAATGGCTTCGATTGCGACCGGGCCACGTTCAGCTTTACCAACCATACCAATCAAACCGGTTTTTTCGAGCACAGTCCGAGTAAATTTATCCATTCGAGTTGCTGTTGTTGGGCCAGCTGGACCAACCACTTCATCGCCTACTGGATCCACCGGGCCCACGTAATAAATAAATTTGTTGGTAAAATCCACCGGCATTGGCTCGCCTTTTTCAATCATGTCCACCAGGCGTTTGTGCGCAGCATCGCGGCCGGTCAATAGTTTGCCATTCAGCAAAAGAGTCTGACCTGGCTGCCAGCGGGTAATATCATCTGCAGTTATAGAATCAAGGTCGACGCGTTCCACGCTGTCGCCCACTTCCCAACTCACTTCTGGCCAGTCTTCCAAAGATGGTGGAGTTTGCAGTGCTGGGCCACTGCCATCCAATACAAAATGTGCGTGGCGGGTTGCAGCACAATTGGGAATGACCGCAATCGCTTTGTTGGCAGCGTGAGTTGGATAGTCTTTGACTTTCACATCCAACACGGTGGTTAAACCACCGAGCCCCTGGGCACCAATACCCAACGCGTTAACTTTTTGCATCAACTCCAAACGCAGCTCTTCGGCACGGTTGCTCGCGCCGCGTTCGCGCAGATCCTGTATGTCTACCGGATCAAGCAGTGCCTCCTTAGCGAGCAACATGGCTTTTTCCGCAGTTCCTCCAATCCCTATCCCCAACATGCCTGGCGGGCACCAACCGGCACCCATCTGAGGCACCACATTTAACACCCATTCGACCACCGAATCCGATGGGTTGAGCATCGCAAATTTGGATTTGGCCTCAGAGCCACCGCCTTTTGCAGCAACATGCACGTCTATGGTATTACCTGGCACCATTTTGTAATGAATCACAGCAGGAGTGTTGTCGCCGGTATTCTTGCGGGCGCCATCAGGGTCGGAAAGAATGGAGGCACGCAACACATTATCGACATTCTGGTAGGCGCGACGGACGCCTTCGTTAATCATATCGTCGAAACTCATATCGCCTTCAACTTTGGTGTCCATACCAACAGTTACGAAAGCGGTGACAATGCCGGTATCCTGACAAATAGGGCGGTGACCCTGGGCGCACATGCGTGAATTGATCAGAATTTGTGCCATTGCATCTTTGGCGGCTGGGTTGGCTTCCTTTTTATAAGCCTCGTGAACAGCGTCGATAAAATCCTTGGGGTGATAATAAGAAATAAACTGCAGCGCATCGGCAACGCTTGCGATAATGTCGTCTTGACGAATAGTGGTGGTCATAACTCTTCCAACAATGGTTTATCAGTGGGCGTGTGTGAGATCGCGGCCATTGTAAACAAACCTGGCCGCCTTGCGGATGTACTGGATCAAACAGCGTTTACGGCGTTGCGCCGCGCATTTGCAATAATTGCTGATTCACCTGACGGCGGAACGCATCAATGGCCGTGATCGCCTCTTCATTCGCGGCAATACGGCGTTTCAGTTCAGCTTCGGTCTTTTCCAGTTGGCGTAATTTATCGGCAGCGTCCTGAACCTGCGTCAACTGCTGTTGCGACTTGGATTCCACCTGACTAATTGCCGACTGCTGTGCATCCAAGAGGTCGTTGATCAGTTTAATTTCAGCCACTGGTCCTTGCAACGCGGCTTTGATCTTGCCATCAACCGACCCAGCGCCTTTTTTTAGCGCCGCAATATCGTCGGTATTTGCAGCTATTGCTTTTCGGTTACGATCGTGTGCCACACCCCAAAGTTTACGAATTTCGGAATCGGCCCATTTTAGCTTGGCTTGCACCGCAGTCATGGATGCAGTTGATTCATCCCCAGTCATTTCGAGTTGTTTTTCCAACTCCAATATACGAGCATCCGCAGTTTGAAGTGCCAATACAAATTGCATGTTTTGCCAATACAGATAACCCGCGGCTCCACAACCTAGCAAAGCGACCAGAAATGCAACAGGTGCTAATTTGGAGCGCACAACTACCGGTGCGGCACTACCGCGAGCTTGAGCACCGCGTGCGGCCGCCGCTTGACGTTGGCGACGTGCAATTTCATCGGGTTCAGGGCGAATGGAATTTATCGTGGGTTCTTTTCTTTCTGTCATGACATGAGCTAACCAATTTTGGGAAACCCGATGCTACAGTAATAGTCTGCAGCACCACGGGAGGCAATGCGCTAGTTTATCAGCTTCCTATATACAAAAAGATGCTACAGAAAGAGATTTATCACGAATATCACCGCCGTTAACGCCAGACTCATGTGAATTACCCCACGAATGGAAGCGATTGGGCCAGGTTTACCGAGTACAGCGTTCACTTCCAAGAGTGCAATTAACAACAGGCTTAGCCACATTCCCAAGCCACCCCCCTCAACGGCAAGCAGATGGTGCGCGTTGTAGCCCAAATGTGGTGAGGCCAACATACAAAACGCCATAGGTGCGGAAAAAAGTACGTTAGTCCGCGATGCCAGGGCTGCTTTAGGTGCAGCCATAGCAGGGTCACCCTCTGCCAATCCAAGCACAATTTTCTGAGCTGGCCAAATAATAAGCCATACGTTCAAAAACATGAGTGTGCCGAAAAAACCACCAATCACGATATAATCGTTGGTGAGTTTTTCTTTTCCCAACCCCGCAAACAAAATCAAACCAGTAACAAAGGTAAACACCGCCCCCCAACGAAACCACCACAATGCACGCGGCGCCAGTTTAGCCTTTGCATCGGCCAACGCAGACGGTTCAGCTTCTTTAAAATATTCGGTTTGCACAAAATTGAAATAATAAAGCATGCCGATCCAGGCAAGCCCAAATAACAGGTGCATCCAACGAAATAAAAAAGAAACGATTTCCATAGCCACTCCCCCAAAATTTTATCGTTTAAGGCGAGCACTTTATCTCAGGAAGAAAAGAAATGCGATTGGGGAGCGAACTGAGGCACAAACGCAAAAAAAATTTAAACCCCGCAGGGGCAAAGCCCACTATCGAACCCGAAGCGCGCATTGCGCGCGCTCCTGAATTCTCATAGCGAAACCGCGAATTATGAAAAATTGGCGTTAACAAATTCCCAGTTAACCAAATTCCAAAACGCTTCCAGGTATGATGGACGCGCATTGCGATAATCAATGTAGTACGCGTGTTCCCACACATCAACGGTTAACAGCGGAGTAACTGAATCATCAGTCAAAGGGGTTGCCGCGTTGGATGTGCTTACAATTTCAACACTGCCATCCGCTTTCTTCACCAGCCAAGTCCAGCCAGAACCAAAATTGGCAATCGCAGCGGCGGTGAATTTTTCTTTAAAATCGGCGAAAGAACCGAAAGCAGCGGTAATGGCGTCTGCAATTGCGCCAGAGGCTTCACCGCCGCCATTGGGGCTCAGGCAATTCCAGTAAAAAGTGTGATTCCAAATCTGTGCGGCATTATTAAACACACCGCCACTGGAGCTTTTCACCACGTCTTCTAAACTCTTACCTTCAAACTCAGTACCAGGTACCAAGCCATTAAGCTTATCAACATAGGTTTTGTGGTGCTTGCCATAGTGGAAGTCGATGGTTTCTGCGGAAATGTGTGGCGCGAGCGCGTCGCGTTCGTAAGGAAGTGCTGGTAATTCAAAAGCCATGATTACAATCCTCTTGATTGGTCCTGAGAAGGCGCCTTGGGGAGCACCCATGATCGATGTGGCAGGGCTGGGCAATGAGTGTTGCGTACCCTGTTTTTGAAGCAAGTGTGACCGGATTTTACTGAATATCAACAGTACATTAACTAGGGTCTTTTTGATCGCTTAGGTAAACAATAACTATGATGTGGTGCGATCTTATAAAAACGGCCCCAGTGGGGCCGTTTTATATATGATTGGGCTGCGTAAGGGGTTCCTTACATCATGCCGCCCATACCTCCCATGCCGCCCATGTCTGGAGCGCCCATAGCGGGCTTGTCTTCAGGCTTATCGGCAACCATAGCTTCGGTAGTAATCATTAAGCCAGCGATAGAACCTGCAGCCTGCAGCGCAGTGCGGGTTACTTTAGCAGGGTCGAGAATACCCATTTCCAGCATGTCGCCATACTCACCAGTACCTGCGTTGTAACCAAAGTTACCTTCGCCACCGCGTACTTTTTCGCAGATAACTGAAGCTTCTTCACCAGCATTGGCAACGATCTGACGCAGAGGTGCTTCCATGGCACGACGCGCAATGGCAATACCGGCGGTTTGATCTTCATTGTCACCTTCCAGGTCAGCAATCGATGCAACCGCACGGATCAGTGCTACGCCACCGCCAGGCACAACGCCTTCTTCTACCGCAGCACGGGTTGCGTGCAACGCATCTTCAACGCGGGCCTTTTTCTCTTTCATTTCTACTTCAGTAGCGGCACCCACTTTAATGACTGCAACGCCGCCAGCCAACTTGGCAACGCGTTCTTGCAGCTTTTCTGCGTCGTATTCAGAGTTGGTTTCTTCGATTTGCGCGCGAATTTGATTAACGCGTGCTTTGATATCGTCTGCAGAGCCAGCACCGTCAACGATTACGCTGTTCTCTTTAGACATGGTGACACGCTTGGCTTGGCCGAGGTGCTCCAGTGTTGCGCTTTCAAGATCCAGACCCACTTCTTCGGAAATGACAGTACCACCAGTTAAGATAGCAATGTCTTGCAACATAGCTTTACGACGGTCGCCAAAACCAGGCGCTTTACAAGCTGCAACCTTCACGATGCCGCGCATGTTATTTACAACCAAAGTTGCCAGGGCTTCGCCTTCAACATCTTCAGCAACAATAATTAATGGCTTGCCAGATTTCGCGACAGCTTCCAGTACGGGCAGTAATTCACGAATGTTGGAAATTTTCTTGTCGACCAACAGAATGAAAGGGCTTTCGTGCTCGACACTCATGTTGTCTTGATTGGTGATGAAATAAGGTGACAGGTAACCACGGTCGAACTGCATACCTTCTACTACATCCAGTTCGTTCTCTAGGCTGTTGCCTTCTTCAACGGTAATAACACCTTCTTTGCCCACTTTTTCCATGGCTTCAGCAATGATGTCACCAACTTGAGAATCGCTGTTTGCGGAAATAGTACCAACCTGGGCAATAGACTTGCTGTCTTCACAAGGCTGGGCACTGGACTTTACGAACTCAACCGCTGCGATAACCGCTTTATCGATACCGCGCTTGAGGTCCATTGGGTTCATGCCAGCAGCAACTGACTTTAAACCTTCGTTCACGATTGATTGGGCCAATACGGTTGCAGTGGTGGTACCGTCTCCGGCGTCGTCAGACGCTTTGGAAGCAACTTCCTTCACCATTTGTGCGCCCATATTTTCGAACTTGTCTTTTAGCTCGATTTCTTTGGCTACTGAAACACCGTCTTTAGTGACGGTTGGTGCGCCAAAAGATTTATCGAGCACGACATTACGGCCTTTGGGGCCCAGAGTCGTTTTTACGGCATCTGCCAATACGTTTACGCCTACCAACATTTTTTGGCGAGCTTCATCACCAAATTTTACGTCTTTCGCTGTCATAGTAATGATTCCTTACTATCTGAATTTGTAATCAATAAAGTTTTACGAAGTTACCGAGTGGCTTTATTCAACAACCGCTTTGATATCGCTTTCGCTGAGAATTACCAGCTCTTCACCTTCAACCTCAATGGTGTCGCTACCGGCGTACTTGCCGAATACCACGATGTCACCTACTTTAACGTCCACTGGACGGGTTTCACCGTTATCCAACACGCGGCCAGAACCTACAGCAATAACTTCACCCTGGTTTGGCTTCTCTTTGGCTGAACCTGGCAATACGATACCGCCAGCGGTTTTTTCCTCTTCTTCCTTGCGGCGAACCACAACACGATCGTGTAAAGGACGAATTTTCATTGATGATTTCTCCAGATTTAACGTTTTATCAACACGTTTATGCCCGGTTGAGGGGCATTGTTAATGGCGATCCCGAGGGTTTCTCAAGACCACAAAAGCCTGTGTGTACCCCAAGATGGGTGCCGTTTTTGGTATTTCAACACCTTTTTTTAAAAAAATTGGCAGAATTCTGTTGTATTCGAACAGACTAGTCTTCGCGTTTGTAATCGCCTTCAATGGTGTTATTGTCGTTTTGCGAACGCTGTTGAAACCCCTGAGAGTGAACATGCACGTTGCGGATTTTGATGTGTTTCATTCCCCAACTGATAATAATCTGCCGTAAGCCGGGAATAAGGCAACAGAAGCCCAGGGCATCGGTAAAAAAGCCCGGCGTTAACAGCAATGCTCCCCCCACAGCCAAAAATATGCCTTCAATCATTTCGCTCGCAGGTAATTCGCCCTGTTGCATGCGGGTTTGGGCACGAATAAGGGTGCTAAAGCCTTGCTGTCGCAACAAGGCCAAGCCCATCATTGCCGTCAGAAAAACCAGCCCTATAGTAGGCAACGCCCCTATGACACTGCCCACCGTGATTAGAAGCCACATTTCAAGAATGGGTATTACAATAAATAGAAGGGTGAAAACTCTCACAATGTTCTCCAAGCGTATTCTGTTAACAAAGTTGGGGCTAAGCAGCTAAACACAAGGCCAGGTAGATTGAGATTAAAACCGTCGAGCTTGAAGTGGCAGGACCATAAAAATTTCGTTACTGTACCTGCTTACCCGCCCGCACAGGAACTTCAGCCATAATGCCCTCCCAATTCTGGTCGGCGATTCTCAATCGCCGTTCACTGATTTGTATATTTAACGGGTTCACTTCCGGCCTTCCACTCTATATTTTGATAACTTTGGTGCCCGCCTGGTTGCGAAAAGAAGGCGTTGGGCTGGCTGAAATTGGTTTGTTCACCTTGATTCAACTGCCATACAACTGGAAATTTTTATGGGCACCGCTACTCGACCGATTTGAATTGCCATTTCTGGGCTTACGGCGTGGTTGGATGCTGTTGTTCCAAATTGGCCTCTTATGCAGCATCGCTGCGTTACCTCATTTCAATTTGTCCACACTTGGCAATATCGCCTACCTGGCAACAGCAGTTGCCTTTTTCAGCGCCAGTCAGGACATCGTTCTCGACGCTTATCGCCGCGAGATTCTTCCAGATCAGGAACTCGGATTCGGAAACTCACTCGCAGTGAATGCATACCGCATTGCGGGCTTAATCCCCGGTTCGCTGTCGCTGATTTTGGCAGACCACTTCAGTTGGGAGTTTGTATTTTTCGTCACTTCGCTGTTTATGCTGGTAGGCATTGTACTCACCCTGGTAATCGATGAGCCCAGCCGTGACTATCATCCCCACAGTTTCAAGGAAGCACTCGTGGAACCGGTGCGTGAATTCTTTTCTCGCCAAGGCGTGCAACAAGGCCTGTTGGTGATCGCGTTCCTGTTTTTTTATAAGCTCGGCGACAATATGGCCACAGCACTGGCAACCCCTTTTTATATCGACCTGGGTTTCAGCCTGTCTGAGATCGGTATTATCGCCAAAAACGCCGCACTTTGGCCGGTGATATTCGGCAGCGTCATCGGCGGGCTCATCATGATAAAACTGGGTATCAACAAAAGTTTATGGCTGTTTGGCGTCGTACAGCTTATTTCGATTCTTGGATACGCAGTGCTCGCGAACGCAGGAGCCAACAAACTGCTGTTGGCGCTGGTAATCGGATTCGAATACTTGGGTGTGGGTTTAGGCGCCTCGGCATCGGTGGCGTTCATCGCCAGAAGCTCTGACAGACGTTTCACTGCCTTTCAATTTGCCCTACTTACCGCCGTCGCAGCCCTGCCCCGAACGCTTGCCAATTCGGTAACCGGATTTATTGTTGAAGCCATAGGGTGGCAACATTTTTTCTACTTTTGCACCGCCAGCGCAATTCCAGGGATGTTGTTGCTGTTCAAAGTCGCACCTTGGAGCACAAAGGAATAATAAAAACTTGCAACTGCCAGCTATGAAAGTAAAAGAAGTTCTGAGGAGGGAGACTTACCGACTGGCGTACACAATACAGTTCTGGGGTAGGCGCCAAAGGGAGCGCCTCAAGGGTACTATGGCCGCATCCGTGCTTTAAGGAGGAGAACTGTATGCATATACAGCCAGCCGGTAAGAGACCTCATCATAGGACGATGCCTTTATGAGGTCAAGCGCTTTGCGACTATTGGAAGTTGGCAACTTCGAACATTCGTTTGATTTAGAAAGGGCCGTCGGTAAAATACAGAAATTTCAATAACTTAAGCGTTAGTAATTACCAACAATCGGCTTATACCAAAATGATAAGAATTGCAGCAGTTGCCAGCCAAAGCCACAAAGTCCGGGTGTAAAGGCTGGTTAGTAAATTAAGCTCTTTCCGGGTAACTTCTCCAGTTTGTGCCATCTCATCATCCACAAGCAACGCACCCAAAATAAGGGGGCTGAGCACAGAAATTGTGGAACGTGTGGCGCAAAAGAAGCACTCCTTCCAGCGCTGAAAACAGCCTACAAAATTGCCAGTTAACGCAAATGACAAGCCAAGCAGACGTACTGCAGGCCACTCCAATACCCACAAAAATTTTGCTGCAAACGGGTGTTCCGGGTGATTATTTCTGGAGTACATGAAGCTCAATCGGTACAAGAATGCCGCAGCCGGCCCGAACGAAAAACACCAAAATAACACCGCAAACATCCGCTCAAACCCCCGGTAACCCGCCTCATCTAACACGTGTTTGTGCAAGCTGGGCCAGTCATTCTCCGGCAAGCCCTCGGTACTAACCCCCAATCGGCTGGCGCGCTCCAGCGCCGACGGCCAATCTTCGATATAGCAAGCTTTGGTATATTCGCTCACGATATCGCCAAACTCACCGCGACCAAAACTGTAGAGGAGCACAAGCATCCCCAGTGGCAACAATAACCAAGGCGATAGATAGGCGAGTACCAGTTGCAGCGAGACTAACGCCACAACAGGCAAAGCAACAGTAACAATGAAGTTCACATTCTGATTTTTAATACTGAGCTTTTCTACTTTGTTCGCCCAGTAGGAAAACCAGGCGTCTTTGTGCAGCGGATTCGCCGCACCCCACACCTGAAGGAAGGCAATACTCAAGACAACAATAAATAGATTCATGGCTACTCCGGCGCCTTTTTTTTATAGCATTGCGTTTAAAGCATTGCGCGATACCTGTGCCAGTCGAATGAAGGGCCAGGGTCTGTTTTACGGTTTGGGGCGATGTCTGAGTGCCCAACGATGCGATATCGCGTTATTTTTGGATATTTTTCAAGCAATTCAGAGGAAATCTCTGCCAACGCGCCGTACTGTTGGTCAGTATAGGGCTCTGTATCGGTACCCTCCAGCTCAATTCCAATGGAATAATTGTTGCACTCGCCTTCTCCCTCAAACTCGGAGCGACCTGCGTGCCAGGCTCGTGCCTGGAAGGGTACAAATTGAATAAGCTCACCACTACGGCGTATGAAGCAATGCGCAGACACCTGAAGCGTTGCGATTGTTTCAAAGTATGGGTGGGCACTTGGGTCCAAGCGATTGCAAAAAAAAGCTTCTACAGAATTACTGTGGTAATCACCAGGAGGGAGGCTGATATTGTGGATAACCAAAAGTGAGATTTCAGCCCCTTCTGGGCGCTCGTTACAGTTTGGCGATTCGACGCGTCGCGCATCGGTATACCAGCCTTCAACAATAGGCATGCCCCCTCCTTTTCAGTAGGGGAATCATAACGCAGAAGCGCTGCGACTAACATCGAGAGAATTTGAAAAAATAGGGAAGAAAAACTTCAGGCGCTTTGATTAGCCGGGTTCCGGCCCATCTTACTGTGGCTTGCGAAGACTGGATACAACCGTTTCCAGAGCCCTGTCAAATAACATACTGTTATCTAAAGCCCGCAAGCAATCTGATCGCAGCATTTCGGCAAGTTCCATTTTATCCTTTTCAGCGACCTTCATACCATTTCGATTTACAAAAATGTATTTACCAGTTGGTTTGATAACTGCTGCCAAGCGGCAACGCTGAACCTCACCATCGCTATCTTTCATCTCAAACCAGGCGCCCTGCACGAAGCTGGCTACCTGCTGTAAATAGGGATGATCATTAGTGGCTGCGTTAACGCTTTCACTCTTCTCCTCAGTTTCCAGAGGTTTAGCTGGCATTTCCGGCGGCTCGGGCCTAACAGACGGGTTTTCGGCTTGCGCTATTGTTTGCGTGGGCGGTTTCGCCGCGCTTACTTCCCGTTCCTGTTCAGCTGTTTCTGTCGGTGAACCACCAGATGCATGCTGAGGTTTTGCTTGATCAATTTGCGCCTCAGTTGCATGTTCCCGCTGCGGCACCGGCGTTTGCCCCTGCACCTTACCGCGTATCGCAGCCAGATGAACATCTTCAAGCTGCTTAAACATTTCCGACATCTGAAAAGGATTGAAAGAGATGGAATCTAAACCGCTGCGCAAACGCTTCAAAAGTTCCGGTACCAACCTGATCAGACGTTTTCGATCATCACTGGTTTTTGGCGGCTGTGTACTCCACACCATATCTTCAAGGGTAGACAACACAATTTGCCATTCTTGCGACCTTGGCCCGTGTTTCAAGTAAGTAACAAACATTACGTTACTCCAAGGTCCTTCGACAAGCTCAGACACGACAGCGGGCAACAACTCGTTAATGGTACGCAGCTCAACTTCCAGCGCAACCACCGTGCGAGCAACTTCTGCGCGAGCCTTACCGTCTTCCGCATCCAGGGTGCGGCGTTCGATTACTTCGGCGCGACGTCGCTCTTTCTCAATAAATGACGAGAAATCGGCAAGTAAATCATTGAACACGCTAACATCTGTGTGGAATGAGTTTAGTAAGGTACTGACTATGCTATCCATTTTTACATAGAGAGGATCGCTACTATCATTGCCGGAGCTCTGCCACCCCAACGCAGCCGTTGCCATTTCATTCAGTAACTTTCTCGCGGCATGACCGCCCTTAGCAAAAAAAGATTTATCGAGTACAGCCACCTTGATTAAGGGTATCTGCATGCGAGCGATAATGTCTTTCATGGGCTGGGATAAATTGCGATCTTCAAGAATGAACTTGAATAGCATATCAACCAGATTGATGACTTCTCGCTCGGTAGTACCAATTTGCGGCTTGCCACCCTTCTGGCGATACATCTCCTCGATAAGCGCAATACCGCTAATGCCGCCTTTAAACTGCCCCAGTGGCAAGGGTGCCTGCTGCGCAACTGAAAGCAGATGAACCAATTCACTAACAGCGGGATTTGGATTGACGCTGGCACCGGTATTCAACAGCCCTCGAAGCGCTTTTGCGAGCTCATCGTTCCCTTGCGGACCAGCCGCCACTGATGGTTCGGGTGTCGCAGCCTGTTTCGGCGCGCTGCTAAGAGAAGGCAGTACCTGATGGTCTATTAATACTTGATTGATTGCCTGATAAACGCCGCCAAGATTGTGCATAACCGTTTTATCAAACAATTTGAACAGCACCAATTTTGCCTTAATATCGATATCCAAACGTTTGGTCTGATCCATGAAGGCGTTTGCAAGAATAGTCGGGCCGAGCGGATTATTGCGGTGAAACACCTTCACGGTTACCAGGCTGTCCAAGCGCAGGCACAGCTGCTGAATCTGATCAGCGTACTCTGTGATGGCTCGGTTGACAGAGGCCTCAATGGCGACCATCTCTTCTAGGTCCTCATCCTGGACCAAAGAAAGAGCATCGGCTGACAAGGCATCATCGACAGCCGGTGTTTCTGGAATCGCGCCTGTTGCGAGATCGGCAAATGCCGAGTCGATGGCTATGCTGAATCGCTTTTCAAACCCCCTGCGCTGTACACGTACTTCGCGCATGGAATCAAAATAGATATTCTGTTCGTGGTTGGAAGCGGCTTTATCGGCAAGTTCAAATAAAGAATCGTCTGCTCGATCGAAAAAAACTTTGAGTTTCTCCATGAGCAGGTATTTGCCTTTTTCGTGAATCGCGTGCACGGCGGCAGGTAGGCGTGCAATGCGCGCCTTAGCGACCCTTAAACTCTCAGGTTCCAAATGCACTACCTTCACGTTTGCAACTTGCTTAGCATGATCAGGCACTAAACCTCTCCCCACTCGCACTGCAGGCTGACAATTTTCAGCACATAGGGACGTAAAATGTTCCCCTTCTCAGCACAGTATAATGTAAGGATTAGTGCTTCCTATGGCAGTTTGATGAAGTCGAGACGTAATTCACACCTGTTTTTTCAAAGCGTGACACGTTTAATACTTCGCCTCCAGCCCCCTGTCGACTGTTATAATCTGGTTTTAGCACCAGAACTCCACTAATTCCAATTAGGTAAAACCATAATCCATGAATGACGCTCAAGCACCCGGAAAACGCATTGGTAAAGGCATGCTGGCGGTGAGTTGGATTATTATTCTAGTTGGTCTCACAGCCTTTTTTGGCAGTAAAGAAAAATCCTGGTACAACCCCAATCAAACTGTCGAAGGTAGCGCCACGGCAAGCGCACGCACCGTTACACTAGAACGAAACCGGCAGCACCACTACGTAGCTACGGGTGAAATCAACGGCCACAAAGTCACCTTTCTTTTAGACACCGGCGCTACCAACGTGTCTGTTCCGGCGCAAATAGGCCGCAAACTCGGGCTCAGGCCAGGCGAACGCTACACTGCCGCCACGGCTAACGGGCTGGTTGAAGTCCGTGGCACCAATATTCGCGAGTTAAAGCTCGGCCCGATTGTGCTCGAACACGTAAACGCCTCCCTAAACCCAGGCATGAACGGCGACGAAATCCTGCTCGGCATGAGTGCGCTGAAAACGCTTGATTTCAGCCAAAGCGGCAGCACGCTCACCCTTACTCAATACCTTAACTAAACCACCATGAATATAAAACTTGAAGACATTCAACCCGACATCGAACGCGCAGTGCGTATCGCACTTGAGGAGGACGTGGGAGATGGTGATATAACCGCCATGCTCATTGACGCCAACAAAACCGATACCGCCGAAATCATCACCCGCGAAGACTGTGTGATATGTGGTATTGCCTGGGTAAACGAAACATTCCACCAACTCGGTGGGTTGGACACCACAGAGTGGCACGTGAATGACGGGCAATTTGTGAAAGCCAATACTAAACTTGTTACCTTAAGCGGCAACAGCCGAACTCTGTTAACCGGTGAACGCACCGCATTAAACTTTTTGCAGTTGCTTTCCGGAGTAGCCAGCAAGGCGCGTGAATACGCAAAACTGGTAGAAGGCAGCAATACAAAAATATTGGATACCCGAAAAACCATACCGGGGCTAAGAACCGCTCAAAAATATGCGGTAGCTTGCGGTGGCTGTCACAATCATCGAATTGGACTTTTTGATGCTTTTTTAATTAAGGAAAATCATATAGCGGCGTGTGGCGGGATCGCCAAAGCTGTGGTAAAAGCCAAAGCAATTGCACCGGGTAAATTGGTGGAAGTAGAGGCGGAAACGATTGTAGAGTTGCAGCAGGCGATGGATGCTGGAGTGGATGTGGTGATGTTGGATAATTTTAGTGATGATATGTATTCGCAATTGGGTGCACTGGAAAAAACTGCTAAATTTGAAGTCTCTGGGAATGTGACGTTGGAGCAGGTAACAAAGCTCGGAGAGTTAAAAGTGGATTATATCTCCACAGGAGATTTGACGAAGAATAATCGGGCAATAGATTTTTCAATGCTCTTAAAAATTCATATCCCTAACACAAATATCCAAGTATAAATTATTCTTTACAAGCGCAGGGTAGGTGACAATTTTAATCACCGAGTGCCGCTCACCGACACTCCGATGGCGCATATTTAGCAGGTAAAGTCCCTGCAGCTGCGTTACTAAGTCCTCTACTTGTCGCAGTAACAGTAGTAGTAGTTCCACAAGCCCAATCTATGGCTCCGGTCGACATTGGTACAGGTGTTACCCCTTGAACGTTGGGTGAAAAAGTAAGAGTAGTTTGATGAAGAGCGGTAGGGATACCATTTGCAACTGTCGCAGCGATCGAAACTGTAATAGTCCATGGGCTACCCTCTACAACTGATACATCGTCGACATATTTCGATTGAATATCGGCTTGCGGAATTAAATTAATTGCGATAGCCGCAGCAGTAAGGCCTGCAGTATTATCCGTTTGAAACGCTTCACTCATCGAGGTTTTTATTGCAGTCCCCGCACCTACCGCCTCCGAAACCTTAGCGCGAATGGTATATTGCTGATACGCGGGCATGGCAACAGCAGCTAATATTCCGATAATCGCTACAACGATCATCAATTCTATTAATGTAAAGCCAGCAGCACGTCTCATTTTATTCTCCATATTTCGGTTGAATAAATTATTCTTTTATATAGAGGCAAACGCTATGCCATTAAAAATCAGGGGCTTAAACTGGCATCTTCAATCACATCGCCAGTTTTTTTATTTATAATGACTATTCCATCAGCAACTTTTCCTATTAGTGGCAAATAACCAACGGCTTCCAATTTATTTTCGTACCGACTAATCAAACGTTCGGCTTGCTGCGCTTTTTTTTCATTGCGCTCAATTAGATTCTTTAACGGTAAAGCATTGGCAGAAGCAACATCACTCTCCTGAGCATAAGCAACATAAAATTCAGGTCTAAATTGAATATCCGCCCCTTGAGTTACAGCACCTAAAATGATTTGTTCTACGAGTTTTGAATCTTCGGGTAAGGGTGCAGCGACATATTTCGGACCCCAAAGAGGCAAAGTGTCAAATCCAGGTTTTTTTATTGAGGACAAGTCGTCTTGGCTCAAATCTGATGCATAAACTACGTCGAAGCGCTCCGAGTTATAAACAATGAAAACAGGTCGAGCAACAAAAACTGTGTGCATTCCGTAAAACAATGCCGCTGCCTGGAAAACCACAACCGATATAAGATCGCGCTTCAATTCTTTCTTTTTAGTATTAAAAATAATGAGAGTGATAAATGGGCCTAAAACAACATCAATAGACACCAACATAATAAAAATTTCACCTACGCCACTCACATATGACAACGCGCCGGGATACCACACTAGAAAAACTAATAATGCAGCTCCAAGGGCTATTAAAAAGGAGCAACATAAATGAATTGCTGCAGCTTTAAATCGGTTCATTTCTTTCACGGTAGTTATTCCAGATAAAACAAAAACGCCCGCGTTTCGCGGGCGTTTTTAGATTAAAAGAGATACCTAAATTAAAATTAACGGCACTCAGAAGGAGCGTACTTCGCAGGTAAGGTACCCGCAGTAACGTTACCTAGACCTCGAGCAGTCGCTGTTGCAGTAGTTAAACTACCACACGCCCAGTCGATGGCTCCAACGGATGTATCTACGGGAACTACCCCTTGCACATTTGGCGAGTAGGTCAAAGTATTTTGGTTGAGCGTTGTAGGAATACCGTTAGCCGCAGTAGCAGCTATGGAAACCGTGATAGTCCAAGGTGTGCCTTCCGCAATAGCTACGCCATCTACGTACTTCGATCGTAATTCGGCAGCAGCCTGGGCGTTAAATCCAACGGCGGCAGCTGTCATACCAGTAATACCATCACTTTGAAACGCCTCACTCATCATAGCTTTAGCTGCGGAACCCGCTAAAATCGCTTCACCAACCTTTGCTCGAATGGTGTAATCCTGATATGCCGGTAATGCGACCGCAGCCAAAATACCGATAATCGCGACCACAATCATCAATTCAATGAGAGTAAAACCTTGTTGTACCTTCTTCATGTATATTTCCTCCACAGGAATTTTTTGAATACATACGTCGGCATTCAACAAGCGTACCAAGCTTAATAATGCCGCTAACTTTGGGCTTAATAATGCTTTAGAGTGGTATTTCCCCTCAGCTCCGTGTGATTCAGCTGACGAAATTTGTCATATTGGTACAATTACCGCCCCTCAGCATTAAGCGCTGAAAATAGACGAAATGGTGACTGATTACCTAAAAACTTAAAAATTACAGAGGGTTACTGGCCGGAATTAAAAAAAATGGTAAAGTTTAGAGATTAAAGATGCTTTACTAGTAAATGGGGCGATATTTCGGCGCCGAACGAACCTCTGCAGCGCCTTTTTAACCAAGTGAAAATCTATGAATAACTCTTACAATCTAAATGGACTGGCTAAGCGGCTCGTGAGGGACAACCTCCTTAGCGAGGAAGAGGCTCAGAAGGCATTGGCTGGAGCCGCAAAAGAAAAAACGCCATTAGCCCTTTATTTAGTCAATACCAGCTCCATAAGTAGTCGTCAAATTGCAGAGTCCGCCTCAGATGAATTTGGCACACCGCTGGTCGATCTCTCGTGTCTGGGGGATAGTAACCTGGTTAGAGGGACCGTTGATTCGAAACTGGTTCAAAAACACCATGCTTTGCCATTATACAAGCGTGGAAATCGCTTATTTTTAGCACTCTCCGACCCCACGAACCTGCATGCGCTTGACGAGATAAAATTCAACACGGGCTTGAATACTGAAGCACTACTCGCCGAAGCAGACAAACTTAGTTCTGCTATCGAGGCCTTCCTTAACTCCGAAGAAGAAGGGCTGGGAGACACTCTAGGGGGATTAGACGAAGATGCGTTAGACGAACTGGACATAGAAGCTGTTGACGAAGACAAAAGGGGCGGAGCAGATGATACCTCAGAGGCAGATGAAGCCCCTATAGTACGCTTTGTAAACAAAGTTCTCCTTGACGCCATCAAAATAGGAGCTTCCGATATACATTTCGAGCCATACGAAAAGACTTACAGAGTCAGGTTTAGAACCGATGGCATACTGAAGGAAATGGCCCGCCCCCCGGTCAACCTCTCCACAAGGCTGGCAGCCCGTTTGAAAGTCATGTCTCAAATGGATATCTCTGAACGACGTGTACCGCAGGATGGCAGGATCAAAATGAAGCTGTCTAAAACACGCGCCATCGATTTTCGTGTTAATACATTACCAACACTGTTTGGTGAAAAAGTCGTTCTGCGTATTCTCGATCCATCGAGTGCAAAACTGGGTATTGACGCTCTTGGCTATGAAGATACCCAGAAGAAAATGTATTTGGATGCCCTTGCTCAGCCGCAAGGTATGATATTGGTCACCGGGCCAACAGGCTCTGGTAAAACAGTCTCTCTCTATACAGGATTAAACATTCTCAATACGACTGAGCGAAACATTTCAACGGCAGAGGACCCTGTTGAAATTAATCTTGAAGGCATTAATCAAGTAAATATGAACACCCGAGTCGGGCTTACATTCGCCGAAGCGCTACGGTCGTTTCTGCGACAAGATCCGGATATCGTAATGGTTGGAGAAATCCGTGATTTGGAAACCGCCGAAATCGCGATCAAAGCCGCTCAAACAGGACACTTGGTTCTATCGACTTTACATACTAACAGCGCCCCGGAGACACTTACTCGCTTATTGAACATGGGAGTGCCTACCTTTAACGTTGCTACCACTGTTAGCTTGATCATCGCCCAACGCTTGGCCCGAAGACTGTGTTCTGCATGTAAAAAACCCGCCGACGACATCCCAGATGAAATTCTTAAAGAAGAAGGTTTTGATGAAATCGGGGTCGAAAGAAATGAAATTACTCTTTTTCATCCGGTGGGGTGTGACAAGTGTAACGAAGGTTACAAGGGCAGAGTTGGTGTTTATGAAGTAGTTCGTATTACCGATGAAATATCCCGCATTATCATGGAGGGGGGCAATTCTATCCAAATTGCCGACGCGGCCAGAAAATCCGGATTCAACGACTTAAGAATTTCTGCCTTGAGAAAGGCGGCTATGGGCGTGACCAGCCTTGAAGAAGCAAACCGAGTAACCAAGGATTAACCTATGGCAACTGCAAGCTCCGAGCTTTTTATTTACAAAGGAGTCGATAAACGAGGGAACAAAATTAGTGGTGAAGTGACCAGCCAAAGTAGCTCTATGGCCAAAGCACAACTGCTAAAACAGGGGATTCGTGCCAACGCTGTCAGACGTAAACCAAAGCCGATGTTTGGTGGTGGCAAGAAAAAAATCAAACCAATGGACATCGCCTTATTCACGCGTCAAATGGCCACTATGATGAAAGCGGGTGTTCCCCTCGTGCAAAGCTTCGACATAGTAGCTGGGGGCGCCGAAAACAAATCACTTGCGGAACTCATAACGGGAATTAAGGAAGATGTTGCTGCAGGCGGAGGGTTTGCGGCTTCGTTGCGTAAACAGCCAAAATATTTCGATGATCTATTTTGTAACTTGGTCGAATCTGGAGAACAATCGGGTGCACTTGAAACCATGCTTGATAGGATCGCAACCTACAAGGAAAAAACAGAACAATTAAAAGCTAAAATTAAAAAGGCTATGACCTATCCAATTGCGGTGATTGTTGTCGCAATTGTAGTAACCGGTATATTGTTGGTTAAAGTGGTTCCACAATTCGCGGAAACTTTTAGTAGTTTTGGTGCAGACTTACCCGCATTCACGATGTTTGTTTTGCATCTATCAGAATTGGCACAAGCGTATTGGTACATTGTTTTAGGATCATTGATAGCCTTCTTTGTATCGTTCGGAAAGCTCAAAGAAAAAAGCAAAACCTTTCGAGAGCTAGTCGATAAATACAGCTTAAAAATTCCAATTGTTGGAAATATTATTTATCAGTCAATTATTGCGCGATTCGCAAGAACCCTATCAACAACGTTCGCGGCCGGTGTTCCTCTTATTGACGCGCTTCAGTCAGTCGCTGGTGCTGCCGGTAATTCAATTTATGAAAAGGCAGTGCTTCGTGTGAGAGATGAGGTATCTGCGGGTACTCAGCTCAACGTGGCTATAAACAACACAAAAGTCTTCCCTGCCATGCTTATACAAATGGCCACCATCGGCGAAGAGTCTGGTGCACTCGATGAGATGCTGGACAAAGTTGCCAACTATTACGAAGAAGCCGTAGACAACCTCGTAGATAGTCTGACCTCACTTTTGGAGCCAATGATTATGGCTATATTGGGTATTTTAGTGGGCGGTTTAATGATCGCCATGTACCTCCCCATCTTCCAAATTGGTCAGGTTATATAACCTGTGGAATTACAGGATTTTATGTCCTCGCCCAGCATATTGCTGGGCGTTGTTTTGTTTATCCTTGCATTCGGCTTGATTGTCGGCAGCTTCCTCAACGTCGTAATCTACCGCCTCCCCGTCTCCATGCTAAAAAACTGGAAAAAGGAATGCCTGGAGTTTCTGGAGAACAACAAAGACAAGGACACCGACGAAGGTTCCTTCAACATCGCCTTCCCCGCTTCCCACTGCCCAAAATGTAAAGCCAAGGTTAAACCCTGGCAGAACATCCCTGTTATAAGCTACTTGTTACTAAAAGGGCGCTGTGCGAGTTGTGGTTGTAATATTTCGCTGCGTTATCCCATCATTGAAATTGTCACTGGCGCGCTCACGGTATTTTGTATTTTTCAATTTGGATTAACGGCTCAGGGCGGCCTGGCACTGGTGCTTACATGGGCGTTAATTTCATTGACCATGATCGACATCGATCATCAATTATTACCCGATAACATAACTCTCCCGCTGCTGTGGTTAGGTTTGATTGCCAATGCCGTTAACAGTTTCACCGATCTCCACAGTGCACTTTACGGCGCGGTATTTGGCTACCTCACTCTCTGGTCGGTTTATTGGTTGTTTAAGATTGTCACTGGCAAAGAAGGCATGGGTTTTGGCGATTTTAAATTACTCGCCGCACTGGGTGCCTGGATGGGCTGGCAGATGCTGCCCTTGATCATTATCCTCTCGTCGTTTGTCGGTGCGGTGATTGGGATTGGCGGCATAATAATTCAGGGGCGCGATAAAAACGTGCCCATCCCCTTCGGCCCTTATCTCGCCATCGCAGGATGGATCGCGTTCTTCTGGGGGGATGCGATTAGCAGTGCCTATTTGCAGTTTGCTAAGGTTGGTTGATGTTTATTGTTGGTTTAACTGGGGGTATTGGGAGCGGCAAAACCACTGTATCAGATCATTTTCAGGCCCTGGGTATAGCGGTAGTTGATGCCGATAGAGTTGCCCGTGAAATTGTTGAACCTGGCTCTGACTGTTTGCAGAAGATTCATAAAAAATTTGGGGATGCGATTTTGTTGCAAGACGGTTCTTTAAACCGCTCAGTCTTGCGTACCACCATATTCGAAAATGCCAGTGACCGTGTCTGGCTAGAGCAATTAACCCACCCGCTTATTCGAGATATTATTCTGAAGCGTCTCAAGCAGGCGCGGAGCCCTTACGCGGTGCTATCTGCGCCCCTGCTCCTCGAATCGGAAGCCTATACGGTAGATCGGGTGTTAGTAGTTGACTTGCCAGAGACACTGCAGCTCGAGCGCGCTGTAACGCGCGACAGCGCCTCGAGAGCACATATTGAGAAAATTATCGCCAGCCAACTCAGTCGCGAAGCTCGCTTGAAACAGGCCGATGATATTGTGGATAATTCACAATCGCTGGAGCACACCCTCGCTCAAGTGGATCAATTGCATCAATACTACTTACAACTTTCCCAAAAAACCTGATGTCTGTAAAAACACTCGCAGTAAAATGCCCCACCTGTGGCAAACAGGTGTTAATGACCAACGATTTTCCCCATCGTCCGTTTTGCAGTGACCGCTGTAAAACCATCGATTTTGGCGGCTGGGCAGCCGAGCAACACATGATCGAAGGCAACCCTGTTGAGAGTGATGCCTGGTCTGAAGACTCTCCGGAAAACTAAGTCCCCCAAAACGCAGAAATTGCCGCTATTCCCTGAGCACCGCAAGCTTTAGCTCTCGCGATATCGGCCGTGTCCAAGCCACCCAAGGCGTAGACTGGAACTGCAGCTCGCGCACAAAATTCCTGCAACGCCTGCCAGCCCTGCGGCTGCTCATCTGGGTGGCTGGAAGTTGCCTGAACCGCCGAGAAATAAACGAAATCGACGCCCATCGCCTCCGCTTTTCGCAACTGTTCCAAGTTGTGGCAAGCAGCGCTTACTTGAGTGAAAGGCGTCTTTGCTTCGACCTCACCCAGCAGCTTACTGCTTAAATGTACGGCCGTTAACTCGCTCGCCTGCAACAATTCGGTCGACCAGTGAGTGTTGGCGAAAACGCTCACTTCTGAGGTTGGCAGAGAGTTGCGCAACGCCAGATAGCTCGCCAGGTATTCCTCCTGCGTCAACCAGGGAGCACGGTATTGAATCAGCGAACATTTGTGAATCTCAATCGCTTTCAAACAGTTCGCCCGAAGATCGGCAAACCCAGCATAGCTCCCGGTAATACAGATTCGATCGGGTAACTGCAGTGCACTCACGATGGGCTTATTGGCCGGGGGGAATTTTACGCTTCCAAGCTGAGAAACAGCGACCCAATTGAGTGGCTGCCCCTCGCGGCTCCGCACCTTACCGGTGTAATGGCTTACGACATGAACATCCAGCAACACGGTTTTTTCCGGGTAGGTATAGGGTATTTGAATGAGCGGTTCGGAATTTTGCACAACGATACCCAACTCCTCCTCGAGTTCACGAGAGAGCGCTTGTTCGACGCTTTCTCCTGGCTCGACCTTCCCCCCCGGGAACTCCCAAAACCCAGCGAGATGTTGCCCTGCTTGACGACAGGAAAGCAATACCTGGCCCGCAGGGTCGACGATTACCCCTACAGCAACATGAATTTGGTTAAGTGCGGTATTCGGCATTGATGGTCACATATTCATGAGAAAGATCTGTCGTCCACAGGGTTTCAGATTGCTGCCCACGCCCCAAATCTACACGTATTGTGAATTCGGGTTGGTTGAATACGGCTTGACCTGCTGCCTCTGTGTAACCCGGTGCACTACCACCATCGGCAACGATTTGAACCTGATCCAGCCACACCCTTACTTGGTTAGCGTCGAGACTTTCCACCCCAGCGTAACCAATTGCAGCAACAATTCGCCCCCAATTGGGGTCGGATGCAAACAATGCCGTTTTGATGAGCGGCGAGTGCGCAATGGCATAGGCAACCTTTAGACACTCAGAATTGGTCGCTCCTCCTTCAACACAAACAGTCACAAACTTTGTTGCGCCCTCGCCATCTCGTACGATTTGTTGTGCCAGAGATTGGTAAATCTCACAAATTGCATCACGCAGAGTTATGAAATTTTCGGAATCTGGAGAGGTGATTTCGGTGTTACCCGCACAACCTGTTGCCATCAACATACAGGAGTCATTGGTGGAGGTGTCGCCATCGATAGAGATACGGTTGAAGGAACGATTAGCCGAATAACGCGATATTTCGTCCAGCATTGGTGCTGAAACCAGAGCATCGGTCGCGATGTAGGCCAGCATGGTTGCCATATTGGGCTTAATCATACCTGCCCCCTTTGCCATGCCTGTGATCACCACATCTTTGCCACCCAGCGAAACGATGGCACTTGCGAGCTTCGGGCGTGTATCGGTCGTCATAATCGCCCTCGCCGCCGTCTCCCAGCCCTCGGTACAAAGACTTTCGAATAATGCCGGCACAGCGTTAACGATTTTATCAGCAGGTAACAAATTCCCAATTACACCGGTGGAAAATGGCAGCACCGCCTCAGGTGCTACATCACCTTGCCGCGCCACCGCCGCCATTGTTTTCTGGGCTGCGGCAATACCGGCATCTCCGGTACAGGCATTGGCATTCCCCGAATTTATCAACAAGTAACGGGGGTTTGCGCCAAGGTTTTTACGACAAAGCATAACCGGCGCTGCACAGAAAGCATTTTGCGTGAAAACTCCCGCCACCCGAGTTTGTTCCGCTAACTCAATTAACACGCAATCCATGCGTTTGGCGACCTTCACACCCGCCGCAGCCACTCCCAGCCTTACACCATCAACCGCATGCAATTGCGGTAACTGAAATTCGCCAACAGCCATAATTTTCCGCCAGCCTATGGGTTATGCCAATTTGCCGTGACAGGCTTTGTACTTCTTACCGGAACCACAAGGACATGGATCGTTGCGGCCGATTTTCTTGCCCTGTCGCACGTAGGGTTGCTCAGGTTTAATCTGCTGCATTTCTTCCTCAGGTATGGGAGCCTCTTGCTCCAAGGCTGAAATTTGCTCGTGTTGTAATTGCATTTTTTTCGCTTCGGCGGCAGCGCGACGGCGACGCTCCATCTCCTCCAATTGCTCTTCGCTGATCGGTTCGAGGCGGAATAACACTCGGGTAACATCGTACTTGAGGTTTTGCAGCATATCTTCAAACAGAGTAAACGACTCGCGCTTGTATTCCTGCTTGGGATTGCGTTGTGCATACGCACGCAGGTTTATACCTTGTCGCAAGTTATCCATATTTTGGAGATGTTCTTTCCAGAGGGTATCCAACACCTGCAACATTAGTTGCTTTTCTAAGGTACGAATAATCGAGCCAATGGATTCCTCCTTGTGCTCGTACACCTTATTCATGGTATCGGTAATTTTTTCCCGCAGGCTATCCTCATGGAGTTTATCGTCTTCATCTAACCACTGTTGAATTGGCATTTTCACGCCAAAATCATTTAACAAACTTTTCTCCAACCCACTGATATCCCATTGTTCTTCCACAGATTGCGGCGGAATGAAGTTGGCTACTTGGTCCGCAATCACATCTTCACGAATACCTGCGATGGCGTCTTTAATGTCCTCAGCATCCAACAGTTCGTTGCGCTGAGAATACACGACGCGACGTTGGTCGTTGGCAACATCATCGTATTCCAGCAACTGCTTACGGAAGTCGAAGTTGCGGCCTTCCACCTTGCGTTGCGCTTTTTCGATGGCATTGGTCACCATGCGATGTTCGATTGCCTCACCTTTCTCCATGCCGAGCGTTTGCATGATGCTGCGCATACGATCGGAAGCGAAAATTCTCATAAGATTGTCTTCGAGAGAAAGATAAAAGCGCGATAAACCCGGGTCGCCCTGACGACCAGCACGACCCCGCAGCTGATTATCGATACGTCGTGATTCGTGACGCTCGGTACCAATAATATGAAGCCCGCCCGCATCCAGCACCGTTTGGTGACGTTGCTTCCAGTCTTCTTTGATGGCGGCTACTTGCTCATCGGTGGGGTTCTCCAGCTTGGCAATTTCGGCCTCCCACTTGCCGCCTAGTACGATATCTGTACCTCGACCAGCCATATTGGTAGCAATAGTCACTGCGCCGGGTCGGCCGGCTTGGGCAATGATATCCGCTTCGCGTTCATGCTGTTTGGCGTTTAGCACTTCGTGTTGAATACCCGCGTTGTTAAGCCGCTTGGACATCTCCTCAGAGGTCTCTACAGACGCAGTACCCACCAACACTGGGGCGTTTTTACTGCGAAACTCGTTGACATCTTCAATGATCGCGTCGTATTTATCTTCCACACTCAGGAAAATCAAATCGTTCAAATCCTTTCGAGCGACAGGCTTATTGGTCGGTATAACCACCACATCAAGCCCGTAAATTTGGCGAAATTCGAAGGCCTCGGTGTCGGCGGTACCGGTCATACCAGCGAGCTTTGGATAGAGGCGGAAGTAATTCTGAAAGGTGGTGGAAGCCATTGTTTGGCTTTCGGCCTGAATAGCGACCCCCTCTTTGGCTTCGATAGCCTGGTGCAGTCCCTCTGAGAGACGACGGCCCGGCATGGTACGGCCGGTATGCTCATCAATCAAAACTACCTGATTGTTCTGCACAATGTACTCGACATTTTTATGGTACAAATGATGGGCACGTAACCCCGAGAGAATGTGGTGAAGCAGACCTAAGTTACTGGCGTGGTACAGGCTCTCATCCGATTTCAACAGGTTATTTTGAGTGAGTAAGTCTTCAACCAATTGATGTCCGTCTTCGGTGAGCTCAATGGAGCGCATTTTCTCATCGATGGTGAAGTGACCCAGCTCAGCGGGCTCTTCACCTTCTGGCGCTTCTGGTTGGCGTTTTAGATTGGGGATCAGCTTGTTAATAGCCTGATAGAGCACGGAACTGTCTTCAGCCGCGCCGGAAATAATTAATGGCGTGCGCGCTTCGTCAATCAGGATGGAGTCGACCTCATCCACAATGGCATAGGCCAATGGCCTTTGCATACGGTCTTCTTTTCGCAGGGCCATGTTATCGCGCAAATAATCAAAACCATATTCATTATTGGTTCCGTAAGTGATGTCTGCCGCGTAGGCTTCGCGTTTTTCCATCGGGTCTTGCATGGACACAATTGAACCCACACTCATACCAAGCGCTTCATATACCGGGCGCATCCAGTTGGCATCACGACGCGCGAGATAGTCGTTGACTGTTACGATATTCACGCCCTTACCCGGTATCCCGTTGAGATAGGCCGCCAGTGTTGCCACCAACGTTTTCCCTTCCCCAGTTTTCATCTCGGCAATTCGGCCTTCGTGCAGTGTAATACCGCCTATAAGCTGTACATCAAAATGACGCATGCCCATGGCGCGTTTACTGGCTTCGCGGCAAGCTGCAAAGGCCTCTGGCAAGAGCTTGTCGAGGGTTTCACCCTGTTCGTAGCGGTCGTGAAATTCCTGGGTTTTTGCTTTGAGTTGATCGTCGTTAAGCTGCTCCATATCGGGCTCGAGTGCATTCACTTTTTGCACCAATTTGCCCATTCTCTTGAGCTCACGATCATTTTTCGAACCGAACACAGCTCGGAAGATTTTGCCTATCATAGAAAGTCCAACCAATATGTGGGCAATGTGCCCATGTTTATTTTTTAGGAATTGAGTAAGAGAACGCGGCCCATCGATAGCCGCTGGGGAGAGAACTTAACGGCTGGCTCGATGAATATAGGTGGCTGGGTCCACCGTACGACCATTTTTATAGACTTCGAAATGTACGTGAGGCCCGGTGGAACGCCCACTGGTGCCCATCAACGCAACTATTTGACCTTTCTTTACAACATCGCCCACCTTTACCAGATTTTCTTTACAGTGAGCATAACGCGTGGAAAACCCGTTACCGTGGTTTACTTCCACCATCTGACCGTAGCCGTAACGTTCACCAGACCAGGTAACCACACCGGCGGCTACAGCGACGATATCGGAGCCTTCTTTACCGGCGAAATCAACGCCGGCGTGCCAAGCAATACGCCCTGTGAAGGGATCGCTGCGGCGGCCATAACGCGACGACATCCAGCCTTTATTTATGGGGCGACCCGCAAGGAAAACATCGTTTTGTAGCTTGCGCTTCGCCAGCAGAGCTTCGAGTGTTTCCAGTTGTTGCTGTCGGTCTTCTATTTGTTCCCCAAGTTGCTCCAACACGAGCTGAAAATCGGGTGCAGCGTAATTACTTTCGTCAATATCCTGCTCGGGGCCACCACGCGCCGGAGTCCGGCTGAAATCAAATTCACCATTATCCAGTTTTGCCATGGTAGTGAGGCGCTCGCCCAAGGCGTCGAGCCGCACCAGTCGGGCCTGCAATTCCGCAACACGCAGAGTAAGTGCGGCCAGCTTCTGCTCAGCCTCCCGGCCCGCTTGTGCAACCTGAGCCTGCTGCTCAACAAGGGCGTCTTCCCAGGCTTCGGTGGATTCGGAAGTGAGAATGTCCGAGGGAGCTTCGCTTACGGAGTGAGTAATTGCCAGAGTTACCGCGCCGACTGGAATGCCAACCATGCAGGCCGACAGGATTGCACGCGTCCAGCCACCCAGCGTAAAGCTGCGCGTGCTGCCGTGGCGTTTACTGACAACGATTATTTTCATTAATCACTTTGCGCGATGTGTCTGCACAACCCTCAAAAACCTGAAACTTGTTCTTATGAAATCAAGCTTCCTGCTCTAATAGTTGTCTACCAACGTCCAGGCTGCAAGTTTAGGCGTGCTTAGTTATGTCGAAATGCGACGAAACGGCCGAACTATGGCACATTTGGTCACAAAATTCCAACTTATCTTATGTCAGTTACCGGTTGTTCACGGCGAGATCGCTGAAAATCCTACCAATTAGTCTAAACAGCGAGCAGCGGTTTGATATAAGAGATTGGCGCCGATTCTTCATCACTGAAAGTGACAGTTTCCCAGGCATCTTTTTGTTTTATCAATTCGCGCAGAATCTGATTGTTCAAACCATGACCGGACTTGTAGGCGCGATACTCACCAATTAGGCTGGTGCCGAGCAAATAAAGATCGCCAATGGCGTCGAGAACCTTGTGTTTCACAAACTCGTCTTCGTAGCGCAAACCGTCGTCATTCATGATGCGGTATTTGTCCACCACAATGGCATTGTCGAGACTACCGCCTTTCACCAAGCCTTTTGCACGCAAATACTCGATTTCGTGCATAAACCCAAAGGTTCGCGCCCGGGAAATTTCCTTCACAAAGGAGGTACTCGAGAAGTCGATGGTGGTATCCAATTTACGCCCTTTAAATACGGGATGATCGAAATCGATACCAAATGAGACTTTAAAGCCATTGAAAGGTAAAAAAGCCGCTTCTTTATCACCGTCTTTAAGGGAAATCTTCTTTTTTATACGAATAAATTTTTTCGCAGCGGCCTGTTCTTGAATTCCCGCTGATTGAATGAGGAAGACAAAAGGACCGGCACTGCCGTCCATAATTGGCACTTCCTCAGAGCTAACCTCGATAATGGCGTTATCGATACCCAGGCCAGCCAATGCAGATAACAAATGCTCAACAGTAGATACCCGCACATCGCCATTCACCAATGTGGTGGAGAGTGTGGTATCGCCCACATTTTCAGCATGCGCAAATATTTCTACAGTAGGATTAAGATCAACGCGACGAAATACAATACCGGCATCGATAGGAGCTGGGCGCAACGTGAGAAACACTTTTTGGCCGGTGTGCAAACCAACGCCAGTTGCGCGAATTTCATTTTTAAGCGTACGTTGTTTGATCATTCAAATATGTCTCGAAATTAGATGCTGAAAAGCGGCGCGCATCATACCAGAAGGCCCTGTCCAAACCAATATAATGTACAAAATTTACACACACTACAATTTGAGAAATTTATGGTGCTGCTAGTCCTTATGCATTAACAAGATGTAACACCAATAACTTAATCAATCTGTTAAGCAAGCTTCTGATTTGTGCTCGTTATCTGTTCTTACTTCTATTTTTCAAGGCCAAATCGCCAGTCTTTAACAATAAATTACAGACGGGAGACAGAGCAAAAAGTTCCCTTTTACCGGCGGGTAACCAGTAAGGGAAGGCGCTACATCCCTGTGCTTAATCCAGCGTGGCAAGTTGAGTGGGGAACTCAAAACACCTTCCCTTTGGAATTTTCTGCTCTACCTCCGTCTGCAATAAACGGTTGGAAACACTGCTACCCCTTATCAAGCAGCATTCCCTTACGATCGTTGACTAGTCGGCTTGACGACGCAGAAATGCTGGTATATCCAAATACTCCAGGTTTTTGTCAGCATCTTCCATGGGCGCAGCAGCAGCACTGCTTGCAGCCTTGGTGTTGCGAATAACAGTTGGTTTATCCAAAACAGCGTAATTTGGCCGACCGTCAGCTGAGCGAGTGTTATCCACGACTTTTGCCGGTGCGGGTTTTTCAGCACGTACTTCAGCGCCCAAGCCGGTGGCAACAACCGTAACACGTAGCTCGTTTTTCATTTCAGGATCAATCACAGTGCCGACAACCACTGTTGCATCCGAAGAGGCGAACTCTTCAATCGTATCACCCACTTCAGTAAATTCGCCCAGACTTAAATCGATGCCTGCAGTAATATTTACCAAAATTCCCCGTGCCCCCTGTAAATTTATATCTTCGAGCAAGGGGCTGCGAATCGCCGCTTCGGCAGCTTCACGTGCGCGATTTTCTCCGGTAGCACTGCCACTACCCATCATCGCCATTCCCATTTCTGACATTACCGTACGCACATCGGCAAAATCGACATTGATCATTCCCGGTCGAATAATTAAATCGGCAATGCCCTGCACCGCACCCAGTAATACATCATTCGCCGCTTTGAAGGCATCTAGCAATGTTGTTGCTTTACCCAAAACTGCCAACAATTTTTCATTGGGAATAGTAATTAAAGAATCTACACGATCCTGTAATTGGCGAATTCCCTCATCGGCTATTGCCATGCGCTTACGACCTTCGAATGGAAACGGCTTGGTCACGATCGCTACGGTTAATATTCCCAGCTCTTTGGCAATTTCAGCAACCACCGGTGCACCGCCAGTTCCAGTACCACCGCCCATACCCGCAGTAATAAAAACCATATCGGCACCTTCAAGAACTTCGTGAATACGTTCACGATCTTCCAGCGCTGCCTCACGACCGATTTCAGGATTAGCACCTGCCCCCAGTCCTTTGGTAATACCGTGCCCAAGTTGCAATACCGTGCGTGCATCAACGTCTTTTAGCGCTTGAGCATCGGTATTCGCGCAAATAAATTCAACGCCATCGACGGCATTGGAGATCATGTGTTTAACGGCATTACCACCACCGCCACCAACACCAACAACTTTGATTACCGCGTTTTGCGGAATACTATCTACTAATTCAAACATAAGAGTTCCCCTCTTTTTCCCCTTGATAAAACATCCAGTCGCCTGACATTCAGTACAACTAGAGATTCTTGTTAAACCAGGATTTCATACGACTCAATAAGCCGCCACTATTTTCCTGACTGTATACACTTTCGCCGGCTTGTTGCATACCGTATAGCAGCAACCCGACACCTGTTGAATAAATGGGATTATCGACAATATCCCGTAAGCCTTTTACAGTATTAGGCGCACCCAATCGCACGGGCATGTGGAATATTTCTTCGGCCAATTCAACCACGCCTTCCATTTTCGAAGTGCCACCTGTTAACACGATGCCCGCAGCGACCAAGTCTTCAAAGCCACTGCGTTGCAATTCCGCCTGCACCAAGGTAAACAATTCGTCGTAACGAGGTTCAACCACTTCAGCCAAAGCCTGTCGGGATAAATTTCTTGCCGGACGCTCGCCTACACTGGGTACTTTAATGGTTTCTTCGGCTCCGGTTAATTTTGCAAGAGCGCAAGCATATTTAATTTTAATTTCTTCAGCGTGTTGTGTTGGCGTACGCAACGCCATCGCTATATCGTTAGTGACTTGATCGCCTGCAATGGGAATTACTCCTGTATGGCGAATCGCACCTTCGGTAAATATTGCAATATCGGTAGTACCACCTCCGATATCCACTAAACACACCCCCAATTCTTTTTCATCGTCTGTTAAAACTGAATAGCTGGATGCGAGCTGTTCAAGAATGACATCCTCCACTTCCAAACCACAGCGCCTGATGCATTTTTCAATATTTTGTGCTGCATTTACTGCGCAAGTCACCAAATGAACTTTAGCTTCCAACCTTACCCCTGACATTCCCAAGGGCTCTTTGACACCTTCTTGATCGTCAATCAAATATTCCTGCGGCAGTATATGCAGTATTTTTTGGTCTGCAGGAATAGCCACAGCCTGCGCCGCATCAATTACACGATCCAAATCTTGTGGAAACACTTCCCTGTCTTTAATCGCAACAATACCGTGTGAATTTAAACTGCGGATGTGACTACCCGCGATACCTACATACACCGAATGAATTTCACAACCCGCCATCAGCTCCGCTTCTTCAACGGCACGTTGTATCGATTGCACAGTAGACTCGATATTAACAACCACGCCCTTTTTCATTCCGACGGATTTATGCGAGCCAATACCCACAACAGATAAATCCCCCTCCGGCGAGACTTCCCCCACAATAGCCACAACTTTCGAAGTGCCTATATCCAGGCCAACAATCATGCGCCCCCCGCTAGAATGTGCCATGTGCCCCCCAACCTGTGACCAAATATTTTTTAATCATAATTAAATTAACGGCTCGCCTGTAATTGCATCGCATCCTGATTTCTCCAGGAAACTGCCATTCCATTTTCATAGCGCATGTCAATGCGAGCCAGTAGTTGTTTTTTCTGTACTAAATCTTTGCGATACACCAGCATAAAATTTTTAAGTTTATCCAGCACATCGTATTGACCTATCACCAACTCGAGATCATCGCTTAGATGTAGCCTCCAAGAGAGCGTATCGTCAACTTGAATACCCACCACCCCCAAGCCGTCTTGAGACAGCATCTCACTGATCGCAAGATACGTTTTTGTAATTTCCTCACTTTTTTGAGCAGGCCCGTAAAACAACGGTAATCCCGCCAAATTATGGTTACTTCCGATATCAATAATTTTACCTTCGCTATTAATAAACCCGAAATTACCCCAGCGCGCGATCGGTTTTTGCTCGGTAACAGTAATTTCCAAACGATCTGGCCAAACGCGTCTTACACCCGCCCGGCGGACCCAAGTATCCCGCTCTATCGCTTCGCGCATTCGTCGCAAATTCAAATCAACGAAATCACCCTTCATCTGCTCAACTACGAGCTCCTGAATGTGCTGCTTGGATAAATGGCTAAACTCCCCCTTTATAGATATCGTGGAAACCGGGCGATTTACAACAGCCTGCACTTTGTCCAAACCTTTAGACCAATCCACAAATACAAATATAGCAAGCATCCCACAAATCATTGCGCCCCAACCAACACACACGAAAAATCCATACCAATTTAGCTGTGTTTTTTTTGCTTTGACACTAGCGCCACGACTCGCTGATTTTCGCTTGGGTTCACTTTGCGATCGTGCACTCGCGCGCGAACGTTGCTTCCGGGTGCCTGGTTTAACCTTCATGATTATCGCTCCACCGTTTGCAGCAAAATTTCAGTAACCAGTTCACTAAAACTCAAACCACTCGCTTTTGCAGCCATGGGCACCAAGCTGTGGTCCGTCATACCGGGTACGGTATTCACCTCCAACAAATAAAATTCGCCAGCCTCATCCTGTAAGGCATCTACGCGCCCCCAACCTTGGCACCCAACAATTTTGAATGCCTGCAAAGCAAGCGCTTGAAGCTCAGATGTTTTCGCTTCACTCAAGCCACAAGGACAAAGATATTCTGTTTCATTGGAAACATACTTGGCATCGTAGTCATAGAATCGGTTATGGGAGATTAACTGTATAGGTGGCAATGCGGTATCTTTTAGAATTGCGACGGTAAACTCCTTGCCTACAATGGTTCGCTCTGCCATTACCTCGCGATCGTATTTATTTGCAATTTCAAATGCCTGAGCGAGCTCGCCGGCCGTAGTGGCTTCCTGCATACCAATACTCGAACCTTCGTGCACAGGTTTTACAAATACTGAACCCCCCAAATCTGAAATAATTGCGTCAAAATCATCTCCATTATTCAAAACAGTGTATTCCGGCGTAGGAATTCCTGCACTTAACCAAATTAATTTGGTTTTTAATTTATCCATGGCAATTGCCGACGCAGTATGGAGGCTTCCAGTAAACGGAATACCGAGCAATTGCAACAAAGCTTGAATCTTGCCATCCTCACCGCCGGCTCCATGCAGCGCTATAAACGCCCGCTCAAATTCAGCATCTAAAATTTGACGCACACCATGTACACCAATATCCAGTTCCAAGACATCAATACCCTGCTCACGCAAACCCTGCGAAATGGCTTTGCCACTTTTCAATGAGACATCACGCTCTGCGGAGGTACCCCCATAGAGTACCGCTACCCGACCAAAGCTATTTCCCGCCGCAAGATATTCACGAAATTTTGGATCGTACCTATTACTCATTGATTGCTTCCTAAGCGAATTTTCGCTTTGCCAATTCCACGGCTAAATTACCTACATTACCTGCACCTTGAGTTATTACTATATCCCCAGGCTGCACAATATCTTTTACCACGGCAGGAACCGCCTCTGTACCCTCAACAAAAATTGGGTCCACCAAGCCGCGAGTGCGAATAGTACGACTCAAGTGTCTACTGTCAGCGCCGGCTATCGGATCTTCACCGGCCGAATAAACTTCCAATAAAATCAGTTGATCAACACCTGAAAGCACTTCTACAAAATCTTCGTATAAATCCCGTGTGCGGGTATATCGATGCGGTTGATAGATCATTAATAACCGACGATGCGGCCAACTGTCACGCACCGCTTTTATCGTGGCCGCCACTTCGCGGGGATGATGCCCGTAATCATCGACAAGCATCGCCGTTCCGCCCGCATCTATCGGAAATTCACCATAAATTTGAAAGCGTCGACCCACACCCAAAAAATGTGCTAAGCCATTTTGAATTGCAAGATCGTCGATACCTTCGTCGGTTGCCACTGCTACTGCCGCAGTTGCATTTAACACATTATGGCGACCAGGCATATTTAAAAAGAGTTCTATCGCATTGCCATCAGGCCGCCGGACTTTAAATCGTTGCTTGCCGGCTTCCTGACGTAAATCGTATGCCTGGAAATCACACTGATCGGAAAAACCATAAGTAATCACGGTACGGGATACATCAGGAATAACTTCTTTCACAACCGCGTCATCACCACACATTACGGCAACGCCATAAAAAGGTAGGTTGTGCAAAAATTCGACAAACGTTTTTTTTAAATTATTAAAATCACCCCCATAGGTATCCATGTGATCTGCATCAATATTAGTAACTACGGCAACCATTGGTTGTAAATGTAAAAAAGATGCATCGCTCTCATCAGCCTCCGCAACCAGATAACGGCTTTCGCCTAAACCAGCATTGCTGCCCGCACTATTAAGCAAGCCGCCAATCACAAATGTTGGATCTCTCTCACCTTCAGCAAAAATGCTGGCGATCAAACTGGTAGTGGTTGTTTTTCCATGTGTACCAGCCACTGCAATGCCGTGGCGGTATCGCATCAACTCACCCAGCATTTCTGCACGACGTACCACTGGAATTCTCAACGCTCGCGCTTCTATCAATTCAGGATTACCATCAACCACTGCGCTGGAATTAACAACAACATCGGCCCCCTCAACATTATTCGCATGATGACCAATAGCAATAGACATTCCCATCGCCGCCAATCGTCGCGTGACATCAGACTCTTTTAAATCCGAACCTGATATCTGGTAACCCTGATTAAGCAACACCTCAGCAATTCCACTCATACCAGCGCCGCCTATACCGACAAAATGAATTCGTCGAATTCGACGCATCTCAGGAATATAATGAATATTAGGCTGTTGCATTTTTCTACCTTTAAGCAATCTGTACTGCGTATAGTTTTTCGCATTCGTCGGCAAAATCCCGTGTTGCATTGGGCTTAGCCTGCGATCTTGCGTAAGTTGCCATTTCGATCAATTTCGCGGGAGCCTTTAAAAACTCTATGACTTCATCCGCCAATATCGCCGCGCTTAATTCAGCTTGCTGCCACAGCTTCGCCGCGCCAGCTTCCACCATATATTTGGCATTTGCGGTTTGGTGATCATCAATCGCATATGGAAATGGAACGAGGATTGAAGCCACTCCCGCACAGGCAATTTCCGAAACAGTGAGCGCCCCACTGCGGCAAATCACCAAATTGGCCCATGAAAATTTTTCTGCCATGTTGCTCAAAAAAGGCACCACATCCGGCGCCCTTGCACTTTGTTGATCATTTATAGCAATACCCTTTTCTTTATAGAGTGCCATCGTCTCCTCAATCAGTGCATCACCGGTTTGATGACAAAGTTTCATTACCGGTAAATCTGAATTAGCGCGACAAATATTTTCTACCCTAAGACAAACTTCAGGCATGAGCTCATTAATCGCCCGAGCTCCCCGACTGCCGCCGAGCACCAATACGTTGATCGACTCGGGATTTTTCTGAATTCGGGATGCTGGCGTTTCGATATCTGTAATTTCCCGTCTTACCGGGTTTCCGATCACAACACTTTTGTTAAACGCATTTGGAAAACCTGTCAGCACTTTTTTTGCAATCACCGCCAACAATTTATTCGTCGTTCCGGCAATCGCATTTTGCTCATGTATAACCAAAGGCACCCCCATTAGCTTCGCCGCCACACCACCGGGCCCCGCAACAAATCCGCCCAAACCAACCACCAGGCCTGGTTGTATTTGCCTGATTGTTTGCATCGCCTGCAACACCGCTTTGGCAATAAGAAATGGCGCTTTAATCAAAGCTCCAAAGCCGCGCCCTCTAACGCCTTCAATACTCAATACATGTAATTTAATTTCTGCTTCTGGAACCAAACGATACTCCAGGCCGCGACGCGTACCCAACCACTGTATCTCATAACCGCGGCTTTTTAACTCTTGCGCCAAAGCCAAGCCCGGGAATATGTGCCCACCCGTGCCTCCTGCCATGATTAATACACTTTTTTTAACGTTCATCGGACTCTTCCCAAGCTACACGAAAAACCAAGCCGACGAATACACAACAAATAATCAAGCTACTACCACCATAGCTGATGAAAGGCAGCGTTAAGCCTTTGGTAGGTAGCAGTCCAGATGCGACACCCATATTGATAAAAGCCTGCACGGCAAACATACTGGCGATACCAAACACCAAAAAGCTACTGAATAGGCGTTCTTTCATTAGTGCTGTTCGCGAAAGCAAAAACATTCGCCACACGAAATACCCAAACAATGCAACCAAAAAAATTGCACCAACAAAACCAAATTCCTCAGCGTATATAGCAAAAATGAAATCTGTGTGCGCTTCGGGAAGGAAAAAAAGCTTCTGCAAGCTATTACCCAAGCCCAAACCGAACCATTCACCACGCCCAAATGCAATCAGTGACTGTACCAGTTGATAACCACTATCGAACTGCCTTGACCATGGGTCCATAAAGGCCACGATTCTTTCCCAACGATAAGGCGAGGTTAATGCCAAAGCCACCATACACCCGACACCCGACGCTGCAAGAAGTGCGAATCGAAGAATCGGAATTCCTGCAACAAACATCATACTGCCCAACGTTAAACACAGAACTACAGCGCTACCGAAATCTGGCTCCAACAAGAGTAAAAATATAACGCTCCCGATAATGGCCACCATTTTGAAAAAACCAGACCAGTGCTTCTTAACCTCTTGATTTTTTCGCGCCAAATAACTTGCGAAATAAACGATAAGACAAAACTTTGCCAATTCCGAAGCCTGCATTGCGACAGGCCCCAAATCCAACCAGCGTCGACTGCCATTAACAGTTTTACCCACACCGGGAATAAGCACGGCAACCAGCAATAGAATTGCCACCAGCAACAGGGCACCTGCATAAGTCTTCCATATTTCGCTGGGAATAGTTGCTACGAGCATTCCACCTAACATCCCAATAAACAGATACACCAACTGTTTTTTTACAAAAAACCAAGCATCACCATAGGTTGCATACGCAAAATCGAGGGAACTGGAAGCAACCATTACAATCCCCACAGCCAGCAAAACAGAAATGGATATAAACAATCCCTTTTCAGAAGCAAAAAGGCTGAACGGCGATTTAGCGTCGCTCAAAATCGCGATCATGCCGCCAACCCCTTTACCGACGTGACAAATTGTGAGCCGCGGTCTTCATAACCTGTGAACATATCGAAACTGGCACATGCCGGTGACAACAGTACCAACGAACCCGTAACAGCGTTTTTATAGGCGACCAACACAGCCTCTTGCATTGAATTTACTGTAAACACGCTGACAGCAGTATCAACATGCTTTTTTATTTCCTCTTTATCTTTACCGAGCAACACTAATACGGCAACGCGTTCATTTATCCATTTACCGAGTTCAGAAAAATCAGCCCCCTTTCCCTCACCACCAGCAACCAGCACGATATGTTTAAAGTCTGCACACAGCCCCGAAATGGCGGCAACCGCTGCACCAACGTTTGTCGCTTTCGAATCGTTGATAAAAGTTATATCTGCAAGCTTTGTGACCCACTCGCAGCGGTGCGCGAGCCCAGTGAAATTTGCGACAACTTTTTTAACATTTGAACGCTCAATGCCCAGCGCATCGGAAATGGCAAAAACGGCCAGAATATTCGCAATATTGTGTCGCCCAAAAATTTTAAAGTTCGTTATAGAATCCAAAATTTCGTGTTCCACTAGTAACTGTTTGCTACTCTCCGAGAATACGTATTGTGTTTCGTATTGTTCAGCACAGGGGCGCAAAGCAAACCCGCGACGTTCAACGCCCTTTACAATTGGAGGCTGAGTTAACTTATCCTGCAGGTTGTACACCACGCTTTTAGCCCCATGATAAATACGTTGCTTTGCCATGACGTACTCAGAAAAACCGTTGTAACGATCCATGTGATCTTCGCTGACATTTAGCACACAGGCGACGGCTAAATTTGCTTGAGAAGTACTTTCGAGCTGAAAGCTGGAAAGCTCCAATACGTACAACTCCGCGTTTAACTGCAAAGCATCTAACACCGGAAGCCCAATATTGCCTGCGGCACATGCTTTTATACCTGCGTTCATAGCGACTTCTGTCACTAATGTAGTAACAGTGGTTTTACCGTTTGAACCCGTGATACCAACCACAGGCACCCTCACTTCTCGCAGAAACAATTCCACGTCGCCAATAACGGATACAGCATTTTTTATCGCCCGTTGGATGTAGCCACTGCGACGATCCAAGCCTGGGCTCACAACAATTTCATCCGCATCGAGCAAAAGCTGCTCTGTTGCACTTGTAATTTCACCGCAAACAACAGAAATCCCCGCATCGATCTTATTTAATTCAGCGAGTCCTGGCGGTTGTTTTCGGGTATCGATTACAACAAATTTTTTCTTTTTAGCCGCGTAGTAGCGCGCGACAGAAAGTCCTGTGGCTCCTAGCCCCAGAACCACGTTGTAACTGTCACTCGCGATAAGATTCGACATCAATCTGCTACCTAATTTTCAGTGTCGCCAGACCAAACAGAACTAACATAACCGTGATAATCCAAAAACGAACTATCACACGCGGTTCTGGCCAGCCTTTTAATTCAAAATGGTGGTGTAGCGGAGCCATTCGAAAAATACGTCGCCCAGTAAGCTTATAAGATGAAACCTGTAATATTACAGACACAGTTTCCATAACAAATATTCCGGACATGATAAAAAATACTATTTCGTGGCGAACAATAACCGCGATGACTCCCAACGCGGCCCCCAAAGCCAGCGCACCGACATCCCCCATAAATACCTGTGCAGGATAAGTGTTAAACCATAAAAAGCCCAAACCAGCGCCTGCTAATGCGCCGCAAAACACAACCAATTCGCCAGCACCCGGCACAAAGGCAATATGCAAATACTCAGAAAAGTTGGCGTTACCCACCAAATAGGCAATTATGCCCAGGGCCGAACCCACCATCACGGTTGGCATAATTGCGAGGCCATCCAAACCGTCGGTGAGGTTTACGGCATTGCTAAACCCGACCACCATAAAATAAGTAATAACCACATAGAAAAAACCCATTTGCCAAGCAAAATTCTTAAAAAACGGAATATACAAGGTTGTTTCCAGTGGTGATTGCGCGGTATAAAACAAGGCCAGTGCAACTAAAAAACCGCATAGCGATTGCCAAAAGTATTTCCACTTTGCAGGCAAGCCTTTAGAATTTTTTTCCACAACTTTACGGTAATCATCGACCCATCCAATCAAACCAAAGGTAATTGTTACAAATAAAACCACCAAAATGTAACGATTACTGAGATTGGACCACAGCAAGGTTGCCGAAACTATGGCAAACAATATCAAGGTACCACCCATTGTTGGGGTGCCGGATTTACTCAAGTGTGATTCTGGGCCATCATCTCGTATTGCCTGGCCAATTTGCAGTCGATTCAGTTTTCGAATAAACCACGGGCCCATAATCATGGAAATACCCAATGAAGTGAGCACGCTAAGAATTGCCCGCAGAGTGAGGTATTGAAAGACTCCAAATCCACTTATAAAATTTTGTAAAAACTCTGCCAACCAAACTAGCACTTTAGCACCTCATTATTATTTTCCAGTTGGGAGACAACCTCTTCCATTCTGGTAAAGCGAGAGCCTTTGACCAGAATATTTTTATCCAGCAAATTAGTCGCATGCAAAGCGCTAATTAGAGCGCTTTTATTTTCAAACCAAAACCCGGATTCTCCGAATTCGCTCACGGCATAGCGAGCTAAATCACCTGTCGCGTACAAAGACTCTAATTTACTCTCACGGGCATGCCGAGCGACCAATTTATGCAGCTCCACGGCCTGATCACCGAGCTCCCCCATGTCGCCCATAACCAAGACACCATGACCCAGCTCAGCAAGGTAATCGATAGCTGCAATCATTGAACCAGGGTTGGCGTTGTAACTGTCGTTAATTAAACGCTTGCAATACTTACTTGCAACCATTTGCATACGCCCAGGGGTACCTGTGAACTTATTTAAACCAGCAACGATACTTTCCAGTGGTATTTGTAACGCAAATGCTGTTGCAGCAGCAGCTAACGCATTGCTCACACTGTGTCTACCAGGCACTTGTAAACTTACCGGCAACTTGCGATCAGCCGCCACCAGTATGAAATTGCAACAGCCCGTTTGCTGCATCACAACGTGTTCAGCCGCTATTAATTGGTCTACTTTACCCTCGGCACTTGAAATACCTGCGTTAGTATCGTTTTCTACCGCAAAGCCAATTATTCGCTTATCCACCAGCTTTGATAAAAATACATTTAGATAGGCATCATCCAGATTCACCACACCAACTCTCAACTGTGACGACGCATAAATTTGAGATTTTTCCTCAGCGATAGCTGCAACAGACCCAAACCCTTCAACGTGCGCAGCCATTACATTGCTTACCACTGCAATTTGAGGCTCAATCAATTGGGTGAGATATTCAATTTCACCAACACCGCTGGTGCCCGCTTCGACGATCGCATATTTTTGATCGTGTAATTTCATCAGCGTCAATGGAACACCGATGTGATTATTAAAATTTCCGGCGGTCGCAATAGTATTGCCTTCTAGCTCGCAGATTTCCGCCAGCATGTTTTTTACTGATGTTTTACCGCTACTACCAGTTAAAGCAATAACTTCACCTTTAAAATGGGAACGGTTCAATTTGGCAATTTGCCCTAGCGCACGAGTTGTATCTTTTACCACCAGTTGAGCAACGTTTAGGTTTTCTTGAAAGCTATCAACGACCACACCGCAAGCGCCCAGTGCCACCGCATTCGAGACAAAATCGTGACCATTGAAAGTATCACCCCGTAGTGCGATAAATAAATCACCGACTACAATTGCGCGGCTATCAGTGCTTACGCGGGTATACTCGCAGTCTTCGCCGCAAAGTGGTGTACCCAGATGTTCAGCAATCCCACTCAGCATCATTGCGCAAGCTCCACAAAACGGGTTCGCTCTTTTAAAATGGCTTTGCAAACGTTGTAGTCATCAAAGGGTAATTTTTTATCTCCAATAATTTGATAATCTTCATGTCCTTTACCCGCCACCAAAACAACATCGCTTGCAGTAGCCTGCATAATTGCATATTGAATCGCTGCTTCACGATCATGCATGGGCATAACTTGGGCTGCGCTGTAATCTATACCCAAGAGTATGTCGTCAATAATTTTTTGAGGACTTTCCGATCGAGGATTATCAGATGTCACTACAACAACATCGGCGCGTTTTGAGGCAATAGCCCCCATTTGAGATCGCTTGCCAGTATCTCGGTCTCCGCCACAACCAAAAACAACCCACAACTTACCCTCTGTATAGGCTCGTAATGTTTGTACTGCTTTATCTAAGGCATCTGGGGTATGGGCGTAATCCACACAAACCATAATATCGGCATTACTAACTGCGACTTTTTGCAACCGGCCTTTCGCAGGTACCAGTTTCTTAACTTGATCGAGCACATTCAATAATGGATAACCACAAGCACAGGCTGCTGCAACAACAGCCAAAAGATTGTAAAGATTAAATTTTCCGAGTAATGAGGATTCGAGCAGCCCTTCCCCCCAAGGCGTTGTCAGTTGAGCCCTTAAACCACTGATGCCCAGAGAAAGATCCGTGGCCAGGATATTCGCCGATGTTTTCTTATTTCTACTTTGTAACCCGAATGCATAGGTGTTTTTCGATCGACTGCGTTCAGCCAATTTGATGCAGGAGCGATCGTCACTATTAACAACCGCAAACTCCAAAGTGGGCCACTTAAATAATAGCGCCTTGGCTTCACAATAATCGTCAAAGGAAGCGTGGTAATCCAGATGATCTCTTGTGATATTGGTGATCATCGCACCATTGAAATTAATAGCTTCCACGCGCCCCTGCGTTAAACCGTGTGAAGATACCTCCATGGCAACGCTCGTGGCGCCAGCATCTCGCAATTCGGCCAAATATTGTTGGCACGCCACTGCATCGGGCGTTGTCAACCCAAAGTCAATCAGTGTTTCACTGGTCAAGCCATACCCCATGGTACCGATACTTGCACCAGTCTCGCCAAGTAGAGTAAACAACTGCATCATTAATTGCGCACAAGTCGTTTTGCCATTCGTACCGGTAATTCCAATCACGCGAAGTGCTTGAGATGGGTTATCGAAAAAATTAGCGGCAATTTGACTGATCTGAGAATTGAGGTCTTCAATCAGTATTAGTGGCACACCCGGCAATAGCGGGAATTTGAAATTTCCTTTTTTTTCAGCAATTACTGCACGAGCGCCATTCTCTAAGGCCGCGGCAATGTAATTACGGCCATCCACTTGGGTGCCCACCGCCGCTAAAAACGCCATGCCGCTTGTGACCTTTCGACTGTCTAAGGCCAAACCCGTAATTAAAATATTTTCCTTGTCAGCAAGTTGCACAATATCCTTAAGGATATCGCCAAGGTGCTTATCTTGTGACTTAGCGTTGCTCACCATGCTATAGACCTGCAACCTGTTCATTTTTAAGGGCACTCAGCTCCGGAGTCACTCGCAATACTTTTAAGCTTTCCTCAACAATTTTTGCAAAAACGGGTGCTGCAGCTTCACCACCAAAATAACGTCCATCCGTGGGCTCATTAATTACAACCACCGCCACCAGCTTTGGATTATCCGCTGGAGCGACGCCAGCAAAAAGCGCCAGGTGCCGGTCTTGAGCGTACCCTTCCGAGGAAACTTTATGAGCAGTGCCCGTTTTTCCCGCCACCGGATAGGCTTCAATTTGTGCGCGCGTTGCCGTACCACCAGGTTGCGGTACCGTTTTCATCATTTTCAGTACTGCCGAAGCAATAGCGTCATTGACTACTGGCGACCCAACGGGTGGTGAATCAACTTTGAGCAAACTGGCATTTTTAAAATTGCCATCGTTGGCTATTGCTGCGTAGGCCTGTGCCAACTGCACAGCGTTAACACTTAAGCCATATCCAAATGCCAGAGTGGCAACTTCAATTGGCAGCCATCGATTACGATTCGGCAACACGCCGATACTCTCCCCCGGAAAACCCAAACCGGAGCTCTGTCCCAAACCAAAGCGAAAAAACAAATCGCGGATGTTGGATGGCTCAAGGGAAAGTGCAATTTTGGTAATCCCAACCTGACTGGATTTGGTGATAATTTTGGTGAGATTCATCACCCCATAATCCTTTGGATCGAGCAGCGCTTTGCGCCCCACCATGACATAACCCGGGCTGGTATCTACCGTATCGCTCACGTGATATTTACCCGATTCGAGTGCAGCCATCATGGTGAGCGGTTTAACTGTGGAACCCGGTTCAAATACATCGGTAAGCGCCCTGTTGCGCAATTGCCACGGTTTTATGTCACTGCGGTCATTGGGGTTGTAGGCAGGCTGGTTGACCATCGCAAGAATTTCACCGCTTTGAATATCCATGACGACAACGGAACCAGACTTGGCTCCCTGCTTGGCTACCGAGCTTGCCAATTCCCGATAGGCGAGATACTGCAAACGCAAATCCAAACTCAGCGTCATCGGTTTTCCGGAAAGCGGCGCTTTTAAAACCCCCTCTTCCTTAACAATATTGCCTTTCAGATCTTTAATAACGCGCTTGTAACCAGGAGATCCTGCTAAATATTTATCGAACGCCAGTTCCACGCCTTCCTGGCCATGATCATCAATATCAGTAAAACCAACGACATGGGCGGCAACTTCTCCAGCCGGATAAAATCGCTGATACTCTGTTTCACCGAAGACTCCTGCAAAGCGTTTACTGAGTACACGCTCAGCATCCTGGGGTGGCAAATGACGCGCAAGGTACATAAATTTTTTATTGGCGTATTTTGCGAGTCTCGCCTGCAACTTTGATGGTGATTCACCCAGCGCTTTGGCCAGCAAGTTGTGTTGTTCCGCTGACAACAATTGTGGATTTGCGTAAATCGAGGTGACCGGCGTGCTGACCGCAAGTAATTCACCATTGCGATCGGTTATTACTCCACGATAGGCGTGTAACATTTCGCTGCGCTGCGTGCGGGCTTCGCCTTCGCTTTGTAAAAATTCAAAACCCTTGTCGTTAGAAGGTATCACCTGCAAATTTGCCAGATGCCACAGGAGCGCGCCGGGAAGCACGCCGAGGAGCCCCGCCATCACCCACATTCTCCAAGTTGACACAGCATCTTTTTGCTTCATGGTTTTTTAACCAATACCGTTTTCGACGAATCCGGTTGTTGCATGTTGAGTTTGTTAACCGCAATATCCTCGATTCTTGAATACGCTGCCCAGGTTCCCTTTTCCAATAAATATTGACCCGATCGCACCTGCAAACTGCTCGACTGTTTCCGCAAGTCTTCCAATTCTCTGGTCGCCTGACGAGCTTCAAAAGAGGAATACACGACTCCCAATGCGCTCACAAAAACGCCACACCACAACACCATTAAAAATAAATTTCCCACCACGGAAATACTTTGGACTTTAGCGCTTGATTTCCCCGATCCTCGGCCACCCATAATTCACCTACAATTTTTCTGCGACTCTTAAGGTCGCACTGCGCGAACGAATATTTTCCTGCAGCTCGTCGCCTCCAGGTCGCACGGCCTTACCGATTATCTTCATGGACTTTTCCAACATCGCCTCGGTAACAGGAACACCTGCCGGAAATTGTTTGCCGCGCGACTGATCCCGAAAAAAACGCTTCACTATGCGATCTTCCAGGGAATGAAAACTTATAACCGCCATACGACCACCAGGTACTAACAATGTGAGTGATTTTTCCAAGGTCGTTATCAAGTCATCTAACTCACTGTTTATAAATATTCGCACCGCCTGAAATGCACGTGTTGCTGGATGCTTACCCTTTTCCCATTTCGGATTTGCTTCGCTGACAATATTGGCAAATTGCAGAGTTGTGGTTATCGCTTGCTGCTGCCGCCGGCTTACCACTGCTCTCGCCATTCGACGCGCAAAGCGCTCTTCGCCGTATTCCTTTAGTACAAACGCTATATCTTCCTCATCTGCACTACTCAACCACTGCGCCGCCGTTTGTCCCTTACTGCAATCCATGCGCATATCCAGCGGCCCGTCGTGCAAAAAACTGAATCCACGTTCGGGCTGGTCCAACTGCGGCGAAGACACCCCCAAATCCAGTAGCACGCCTGTTAAAAAATTTTGTTCGCCGCTCGAATTAAACGATTGCAACTGATGCTCAAGGTTCACAAAAGAATCGTGAACCATGTGAAAGCGCTTATCCTCCACTGCAAGCGCATCACCCACGGCACAGGCTTGAGGATCTTTGTCGAACGCAAGCAAACAGCCCTTTTCCGAGAGTTGCTCCAAAATAGCCCGACTGTGACCACCTCGACCAAATGTGCCGTCAACATAGAGCCCGTTGGGGTCTGTAACCAAAGCCGCTACCGACTCCTTAAGGAGTACTGAGTAATGCGCTTGCTGCGTCATGCTTTTCCCTACAGCGAAAGCGACAGCATTTCTGCTGGCAATTCGTCATCCACATCCAGATCGGCAACAGAAGCCAACCAGGATTCTTCACTCCACAATTCGAATTTTTTACCCATGCCAACAAGCATGAGTTTTTTATCGAGATTGGCGTAATTTCTCAGCGTAGGGGGAACAAGTACCCGGCCGTTACTATCGAGCTCCAGCGTGCAGGCATAACCCATAAGCAGTCGCTGTGCGCGCAATGCGGCTTTGTTAAAGGTGGGCAGAGCCTCGATTTTGGGCAGAATCTCCTGCCACTCGGGCTCTGGATAAATGAGTATGCAACGGTCTTGGGTATGGGCCGTCATCACGATACGCCCGTCGCACGCAGACGCCAGCGCATCCCGGTGCATTGCCGGAATTGCCATTCGCCCTTTGGCGTCCATGTTAATTGCCTGATTACCCTGAAACACGTTGATTTAGATGCCTTTGTACCCGTTTCCCCACCGGAGCCGACCCAGACTCCACAAAAAACCACTTAATACCACTTTACACCACTTTTGCACACTATATTTCCGATTGACGCAAAGTCAAGGAAAAGGCGAGCATTTTCGGCGCTAAGCCATTGAAATTACGGAACTTTTAGAGGACGTATACACAGCATACGCAACAGAGAGGAGGAAAAAACTTGAATAAAGGCAATGACTTAAGTAGTGCAGCTAGAATCTACTTTAAGTTCAAGACTTTTTCGGATTATAAATGTCTAAGATATAGACTGTAGAGGTATAAAACGACACCCTGACTTGGGGTGAAAAGTGACTAGACCAAGTGTGTGTTAAACACATCGATAAGCTTGTTAACTTCAACAGGCTTGGTAAGGTAATCCACAAACCCCGCCTGCAAGCCCTTCTTGATATCGAGGGACATGGCATTGGCAGACAGTGCCACCACAGGGATATTTTTAGTTAATTCGTCGTTTTTAAGAACTTCCAGAACCTCATAGCCGTCAAGATCGGGCAAATTAATATCGAGGACGATGATGTCAGGCTGCGAAGTCCGGGCTTCGTAAATGCCCACAAGCGGCTCCATCATCGTTTTTACCTCGAGCTGTTCGAAACGATCGATGATTTTTTCAAAGAGTTTGGTATTGGCCGGGTTATCTTCAATATACAAAATGCGCTTTCGGCCAACGATACTAAGGTCTTTGCGCTTTGCTAAAAACGCATCGTCGGCCTGCGCAGAAATTGCTTTCTCGCCTTCCTGTGCAATCGGCAATTCCACCCAGAACTCCGACCCCACACCGGGCTCGCTTTCAAAACCAATCGCACCGCGCATCATTTCAATGAGTCGTTTCGTGATAACCAAACCGACGCCACTGCCTTCAACCGCACCGCACTCTGCGTTAAGACGATTAAACGGTTCGAACACATGAGGTTGCTGTTCAACGGCTATTCCCAAGCCAGTGTCGCGCACCGCTATGCGCAAGATTTCAGCATTGGGTTTCTGCAAGGAAATTTCTACTTTGCCGCGTTCCTGATTGTATTTCACCGCATTAGACAGCAAGTTGATTAACGCCTGCTTCAGGCGTGTATTGTCGGCAAAAATAGCAGTGTCACCTAAGCCGTTTTCGACACGCTTGATTTCGATAGTACGCTCCAGGCCGAGCGGCTCAACCAGCTTTAAACAATCATCCAGCACCCGCTGTGGGTAAACAGGTTCCAAAGAAAGCGTTAAGCGGCCCGCCTCAATTTTTGCGAGATCGAGTATCTCGTTAATGAGATTCAGCAAATGACTGCCCGCTTTGCGAACCTCAGAGAGATTTTCACACTGCTCCGGAGTGAGGTTGGTGTCGTAATCAAACAACTGCACATAGCCCAAAATTGCGTTTAGCGGGGTGCGCAACTCGTGGCTCATACTGGAAAGAAATTCGGATTTCGCCTGATTGGCTTTTTCGGCCGCAACCTTCGCCTGCACGACGGCGAGCTGGGTATTTTTGAGTTCAGTAATGTCCATATTACTGCCCGAAATTTTAACGGCGCGCCCCTCTTTGTTGTAGCTCGCTTCAGCGCGAGCGCGCAGCCATCGCAAAGAGCCATCTTTGGCGCGAATTTGATATTCGATGTCGAAGGGTTCGCGCTCAAGAATGTGACCGCGCAAAGCCTCTTTAAAACGCTTTACATCCACCTCAGACATGCGCGCTTCCCAATCGGCAATATTGGTGAGCTTAAAATCACGCACATCTTGCGGAGTAAAGCCAATTTGTTCCCAACAGATATCAGAAAACGTGATGTTGCCAGATTCAATATTCCACTCCCAAATGCCATCGCGCGTACCCGCAATGATGCGTGAGTAGCGCGCTTCACTGGCACGCAGCGCCTGCTCGGTCTGCTTGAGCTGTGAAATGTTGTAATTAACTCCGGCGACGTGGTGTGTCCAACCGCTCGCATCACGAAACCCCTGACCGGTAACACGCACCCACAGGTAATAACCCATTTTTGCTTGAAGTCGGTAGCAAAGATCGAGGGAAACACCGTCGCGAATGGTGGTGGTGATAGCTTCGTAGAAGGGGCTGCGGTCATCCGGATGAATGTAATTGAGAAGGACTTCCGGTTCGGTCATGTTCTGGATATCAAGCTCGTTGTAGCCGAGCTCTCGCCAGAAAGTTCCATACCAGCGCAATCTGTTGGAACCGAGATCCCACTCCCAGAAGCCGTGACCACTGCCCAGCATACTGCGCTGGTAGCTGGCCATTTCCTCCCCGAGAATGGCCTTGTCCACATCACAGGACTCCGGATTCCAAATTACATCCAGCATCGTCTTCCCTTTTTTTTCACTGGTCGTGGGCATTTTTTATACTGCGCTATGTTGGCACTCCACATCGAGTGTCGCAATAGGCCTAAAGTATGTGTGCGCTACGAATAATGGCTCGAAGCTCAAGCATGCTTGTTAGTTGACGCCGTAAGAAATGCATACGCGCCGCAATGCCTTTTGCGTAACGCTAAGAAATTTTTCGAGCTTGCCGATAAGCCGGGTTCTGTCGAGGACAATCATTCATCTGGGATTTGCGTCACCGCAAACCTCAAGCGACCTACCCGAATCCAGTGCGGGTCACACCTGTAGGATTCCTATTTGGTCTTGCTCCGAACGGGGTTTACCGTGCCACGGCCTGTTACCAGTCGCGCGGTGCGCTCTTACCGCACCCTTTCACCCTTACCTGTGCCCCCTTGCGGTGGCCATCGGCGGTCTACTCTCTGCTGCACTTTCCGTAGGTTCGCACCCCCCAGGCGTTACCTGGCGTTCTACCCTATGGAGCCCGGACTTTCCTCCCCGCTGAGTTTAGCGGCGCGATTGTCTGGCAAGCTCGACTGCGAAGAGTACAAATCTGCGCACCAAATCACAAGGAATTGCGTCTAAATACTCTTACATTTCTTGAAATTGAACAAATTGGCAGATTCTAGCCGCACTCCCAAACACTTTTCGATTGGGTTTGCCCGAGATTACTAGGGTGAATTTAAATGGAAAACGATGAACCGCAACCGCAGGTGGACGAAGCATTGGGGTTTTCGACAGTAAACCGAGAGCCTTGCAAGCCCTCTTCATAATCGAGTTTGGCGCCAACCAGATAGGGATAACTCATGGAATCGACAAGCACGGTGATGCCCTCTTTCTCTATCAGAGCATCGTCTTCGCCGCTCGCCTCATCGAATGCAAAACCATACTGAAAGCCCGAGCAGCCACCACCGGTCACGTATACGCGGAGCTTGAGATCGGGGTTGCCTTCTTCCTCAATCAGATTTTTAACCATATTGGCTGCGTTCTGGGTTACCAGTAGCGGTTCTGGCGTAAACTCTTGTGCACCGCTCATTGCAATAGCCTCTTTAAACGATTCGTAAGGTAGCATTGCCGAATTATCAGATTAACCCAGCAAATGAGTCAAGTATGCAGCACTACGCCTTTTGTACTTCCACTGGCTCTGCGGCTTGCTCCACGGCGCTCACCGGTGCCGACGAGGCATCGAGCTGCTGCAATTGCTCGTCGCTGATGTGCATTAATTTACCGTTAACCGCTGCGCCTTTCACCATTTCAATCACTTTGTAGTACACATCGCCGTTTACCAGGGCATTGGCAGCCAGCTCGAGGTGCTTGCTGCAATACACGTCGCCATTTACCTGACCATTGATAATAATTTTGGGAGCCCGAATTTCACCGCTAACCTCACCCTTGCTGCGAACCCTCAAGAGCGCATCAGAGGCCGTGTCCGCAACAACGTTGCCCCTCACCCGGCCTTCAATGTCGAGGGTACCGCCAAAACGTACATCACCGGTAATTTCCAGCGCATTATCAAAGAGTGTATGGCCACCGTTTGCAAATGGGTTGTCTTTTTTCTTGGGAAACATGTTGTTAGGCCTCCTCGACCAGCCATCCAAAGCGCTTTTCAATGGTCACGGCTTCCTTGCCTGTAGAGCTCGCCACCAGCTCAATGCGCTCGGGTTCAAAACCCTCCGGCAGGGAGAGACGCCCTTGTACCGTTTGAAAATACTTGAATCGCAGTTTTATACGATCGGTTGATACTTGGTCTGACAGCTGATTAAGTGAAAACTCAGCTTCAATACCGTTTAATTTGCCAATCACGTTAAATGAAAGGTAACCATTTAACAGTTGGTGATTTACCGCTAACTGCTGCAGCACCACTTTATAGTCGAAGGTTCGCGCGCTATCAGTGTCGATAATTTCCACAGCGCCAAAGGTTAAGCCCCGTTTGTTTCCGGTTGGCGCCATAAGGTTGCGGTAGAAGCTGTTGTCTTCCTCCAATTTGGCGACCTGATCTTTGAGGTCGATAACTTCCTGTCGTACATCTTCGTTGGATTGCCGATCCACTTCTGCACCCAGCTGGATGTTGGCAATTTGTTGCTCAAGTTCCGAGACCTGTTTGGTACGCGTATTTAAGGCAGTGCTAAGTGCTGCCACGTCTTGTAGGGCCTGTTCCTGGCCAGACATACCTCTACGGTGGCCCAGCTCATAACTAATATAGCCGATTGCAGCCATTAACCCCGCAATAACAAAATAGGCTAAAACGCGCACGTAAGGGCGGTCTTGAACAATTTTTAGGGGGTACTGTTTTGTTCCTTTAACAACAGCCATTGCTTACCTCCTGCGGCACAGAGTGTTTCTTTATTTTTTTGGAAACGCTGCAAAATAAAAATATTTTCACCGCTTCCTTAGGGATATTTCACCGCTGCCTATGGCAACAACGCAGGAGACGACAACCCAAGAGTTTCTTCAAAACCGAACATGATATTCATATTCTGCACGCCTTGCCCCGAGGCGCCTTTTGTTAAATTATCGATGACAGCCATTACCACAACCGTACCCCTTTGCTGCGGCTCAAGAACGGATAATCTGCACATATTCGAACTTTTGACACTTCGGGTTTGCGGGCATACTCCCTGGGGAAGCACATCAACAAAGGGCTCGTTCGCGTAAAAGTCTTCAAACAGCGCTTGCAAATCGACATTTTTAGTGAGCTTTGCATAAAGTGTAGAGTGAATACCACGAATGGTTGGCAACAAGTGTGGAACAAATGTGAGCATGGCTTCGGTGGCGTCGGGCGATTGCATATCCCGCAAACCTTGCTCAATTTCGGGGAGGTGACGATGCCCACTCACACCATAAGCCTTAAAGCTATCGCTTACCTCCGCGAGCAATAAATCGACTTTGCCCTGCTTGCCCGCGCCGCTGATGCCCGAGGCGGAATTTGCAATGAGGTGGCTTGGATCAATCAAATCATTGCTCAGTAAGGGTAAAAAACCCAACTGCACAGAGGTGGGATAACAGCCCGGGCAAGCAATAAGCTGGGCATTTTTTATCGCTTCTCGGTGCATTTCAGGCAAACCATAAACAGCTTCCGCAACCAATTCAGGGCAGCCGTGTTTTTGGCCGTACCACTGTTCCCAAGTGGCAATATCGCGAATACGGAAATCCGCAGAGAGATCGATAACCCTCACTCCGGCGTTGAATAAGTCTTTCATCATCGCCTGAGCAACGCCGTGCGGTGTGGCGAAAAATACCAAATCACATGCACTGAGCGCGTCCACGTCGGGAGCCTCAAAGACAAGATCGTCATAGTGCCCGCGAAGGTTGGGAAACAACTCCGGCACCGCTTTTCCGGCTTCGGCTCGCGAGGTAATCATGCAAACCTCCGCTTTGGGGTGGACTGCCAGCAACCTCAAAAGCTCAACACCGGTGTACCCGGTCCCTCCAACAATCGCTACTTTTATCACCTTTCGCTCCAATTCTGATCATGACGAAATAAGCCGCGTATGATAATGTTGTTTGGATAAAAGCAAAAGAAAGCTTGTGGCGGCTTACGGTATCATGCGGCGTTGAGGGCGAATTTTTGAGCAAGAATAAAGAGTACACCCCGAAAAACCAGCCACCGCCCCCAGAAAACATCCTCGATCGCTTCCGCTACTCTCTCGCGTACATTGATGCACTGCCGCAATTAACGATTTTAGGGCTGTTGGTAGGCATATTTACCGGAGCCATCATAGTTGTATTTCGTTTTATTATTGATACGCCGCTCAGCTTAATCATCGCCGATCACCCAGACAACTTCGAAAGCCTAAAACACAGTGATCGTGTGTTGTTCATTTTTTCTGGGATTTTTGCATTGGCGCTGCTGATGAAAATCGCCGGGAAAAAATACCGCGAAACCAGTGTCGGCCATGTTCTCGATCGAATGCACAATCACCAGGGCAAATTGCCCATGGGTAACTGGACAGTGCAGTTTTTTGGCGCGGCCATCGCACTGATCAGTGGTCAGTCGGTAGGCCGCGAAGGGCCCGCAGTGCATTTGGGCGCGGGTGCCGCCAGCCAGTTGGGGCAATGGATGCGATTACCCAATAACAGCATGCACACGCTTATTGGTTGCGGTGTCGCTGCCGCCATTGCAGCTTCGTTTGATACCCCCATGGCCGGAGTAATTTTCGCCATGGAAGTTATCGTGATGGAATACACCATAGTGGGTTTTGTGCCGGTGATTCTCGCTTCAGTGATGGGCACCGCGCTGAGTCAGGCCGTGTTTGGTAAAAGCACTCTGCTAATTGGGAGCAGCGACATGACGAGCCTGCTGGAACTGCCCTACATGGTATTTTTTGGCCTGGTTATTTCTGGATGCGCAGGCATATACATTAAACTCAATATCACTGCACTTAAATTTAATCACCATCCCATTTTTTTACGCTTGCTGGTAGCCGCTGTCTATACCGCAGCGGTTGCGTTGTTTATTCCCGAAATTATGGGCTTAGGCTACGACACGGTAAATTTAGCGCTGGCCGGGGAACTCAGTATTCTAGGCCTGGTGCTTATAGGAACCGCCAAATTAGCGGTGACGCCTGTTGTTATTGGTCTCGGAATTCCCGGTGGCGTGATTGGGCCGTTATTGTTTATTGGCGCCTGCGCGGGGGGAGCTGTTGGAATTGTGTTACAGCTGTTGTTTCCAGAATTACAGACCAATCCCAGTTTTTACGCGATATTGGGTATGGCTGGGATGATGGCAGCAACCTTAAACGCGCCTTTGGCCGCACTGGTTGCGGTACTCGAGCTGAGCTATAACCCCCATATGATTTTCCCGGCAATGTTGGTGATCGTAGTAGCCTGCGTCGCGACGCGACAAGTTTTTAAACTCAACAGCATTTTTATCGAACAGCTCAATAACTCCGGACGCGAGCTGGATTTCGGCCCTGCGCGGCAAGCGCTCAGTCGTGCAGGCGTTCGCAGCATTATGGATTCGCGGTTAATTCGATGCACACAAAAATTACCCATCGAAGCCGCCAACAGCCTGCTACAATCCAACCCCATGTGGATGGTGTTCGAACACGAAGAGCGCAACATCGCACTGCGTGCAGCTGACCTGGCCATGGCGCTGGAACGTTTGCGGGAAATTTCCGATGACGATACCGAGCAAGAAATAAGCAATGAATTGGATCTGCTGGAAATTCCCGGTCGACGCCTGAATATTATTGCCATTGAAGATACCGCCAACTTAATTCAGGCATTGGAAGTGTTCAAAAATACGGGTGCAGACGGGCTCTATGTTCGCAATGCGCATTCCCCAAATCGCGGCAACATGCAAGGCATAATTACGCTTGCAGCAATCGAAAATTATTATCAGCCCAAGGAGTTCAGAAATGTTGTGGGTTAAAGCCATTCATATTATTGGGGTTGTATGCTGGTTCGCCGTTTTGTTTTATTTACCAAGGTTATTCGTTTACCACGCAATGACCGACAGTGAAGACGTACGCGAGCAATTTAAAATCATGGAGCGCAGGCTCTATCGCGGCATTGGCACACCGTCGCTATTTATTACCCTCGTATTTGGATTTTGGGCTGCCAGCTACAACTGGGCCTACTACAGCGCTAGCTTGTGGTTTCAGATCAAAGTCGCACTGGTAGCAGTGCTTGTGGTTTATCACCACCTTTGTGGTAACTTTGTAAAACAATTTAAAAACGATAATTGCCAGAAATCCCACAAATATTTTCGTTGGTTTAATGAATTTCCAACACTCATTCTGGTTGTGTGTGTAATTCTTGTGGTTCTCAAACAGCCTCTTTGAACACGCCCCAGTTAAGCACTAATCGCAAAAAACACGGCGTAATCATCCCCCTAATTGGCACCCAAAATTATCATGGTCTCTGCGAGGGTATGTTAGACTCAGGAAATTAGGGTGATTATCATGCAAAGAAACCAAGCCAACCCTCCCATCATTCTAACCTTCGCCGCGCTCGACCCCTCCGGGTCCGGCGGTCTCCAGGCAGATATTGAAACCGCCGCCAGCCTGGGATGCCATTGTGCGCCGGTTGCGACTACCCTTGCCTCAGTTGGGGCGGGAACCAATCTTGAATCAACGGCAGTCGACTCCACCCTGGTAATATCGCAAGCACGTTCAGTGCTCGAAAATATGCGGGTTAGCGCAATAAAAATTGGCTTCTTGGGTTCTGTTGCCAATACCGAAGCGGTGCATACTATTTTGCGTGATTTCCCGGAAATTCCGGTTGTCGCTCACCCCACACTCTACATTTGGGACAAACACAACGATGAACAGGCAGGTTTGCCCGAAGCACTGTTCTCGCTGATTTTTCCACTTACCCGTATTGGTCTGTTTTCTCTTTACGAAGCGCGCACCTTGTCGCGACAATCCGATACACTGGCAACCACGGCGCAGGCCATCGCCAGCTGCGGTTGCGAATACATGTTGATTACAGGTACCGGTGCCGATCAGCCTTTGTTTCAAAACAGCAGTTTCTCCCAGAAAGGGCTTATAGAACATTACCGTTGGGAACAGGAGCCGCCCATATGCCACGGCACCAGTAGCACACTTGCAATGAGCACAGCCGCGTATCTCGCGCACAGCGATGATCCGCTGATGTCCATTCAACAGGCGCAAAACTTTACCTGGCAAACCATTCGCGCCGCCCGTCAGCTCGGTTATGACACAAGCACACCGCACCGCTTTTTTTGGGCCGATAAAAATATCGAATCACTCGATGCTATGCCGGCGAAAACCAAGAACCATTAGAAAAACTGATGGCCGAAATTACAGCCCCTCGGATCTACGGTATTACCGACACCCAGCTACTGCCTGGCGAATCTTTATTCCAGGCGGTGTTTGAAGCAACGCAAGCAGGCGTGGCTTGGATACAGTACCGCGCCAAAACCCAGCCAAAGGCAATTGCTTACGAAGAAGCTCGGAAGCTTCGGGAAATTTGCACGAATAATCACGCAAAACTTATCGTGAACGACAACCCCCAACTCGCAAAAGCCGTTGCTGCAGATGGCGTCCACCTCGGCCAAAAGGACATGTCGCTTGGCGAAGCGCGCGCAATTCTCGGTAGCGAAGCGATTATCGGAATCACCTGTCACAACGCCATTGAACTCGCCCGCGATGCGGTAAATGGCGGTGCTAATTACGTGGCGTTCGGGCGCTTTTTCTCATCGAGCACCAAACCGGATGCCTCCCTTGCTTCGCTCGATATATTGCGCGAGGCGCGTCGCGAAATAACCGTGCCGATAGTCGCTATTGGCGGAATAACACCAGAAAATGCACCGCAGGTTCTCGCCGCCGGTGCCGACACCCTGGCCTGCTGTAACAGCCTTTTCGAAGCTAATACGATAAAATGGCGGGCAGCACAGTTACTAAGGATACAACCAATATTATGAGTGAATTTACAGCAGCGTTTAGCCGTGCCCAAAAAACGATTCCCGGCGGTGTCAACTCGCCAGTACGCGCTTTTAAAGCCGTAGGTGGTGAACCGGTTTTTATCGATCGCGCCAAAGGCGCTTATATTTTTGACATACACGGCAAGCGCTATGTTGACTATGTGTTGTCGTGGGGCCCCATGTTGTTGGGACATGCCGATGACGATGTTCTCGAAGCCGTTCGAAAAAAACTCGCAAAAGGTTTGAGTTTTGGTGCTCCCACAGTCATAGAAACTGAACTTGCCGAAACCATATGCAATATCATGCCGGGTATGGACAAAGTGCGCTTTGTAAGTTCAGGAACTGAAGCCACCATGAGCGCGATTCGCCTTGCACGCGGTTACACAGGGCGGGATAAAATCATAAAATTCGAAGGCTGCTATCACGGCCATTCAGACTCGCTGCTGATAAAAGCCGGCAGCGGTGCGCTAACATTGGGTGTACCCAGCTCTCCCGGGGTGCCGGCATGCCTCGCTGAACACACCATCACCCTCACCTATAACAATATCGAACAGGTTCAGGAAATATTTAAAGATCGCGGCAGCGAAATTGCCTGTGTCATTGTTGAACCTGTCGCCGGTAACATGAATTGTATTCCGCCCCAACCAGGCTTCCTCGAAAGCCTTCGCGAAGCCTGTTCGCGCTCGGGTGCAATTTTAATTTTCGATGAAGTTATGACGGGCTTTCGCCTGGGTATTAGCGGTGCCCAGGGGTATTACGAAATCGAGCCAGACCTCACCACACTCGGCAAAGTTATTGGCGGAGGCATGCCAGTAGGGGCGTTTGGGGGTAAAGGCGAAATTATGGATTTTATTGCGCCAGTAGGGCCGGTTTATCAGGCAGGTACTTTATCGGGAAATCCAGTTGCCATGGCTGCGGGTTTGGCCACCCTCGAAAAAATAGCCACTCCCGGTTTTTATGAGCCGCTTTTTAATAAAACAGAAAACTTGGTTAAGGGCTTAAAAGCAGCGGCCGCACAGCGAGGTATCGGATTCACAACGAACCATGTGGGAACCATGTGGGGTGGTTTTTTCACGGAAGAAGATCAAATCAGCAACTACCAGCAGGTGATGGCGTGCAACACCAAACGATTTAATCAGTTTTTCCACGGCATGCTGCAAGAAGGTGTGTATTTAGCGCCGGCTTCCTATGAGGCGGCGTTTATGTCCAGTTGCCATACAGATACGGACATCGAATTTACTGTAGCGGCGGCTGATAAAGTTTTTGCGACTCTTTAGCCCCCATTAAAACGCTATTGATCGATTTGTTTTTTAAGCTTGCTGATGATGGCGACATCATCAGCAGCGATGTCGAGAATGTGAAAACCCGACCAATTGCGATCCTCACCGGCCGTTTCCCTCACCCACAAACATTCCGCGCCGATATCCAGTAGATTAATGCCATCCACCGGATCGGTAAGTTCAAATTTCAACTGATAGAGGCAATTTTCACGCACTTCATTGCCGCCAATCACCATAAAGCCCTCTTCGTGTAAATTCACTATGCGGCCAATTTCCACGTCTCGCATTGCATCCCTAACAAGAATAACCTGCTGAACTTCGGCACGCGCGAGTTTGCGACTTTCGCCATCAGGCGGGCTCATTCTCACCTCCGGTTTTAGTGGCCTCAGCTTTTTCGTTGAGCTTCTGAAAAATGTTTTCCAAGGCTCTTTCAAAGAAGGGTTTGGAGCTACCCGATATTATTTTGGCCTTACTGGTCAGCATTTGTCTCGCCAACAACAAGCCCGACATCATATCGACACGCTTACCCATTTGATCAACCAGCATGTAGTGAGACGTTCGCGCGTTATACCAGGCAACCTTAAGGCGCTTACCGCCCTCAAACTCAAACCAAGTGCCAAACTCGATCATTTTAAGGCTCTCAACCATTTGCTCTTCTTCGGGTGTGTAGCGCTCTTTTTGTGTTTCTGCAGTGCCGGCTTTTTCTGCGGCTATTCGCTCTAGCTTATCGCGCATTGGCGCAGGGGCAGGTTCCGCTTTTTTACTTTGCATCGCTAATTTAAGCAGCGAGGACAAGGCTTCAATGAGCTTCTTACCTTTAACCTGATCATAGCCGATAGTTTCGAAGCCTGCCTCGATCGCTGCAATAAGGTCATCGTGAAGCTCCAGCTGCCGGGTTTTATCTGCGGGATTTTCTTTGGGTTCGATGCACCACAGTAAATCGTCGACAATCGCTAATGCCTTGCCCCATTTATCGGATTTTTCACCGTAGCGCAGCAACGCAAAACTTAAATAATCCGACCAGGGTTGCAACAAAAATAACAACACCGCAGAGGGCAATTCAGCGTCTTCTGTTCGACTTCGAATTTCCTCATTAACTTTGAGCTTAACTTCCCGAAGTTTTTCTTCGCCCTGCGCCTTTTCGGTTGCGCGTTTTTCCATGAGTTCCTGGCGACGCACAATATTTTTGGTATAACTGCTAAATTCCAGCAATAGCTCGGTAATTATTTTTACGTCGTTTTCAAACTCGTTGAGAATACGGTGCACAATATCTTTGATTTTATTGTACATATCGTACTGGGCAGTACCGTCATTCCCCACCCAGCGCGCTCCCGCTTCGGCCAAACTGTTCAACAACACTCTTGCAGGATGTTCCGCCTGCTCGAAAAATCCGGGGTCGATAAACGCGATTTTTAAGAAGGGTGTATGCAGGTAACTCAGCAAGGCTTTAATCGAGTCGGGCAGATTTTCGTCGTTAAGCATGTACTCAAACAACATACCCACCAAATCGATGGTTTGCATATCGCTCTTCTCAACAGCACCATCTTTGGATTCGTTTTTAAGCCGCTCGTGCAGTTGATTGACAACCTGCGAAATATCGAGAGGCACCAGATTGGTGTTGAGCGAGGCGTGGCTAACTTCGCCACCACCGGAGCTCTGCAAAGACTCCAGTGCTGTCATCAAATCTTCTGAGGATACAACGACGCCACCAGGCACCAGCCCCGGTGCAACGCCACCAACCAATTGGTTTTGAAGACCGCGAATCGCCTGCAACAGGCTCGCCTGATATTCATCCGGCGGTAAACTCGGGTCGGGCAAACCTTCAATAGGTTGTTGGATCGCAACAGCAGGCGACTCGGTATCGTCTTTCAGTGCTGATGCAGGTGCCTGACCGGTAGGCAGGCTGTATTTTAAATGCGGTAAAACACCCTGTTGCTTTAAGTATTGGTTAATCTCTTCACTGATGGAAGCCACCGTGCCGAGCAACTGGTCGTCGTACACTTTGTACGCCAAATGTTTGGCTTTGGCATCGAGCGGTAATAACTTCAAAGCTTTACGCAGCGATTCGCAAAATTGTACCGGTGACGCGGGGTTGCTGGATTCCGTCACATGCTCACCGCCATTCAGCACAGCAAACCGTTGATTTAGCGCCCAAAGCGGCTCGGCAAAGTAAGAATCTGCCCGCTGTGTAATGGAAGAAATCGCAATGGTTTCTTCAAGATCTTCGTTGTCAACTAACGACAATTCCCCTTCAGCTTCTGCGCCAATACGCGTTTGTAATTCGCGCTTTTTAAACTTCACAAAACCTTCAGAGAGGTAACCGCAAAAGTAGCGTTCCAGCTCCTGACGATTTTGGCGCAACAGACGCTGCACTTCGTGAAGTTCACGGGCTTCTTTGTCGCTTTTGGCTTTGCCCAATTCGCTGCTAATGGCCTCGTCTAGCGCTTTCAAATACTCCCGGAAAGCATGGCGCGAATGATCAGCAGCCAGACCCTGGCAAGCTTTGAGGTGAGAAACTACAGCGGAGTTCGAAAGCGGCAATAGCAAAGGCGCTTGCGTTTCCTCGCTGTCTCCGTTTTTATTATCATCGTTGTCACGAATCAGTCTTGACATAAAACCCCTGCAAATCCCAAACGAACCAAGACAGTCTGCCCGACGATGCCACTCAGAAAATATCGCGCCTGAGTAGCAACGCAAGTAAAACCGTAAATTAACCCGACAATACCCTGAGTAATCTTTGAGCCCCGTAGCATTTAGTCATTTTTTAAATATAGACTGATTGCAGCGCCCTCTGAACAAAATCACTTCGTTTCGGGGTGAATTTGGCATGTTTTCAGGCACATGCCGGCACTCAAACGTAGTATGAAGCAATTAAGATGCCTTCGGCGCCAATTTTTGCACATATCTATCGCGCTTTCCAAACGCTATAATTTGCAACTGCTATTTTTCAGCAACGAACCTAACCGAGCACAGCAATTTAGAATCCAGCTATTCACAAAATATTGGAGCATCATGAGTAAATACGATATCTACGGCGTCGGTGCCGCATTAGTCGATACTGAGATCGAGGTAAGTGATTCCGACTTGAACAACATGGGCATCGAAAAAGGTGTTATGACCCTGGTCGATGAAGATCGGCAACACGAATTAATGGCCGCATTGCAAGGCCACCTCGTAGCATCGAACCGCGCCAGCGGTGGATCTGCCGCCAACAGTATTATCGCTGCCAGCTATTTCGGCGCTAAAACCTTTTACAGCTGCCGCGTTGCCAACGACGAGAATGGCCAGTTTTACCTCAATGATCTCAGCAATGCCGGAGTCGAATACCACAATCGCAATGGTCAGTCCGACGGTATTACCGGCAAGTGTCTGGTCATGATCACACCCGATGCAGAACGTACCATGAATACCTTTCTCGGGATTAGCGAGCGCATCTCAACGCAAGACATTGACGAAACAGCGCTGCAAAATTCCAATTTTGCTTACATAGAAGGCTATTTGGTAACCAGTGAAACCGGCTTGCCCGCGGCAATCGCTTTACGTGAATTGGCGGAGAAACACCAGGTAAAAACGGCCCTGAGTTTATCCGACCCAGCCATTGTTAAGTTTTTTCACGGCGGTATTTGCGACATGATCGGGAAAGGGGTCGACTTGCTGTTTTGTAACCAGCACGAAGCGCAAACTTACACCCAAACAGAATCGCTGGACGATGCTTTCGACGCGCTCAAACAGTCTGCAAAATCATTTGCCATCACACTCGGCAGTAAAGGTGCTCTGATTTATGATGGCTCGCAACGCATCGAAGTTGCTGCGCAGGCAACCGAAGCTGTAGATACCAATGGCGCGGGAGATATGTTTGCGGGAGCGTTTTTATACGCACTCAGCCAGGGTAAGAACTATCGCGAAGCTGGTCAACTCGGTTGCAAAGCCGCTGCGAGGGTGGTTAGCCAATTTGGCCCGAGACTGCAGCCCGAGCAGCATCAGGCCCTGCTTTCATAAAATATTTAACATCTTTGCCCAGCTAAACGCGAAACGGCCGCACGGCTGTTTCGCGCAACATTAACTTTCGTTAAAGCGCACCTAGCCCTGTTTTAGCAACTCTCGTAGATCAATAATGGCCGCATTGGCTCGCGATATATAGTTGGCCATCACCAGCGAATGATTGGCCAGCATTCCAAAGCCACTGCCATTCAGAATGATAGGGCTGAATACCGTCTGCTGAGTACCCTCCAGTTCGCGCACAATTTGCTGCACACTCACCACGGCGTTTTTCTTCTCGAGCACATCGGCGAAATCCATTTGCATGGCTTTCAGGAAATGAATAAGCGCCCACGCCGTACCACGCGCTTCGTAAAACACGTCGTCGATTTCCATCCAGGGTGTTTTTACCTCGAGCTCAGAGGGCATTTGAGTGGCATTTGTTGCTCCGGGCGCGCCGGCGAGATCGGTGTTCAGACGGCGTTGTCCAACACTGGCACTGAGGCGCTGCGATAAACTCCCCAATCTGGTTTCTACCGTGCTCAACCAATAATTAAGATTGTCAGCGCGGGTATAAAACTGTGCCGAAGGCTGGCTCGGGTCGGCGAGGCGTTTTAAGTAGGAACGCAAATATTTAACACCGTCGGCATACTCCTTTTCGCTCGGTGGAAGCAGCCAACTGCGGTTGTCGAAATTGAATTGCGGCTCGGCAGACGCCAGATCTTTGTCTTCGGTCGATTGCGATTGCGATCGGCTGTAGGCTTCGCGCATCGCTTTAGTGAGATCGCGAACCTGTATAAGCACGCCATATTCCCAGTTGGGAATGTTGTCGAGCCAGATTCCCGGCGGTGCAACATCGTTCGAAAGATAACCACCAGGCTTGTTGAGCATGGTGTCTACCACGGTAATCAACGCAGCGGTTGTTACCACGCCGGTAACCACCTTGTCTTCAGAACCGCCAACTTCAGCGAGTGCGGCCTCGCGTACGTCGAAAGTATCGGGTTCAAAACTCCAGATAATGCCCAGCACCAAAGCCACAAGCAGGTAAAGCGCCACGACGATGAGCGCGATTCTAAACCAGCGGTTGGTTTCAGCGAGATCACTGCGCCAATCTTGTACACGGCTACTCGCCGCCTGTTGTAAATTTTTTGCCGAACCAGAGATTTTCTTGAACATATTAACGTTCCTTCACAGTTACCTGAGTGGTAACACTCCTGCCGCCTTCAAACTCCAGCGTTAGATTAAATTTGTCGCCAAGTTGCGGGGCCGTGGCGATGTCGAACAACATGAGGTGATAACCGCCGGGTTCAAACAGAATTTTGCTTTTGGGGGCTAACTGCAGATGGTGCACTTCGCGCATTTTCATCATGCCGTTTTCGTAATAATTCCGATGTACTTCTATGTGGTCAGTGATGTCAGAATACAAGTTATTCATCACCACCATATTATCGGTATTGTTTCTCAACACCAGGTAAACAACGCCAACAGATTGCCCTGGTGGCAATACGGGCATAGTGGCACTCAGTACCTCTATTGCCCCCTGCTGCTGTGGTTCCCCGCCAACAGCTGAGCCTCCAGATTGCTGAGCGTGAGTATTTTCTGTTCGATCACAAGCCGTGAGAAACCCCACCAAAATAACAAGCAAGACAAAAAATAATTTCTTTTTGTATGACAACATAAACCAACCAATTGTTAAGACGACAACTGTTCGCGGTTTAAGTCGGATCAGCCATCCACTGGTGTCGGTACCGGCTGGCCCAGGTAGAAGCCCTGCCCGCCTTCAGTACCCAGCTTACTCAGGAATTGCCACTCAGCTTCGGTTTCAACTCCATCGACGAGGATTCTAACATCACAAGCCTGTGCAATCTGCACGAGGGTGCTCAAGTAGAACTGATTTTCGGGTACATCGGAAATGTTGTGGGTGTAGCTGCGATCTACTTTAACATACGCCAGGTGCAGCGCTCTGATAATACCGACGGCGGCGGGGTGAATACCAAAATGGTCAAGCGCCAATGAAAAACCGCACTTTTTTGCGATCTCACACAATTTTTCGACCTGTTTGCGATTTTTAACCAATACCGCTTCGTTGAATTCAAAGGTCAGTCGCTTAACCAGACTGGCGCGGGCCAAACAGGCAGTTTCCAGCCAGCCTAAAAATCCATCGCTACTCAGCGAGCCAGACGATAGGTTAACGCTCAAACACACCAGCGGGTGCATCTGCAGGGTATCAAACGCTTTTTCGATAACCTGCCTGTCGAGTTGCGCGACCAAACCATAGCGCTCAGCCAGGGGCCAGAAAGTTCCAGCGTGTACAATTACCGCACCATCCTGCACACGTGAATAAACCTCGTTGTGCAGCATCTCCCTGTCGCAACCGAGTACCGGCTGGAAATAGAGTTGCAGCTGTTTTTGCTCAATTAACATGGCAAGAAATGATTGCCACTCACTGGCCGGGCGAATATCCAACATGGGGTCATCCACCGGGTACACCGCCCAATCCGCCGCGCCACAGCTTCGCGACAGCCGCAATGCCGCATCGGCGGCACTGAGCATACGCGTTACCGAGGCGACTGATTTTGAGACAGCACAGCCCAGGCTGATTACTACGTCACCACTGTTTACAAAATCGAGACTCGATAATTCTGCGCACAAGCCCGCCAGGTATTCACCGACTTCTTCCTGTAACAGGCCCGGTGCGAACAACACAAAATCACTGCCACTGCGTTTCGCCACCAGGCCATCGGGCCACAGGCGCAACTCTTTTTCGAGGCGACCCGCAATTTCCAGCAACAGTTTGTCACCGGCTTCCCGGCCGTGTTTATCGTTGTATTTACTGAGCGGTGAGATATGCGCCAAAATCAGGGCGCCCGGGCTGCCACCTTTCTCAGAGGTGAGCCACGCCGCCAAGCGGCTGTCAAACTCACGTCGGTTGGCAATGCCGGTTGTTGGATCAATACTCGCCTCGCCACGCAGCTTAATACTGAGTTGAACCTGGTGGTCGTAATTCGATTTAAGCTTGTTCACCAAGCGGTTTACCGCAATCACAACTCGTTGCAATTCAGGCATTGAGGGCAAATTTTCGAGCAACAAAAGCTGCTCGAAGTCCAGTGCGTTGGCTTGTTCTTCGAGCAATCGCAATGGCCACAACCAACGTCGTAAAAACAAAACGGTTAACGCATTAATACAAGTGATGACGATAATCGCTATGGCGATTTGATCCAGGAACATCTCCCACAGCGGCCGAGCCATATTTTTCGTGCTGGCTACAGCTTCAACCACACCGCGAGTATGATCACTGGAAGCCACCACTGCGGTGCCGGGAATATCCTCCGCAGAAACCAATCTTGCAAACCACCGGGGCGCCAGATTCATTCCAGCACTCTCTGTCGCTACCTCGACCCACACGCCACCCGCTTCGCGCAGACTTAAATTGGAAAAGAGTTGCGTGGCCGATGCATCTTTAAGCAAAGCCTGCACACTTTGTTCATCGATAGGTTCGGGAAATTGCAGCAGGCCAGCAGCCAGTGCCGTGGCCTTTTCCTGCGCCATGTATTGCAGCTGCATGAGGATTTGGTTGCGCGCATAGGTAACGCTGATGAACACCAAACTCATCGTTAGCAACACGCTGAGGAGATTTATTCCAATCAGAATTTTTCGTTCGAGGGTCATTCAAGCTGGCCAGTAAATAAGTGTCTTTCTGCAATAACCCGGCAACCGTTTGCGTCGGGAAAATCGTAATCTATGGGAACTGCACCATTGGCGGTAGGTCAATGGCAAATTTTCGAGATCACCGTGTGTTGCGCAATCCGTTTGATCCCCAAGGACGCGCTTAAAAAAAGACCACCGGGATCTGTTTTATTGTCGGTGTAACAACACTCTTCTAAGTGTAGTCGGCAAAGCAGAGACTGGCACTCAACTCCGCCGACGATACGGCTAAAGTGGCGGGAGTATGGCAATTTTTGGAGATTTGGCGAGGCGGATATCGCCACGTATGCGATAACCTTCAGCGGCTTTTTTCATCTGCTTGTATATCCAACGTCCCTCGGCGTCGGTTCGCGCATAAATCATGATACTTTCTTCGGTCACTTTGACACGCTGAGCAATACTCGCCAGAAATGGGATGAGTTCTTCTTTGTTACGAGACAATTTTCGCTCCGGCAGAGGAAACTCCTGAATCGTCAGATCTGAAGGCGATTGTTTCAGCATGACCTGCTCAGAATGCAATTGCGATTTACGGGCTTCTTTTTGGAGTTCCAACAACAGAGGATGCGCGGGGTAATAAATCTGTGCCTGTTTCAACAGGGCATTGGCCTGGGTGTAACGGCTGGCGGCCAGCGAATCGCGAATCATATCGGCATAAAGTATAACGATGGCCTGTAAACCGGAGCGCGCCTGCTGGTTATTGGGGTTCAGCATCAACACCGAATGAAACCGGTCATAGGCGTTGTTGTGCGGCGGCGTGGTAAGGTTGCCTTTGCGAAACGCCGCCTCAGCCTGGGCCAGAACTTTTTGCTCAACAGAGGCCCGTGCGGCGACCATGGGGTCGACCGGCTTCTTGGGCTCGGCAGTGGGGATTGGCGTTACCGCCTGCTGCGGTGGTGGAGCTTTGGCCGTCGTACTTTGCACGGGTGTATTCGCCAGGCATCCCCCCAGGAAAGCCCCCAGCGCGCTTAGAAGAACGGGTTTAACAAATTTGGATACTTGGGCCAGGCCCATATTTTCGTGCTCCCCATCGTGTTTTTCGGCATTGCGGTTCGTCGCCGGGCAGGCGATGGCTTAGAATGAACTGAACGTCGCTACCATGGTCTGTGAACTAATTCTGGTGAAAACCCAAGCCATGTGGATAACCAAGCCTTGTGAAAACCCAGGCCTTGTGAAAACCCAAGCCTTATGAAACCCAAGTCTGGTGAATCGCCAAGTTAAGCTGTTAGCGAGCCATTGGCCTGATATAGTTAACCGTGGTTGTCACCCCGCCCGGATACCAATAACCGAAAACACTGTTTTATGTATTTAATGATCCGCCATTTTTTCAAAGCCTGCCTGGCAGCGCAATCCGCCTTTGTCATCTTCACGTTAATCAGCCTTGGGTATTGCACCGCGAGCGCCGCGCAGGGCCTGGATATTGGCAATAGCAACTCCGATGAGTTCCTTAAGGTCGAAGAAGCCTATCAGGTTATGGTCGAACTGCGCGATGGCAAGCTCGAAGCGGTGTGGTCAATTGCGCCAGGTTATTACCTGTACCAGCACCAGTTCAAAGTCGAAGCCAACAGCACTTCCGAGCACCAAAAACTCGATCTCAGTTTCGAACCCGGGCACCGCAAATACGACGACTACTACCAAAAAGAGCTCGAGGTTTACTACGACAATACCTATTTCAGCGCTCCGCAACCCACGCTAGAGGCCCCCTACGAAATTAAAGTGGTGTCTCAGGGCTGCGCCGATGCGGGGCTCTGTTACCCGCCACGCAAGCAATATTTTCAAGTTGCTAACGACGGTTCGGTGTTCGAACTGGAAAATTCGATGTTAGCGGCCGCGCCCGCAACAACAGCAAACGACCTCACCATTGGCACACCTGCCCAAGACCAGCCCGCGCCTTTCCTGCCGTTTATTTTAATCGGCGCGCTTTTGGGGGGGCTCGTACTCAATCTCATGCCCTGCGTGTTTCCAGTTCTCTCATTGAAAGCGCTCAGTTTTGCCTCGAGCGGCAATAGCGGCCATCAACACAGCCACGGCTGGGCGTACACCGCAGGCGTGGTGCTTGCCTTTTTAGTGGCTGCCGGCGTTATTTTGGTGGCTCGCCAGGCTGGCGAAATGCTGGGCTGGGGATTCCAGTTACAGCAACCCCTGTTTGTCGCTGCTTTGGTGTACCTGTTCCTGGTGATGGGCTTGAGTCTGTTTGGGATGTTTAATTTCGGCACCCAGTTTATGGGCGCCGGACAGGAGCTCACCACCGGAAGCGGTGTAAAAGCCTCTTTTTTTACGGGCGTTCTCGCTGCAGTTGTTGCCAGCCCCTGCACCGCCCCCTTCATGGCCACAGCGTTAGGCGTTGCACTCACCCAGCCCGCACCTATTGCGCTGCTGGTATTTGCCACCTTGGGCTTCGGCATGGCGCTGCCCTTTCTCGCCTTAAGTTACAGCCCGGCGCTCGCCAGCAAGCTTCCTGCGCCCGGCCCCTGGATGGACGTTTTAAAACAAGTACTCGCCTTTCCGCTGCTCGCGACCTGTGTCTGGTTGCTTTGGGTTCTGGGAAACCAGGTGGGCAGCTCTGGAAGCGCCTTGGTAATGTGCGCCGCCCTGTTGATTTGTTTTGCACTCTGGCTAACGCGTTTTAACCCGACGAAAGCCAGCACCAAAGCTGTTAACCGCGTGTTGCTGGTTGCCAGCCTGCTCGGCGCTGTGTACATCAGCTGGCAGGCACAACACTTTTCAGCCGCCACGGCAAAAACCTACGACAAATGGGAAACCTTCACCATGGCACGCCTCGAGGAACTGCGGGCCGACGGCGAGCCGGTTTTTGTGAATCTCACGGCAGATTGGTGTATCACTTGTAAAGTGAACCAGCGCGTTGCCTTCAGCTCTGATGAATTCTTCAACTACGCCCTCGAACACGATGTCACCCTGATGGTGGGCGACTGGACAAACCCCAACCCCGAAATCGAAGCGCTACTGGCAAAATATAAGCGCAGCGGTATTCCCCTCTACCTGGTCTACCCGGCTGGCAAACAGGGCGACGCGGAAATTCTGCCGCAACTGCTCACCCCCAAATCTGTGATGGCCGCAATAGATCGCGCTGTAGCGGGCGGCCAAGACTGATTTCACGACTATTTTCCGATCACATAACAACCACTTTTTTCATGAACGTCGGGAATATTGAATGGAAATGCGTGGAATGTCCGGAAAAAGTAAACTTGCCATAGACAGCACGCCCCAAATTAGGCAAAATCCCCACCCAAAAGTATGAAACAGCGGTTTTTCGTGTAACTTGCGGCAATAAACCTCAGGATATCGTCGCGTTCGCGGAAGATCCCGTTCACGCAGTTTTTCTCTCACAGGTAGCGAAATGGCGACAATATTGGTGTTGCATGGCCCCAACCTCAACTTGTTGGGAAGCCGTGAACCCGAAATCTACGGTCACGACACGCTGGACGATATCGACCAGCGCTTGATGAGCATGTGCCTCGACCAGGGTCACCACTTACATTTCCTCCAAAGTAATGCGGAATACGAGCTGATTGACCGCATTCACGACGCGCGTAATGAAGGTGTCAACTTCATAATCTTTAATCCGGCAGCATTTACGCACACCAGTGTCGCGCTACGCGATGCTTTGGCTGCCACCAACATTCCATTTATTGAGTGCCACTTGTCGAATGTTTTTAACCGTGAAAGCTTCAGGCATCACTCTTATTTTTCAGATATCGCTCAGGGCGTTATTTGCGGATTCGGCCCCCAAAGTTATCAGCTCGCTCTCCAAGCTGCATTCAGCTACCTGGAAAAAAACGCGTAATACCGATTTATCACAGCCCTATAGTTGTGGCCGGGCTGGAAGCAACACACCTTAACTACATACAAATAAAGCGATTTGCAACCGAGAGGCCCTAATGGACATTCGCAAAATTAAAAAATTAATCGAACTGTTGGAGGAATCCAACGTTGAGGAACTGGAAATCAAGGAAGGCGAAGAGTCAGTTCGCATCAGTCGAGGTTCGCGTTCCCCAGCTGCGGCACCTGTACAGGCTTTTTACCAACCGCAACCGATGCCGCCAGCAGCCGCTCCAGCTGCAGCACCAGTAGCCGAAGCCCCGGCAGCATCTGAGAGCACCCCCGCGCCAATTTCCGGGCATCAGGTGGTATCGCCCATGGTTGGTACCTTTTATCGCTCACCAAGCCCAGGCGCATCGCCCTTCGCAGAAATTGGCCAAAGCGTTAAAGCCGGCGATGTTGTTTGCATCGTCGAAGCGATGAAAATGATGAACCAGATTGAAGCCGATAAATCAGGCGTGGTTGAAGCATTTCTTGTTGACGATGGAGAACCAGTTGAATTCGATCAACCGCTGCTGATTATCAGTTAACGCAAAGAGGATTAATAACATGTTTAATAAAGTCCTCATTGCCAACCGTGGCGAAATTGCGCTGCGGATTTTGCGCGCGTGTCGCGAATTGGAGATACCCACAGTCGCGGTTTACTCGAAAGCAGACCGCGATCTCAAACATGTCCGGCTCGCCGATGAATCGGTGTGTATCGGCCCGAACGCATCCACAGACAGCTACCTGAACGTGCCGGCGATTATTGCCGCCATGGAAGTTACCGACTCGGTGGCCGTGCACCCCGGTTACGGCTTTCTTGCCGAAAACGCCGATTTCGCCGAGCAAGTGCAAAAAAGTGGCTTTGTGTTTATTGGCCCCGACCCCGATGTCATTCGCCTGATGGGCGACAAAGTCTCGGCAATCAGCGCCATGAAAAAGGCCGGAGTGCCTACTGTGCCCGGTTCTGATGGGCCACTGCCCAGCGACCCGGAAGCCTGCCTGCAAACCGCACGCAGAATCGGTTTCCCAATCATCATTAAAGCCGCAGCTGGCGGTGGTGGCCGGGGAATGCGCGTGGTGCACACCGAGGCCAATCTGTGGAACTCCATCCAGGTCACCAAGAGCGAAGCAAAGTCTGCGTTTGGCGACGACACGGTTTACATGGAAAAATTTCTGCAAAACCCCCGTCATGTGGAAGTGCAGATTATCTCCGATGGTCAGGGCAACACGGTGCATCTGTTCGATCGCGACTGCTCCCTGCAACGCCGGCATCAAAAAGTTCTCGAAGAAGCGCCGGCCCCCGGCATTGATGACAGCATCAGGCAGGAAGTCTACGGTGCCTGTATTCGCGCCTGTAATGAAATTGGCTACAAGGGCGCCGGTACCTTTGAGTTCCTCTATGAAGATGGCGGCTTCTACTTTATCGAGATGAACACGCGCATCCAGGTGGAGCACCCAGTATCTGAGATGATTACCGGCATTGACCTCATCAAAGAACAAATCCGCGTGTGCGCCGGTCAGAAACTCAGCTTGAATCAGGAAAATATTCACATCAATGGCCACGCCATTGAATGTCGTATTAACGCTGAAGACCCCAAAACCTTTATGCCTTCGCCCGGTCTGGTGGAGAATTTCCACACCCCTGGCGGTTTGGGGGTTCGCGTGGATTCCCACCTGTATTCAGGCTACCGCGTGCCGCCCTACTACGATTCGATGATCGCCAAAGTGATCACCCACGCAGAAACCCGACGTGCCGCATTGCTGCGTATGGAAGGCGCGCTGGATGAACTGGTCATCAGCGGTATTAAAACCAATACCGACCTGCACAAAGATCTGGTACGCGACGAAGCCTTTATCGATGGCGGCGTCAACATCCATTACCTTGAGAAAAAACTCGGTCTCTAACCGGCAACCGCGCGAGGTGACACTTGCGCGGTTATTCACCTGAGGTTGTCATGCCCTGGCTGCAACTACGCATTAATACCACGCGCGAGCTTGCACCGCGTTTCGAATTTGCACTCGCCAAAAGCGGTGCGATGGCCGTAACACTCGAAGACAACGCCGATCACCCCATCTTCGAACCCGCTCTGGGTGAAACCCCGCTGTGGCAGGAAACCCGCATTACCGGTTTGTTTGAAGCCGATATAGATACCGAGCTCACCCTCAGTACGGTGATGCAAAAGGCCGGTGTCGCAGAGGCGCAGAGCCACTGGCATATTCTCGAAGACAAAGACTGGGAGCGCGAGTGGATGAGCCATTACGCGCCGATACAATGTGGCGACAAGTTTTGGATCTGTCCAAGCTGGACAGCACCTCCCGACGCTTCGGCCGTGAACCTGATGCTCGACCCCGGGCTCGCTTTCGGTACCGGCACCCACCCCACAACCTTCCTGTGCTTGCAGTGGCTGGCGCAACAGAATTTAACGGGCATTACCGCCATAGACTATGGTTGTGGTTCGGGAATTCTGGGAATTGCCGCATTATTACTGGGTGCACACTCCGTAATTGGCACAGATATCGACCCTCAGGCGGTATTGGCGACGCAGGAGAACGTGCGCCGCAACACTCTCGATGCGCAACGTTTCCCGGTGTATTTCCCCGAAAAGTGCCCCCAGCAGGCCTGCGATTTGATCCTGGCCAACATCCTTGCCGGGCCGCTGGTGGAACTCGCACCCACTTTATCTAAGTTATTGAAAGTAGGTGGAAAATTGTGTCTCTCCGGGGTTCTGAAAACGCAGCAAACAGCGCTTTTAGACGCCTATTCACCCTGGCTTGAAATCGAAAATATTTCAGAAAAGGAAGAATGGATCTGCATCACCGGTCAGCGCCGATAAGGCGCGCCCGGAAAGAATTCTCGACAGCAATAATTTACGCCCAATCGCATAGCGTATAAACTTGCATAAAGCCATATGGCATAACACATTAGCAACAAAACTTAATGAAGATTCTTAGGACCTAGCGACACATGGCAGATTCCATCACCCGCTGCCCCAAATGCCAGACTTCATTTCGCATCACCGAGGCACACTTAAAATCTGCCAAGGGTGCGGTGCGCTGTGGTTCGTGCCTCACCATCTTCAACGCTAAAGATCACCTTATTAGCCATACCGATCACGCGGGTGCCGCCGCGAGCAGCGCCAAGCCCAAAGCCAAAGCGCTCACCAATAAACCACTCACTAACAAAGCCAAACCAGCAACTGCCCAGCCCAAAGCGGCCGCGCAAAAGAAACTCGTGCTGCCGCCCGACGAAGACGATATGTTGATCAGCGACGATATGGACATGGTCGACGATGACTCGCCAAGCAACGATTCCCCGTTCAATACCGACTTCAACGACAACATTCTCTACAGCAAGAGCATGGCTTCGACAGAATCCAATTTGTTCGAACGCGGCCAGCAGGAAGAGGACGACGATGACGAACAAAAGTCGGATGAATCCTGGGCTTTGGATCTCCTGAATTCCAGCGACGAGGAGGAAGAGCTTCCAAAATTCAAAAAGGACACCGGCGCATTCCCCGCGGTCGAGGAACCCAAGCCGCCGACCGCAAAACCAAAAGCGGTTCAAAGCGACTACGAAAGCGATTTTGCCCTGAACGACGACGATGACGCCGAAAAATTCATCACCCAGCACTACCCGGCATTAGACGCCGAACAGGTCGAGGAGGAATTACGTAAAACCGGGTTTCACGAGCCGGTGTTTACCGCCATCGAGCCCAGCATTGAAGAACTCGATCGCGACCCCGATGAAGACGACTACGGCAATCGCACCGCCAAGCCCTTCATTCACGCCATTGAGCCCGAACCGGTGGAGTTTTCCTACCGCAGTGCTTTTTCCATCACCGACTCAAACTGGCTGTGGGGGCCGCTGACACTGGCGATGACCCTGATTCTGGTATTTTTGGTGGGCTGGCTGCAATTTGGCAAGCTCAGCCGCATCGAACCCTACCGCGGCTACTATGGCTACGCCTGTACCCTGTTCGGTTGCGAGCTGCCAGTACTGATCAGCCGCCAGGATATTCGCGCGGTGAATCTTGTAGTGCGCAGTCACCCCAGCGAAAGCGGCGCACTGGTGGTCGATGCGGTTTTGCAAAACACCGCGGGTTTTGCGCAACCCTTCCCATCCTTGGATCTGGTGTTCACCGACGTCGCCGAAAAGCCCGTGGCAGCGCGGCGTTTTTCACCCCGGGAATACCTCGGTGGCGAACTCGCCGGTAAAACCCAAATGCCCAGCCAACAGCCCATACACATCGCCCTGGAGATTGTCGACCCAGGCCCGGATGCCGTCGGCTATCGCATCGAAATCGCCAATTAATCAGAATCTTCCCCTCAAACTGGCAATATTGCTATTTTTTTGACCAATCTGGTCATTAAGTGCATTCCCAATACGGCCAACAACAGGTATCATAGCCGCCTTTTTTGGGGTGACTTATTTCTACCCGTTTAGCGGGTCTTACACCCACTGCGTTACTTCCCTGAATGTCAGGGGCGCCTTACCAGCATTACCACGCACTACCTTACCCACAGGTACCATGCGTTTATTTATAGCTCGCTTAGCCGTCGAGAAATACAAGCCATTCTTTGGGGAGAATCGTTTGTTCCATATTGGAAACCACACAATACGCAGCCGCTGCCTGTTAGCACCCATGGCTGGCGTGACTGACGCACCCTTTCGACGTTTGTGCCGCGTGCAGGGCGCTGGCTTGGCGACCTCTGAAATGGTCACCAGCGATGTGCGTATGTGGCAGAGCCGTAAAACCCAATCCCGCCTTGCAGCTTTGCAACACGAAGCCGAACCGGTGAGTGTGCAAATTGCCGGCAGCGACCCGCAAATGCTGGCCGAAGCCGCGCAGCAGGCCGTCGTCCAGGGGGCTCAAATTGTCGATATCAATATGGGTTGCCCTGCCAAGAAAGTGTGCAAAAAAGCCGCGGGCTCAGCGCTGTTGCGCGATACAGCACTGGTGAGTGATATAACCCAAGCGGTTGTGGATGCGGTTTCTGTGCCGGTAACGCTCAAAATACGTACAGGGTGGGACGCACAACAGCGCAACGCCCTTGAAATTGCCCGAATTGCCGAAGACAACGGCATTCAGGCTCTCGCTGTTCACGGTCGTACCCGCGCCTGCCGTTTCGATGGCAGCGCAGAGTACGATACCATCGCTCAAGTTGTGAGCAGCGTCGCTATTCCAGTAATAGCCAACGGCGATATTGATTCGCCTCAAAAAGCCTATCAGGTATTGCAACATACAGGGGCCGCTGCTGTTATGATTGGCCGCGCAGCTCTCGGCAACCCCTGGTTGTTCCGGCAAATTGAGCATTTTCTGGATCACGGTGAAGCAGGGGAACTACCCGCCACTTCTGAGGTTCAAAAAACCATGGAACGGCATCTCTGCGATTTAACCACCTTCTATGGGGAAGAAAAAGGCGTTCGCATTGCACGTAAGCACGTGCGCTGGTACCTACAGGGCTACCCGAACGCAGCCACTTTCCTTAAACAATTTAATTCGTTAATCACTCTTCAATCACAACTAACTGCCGTTTCAGCTTTTATTGAACGGTCACAAACACATGAGGAATATGCAGCATGAACACAGCGGATACGCTAGTAAGAGAAGGCGCTCGTGAAATTAGCCAGTCGGTCAATGGGGATGGCTATCAGAACACTCAAGAGCCTTCCCTCAGGGATTGCGTAGAAAAAGCCGTTTCTAACTACTTCCAACACTTAGAGGGACAGGACGTTACCGACGTGTACGACATGGTTCTGGCTGAAGTTGAAGCGCCTATGCTCGAAGTCGTTATGAAGTACACCCGTCACAACCAAACACGTGCTGCCCACGTTCTCGGTTTGAACCGTGGCACGCTTCGCAAGAAACTCAAGCAATACGGTTTACTTTAATCGGTTTTCCGGCAGTCGCTCCGGCGCTGCCCCTGATTTTGGCAGCCTGCGGGCTGCCGGTTTAAATCAGCACCTGTGCGCCACAACGCAAGGGCTCTCCCTTCCCCGGGCGCAGATGCGTCTAAGCTGTAACAATATCAACGCTAACGAATGCCAAAATAAACGCTGATTTGCGTTGTAACCGTTATTCCCGCAAACCAAAGCAACAAGCAGCAGCCGTTAACCAATCACAGGAATGCAAGCATCCATGACCAACCCCACTGATCTCGTAAAAATCAGGCGAGCACTTATCAGTGTTTCTGACAAAACCGGCATAGTGGAATTCGCACAAACGCTCAGCCAGCAGGGCGTCGAAATTCTCTCCACCGGTGGTACCTACAAACTCCTGCAAGACAGCGGCATCGCCGCCACAGAGATTTCCGAATACACCGGCTTCCCAGAAATGATGAGCGGCCGCGTAAAAACCTTACACCCCAAAGTACACGGCGGTATTTTAGCGCGCCGAGGAACCGACGATGCCGTTATGGCCGAACACGGCATTAATCCCATCGATATGGTGGTGGTGAACCTTTACCCCTTTGAGCAGACCATTGCCAAGCCCGACTGCGACCTCGCCACCGCCATAGAAAACATTGATATTGGCGGCCCGACCATGGTGCGCGCCGCCGCCAAAAACTATAACGACGTTGCCATTGTGGTCAACGCCGCGAGCTATGCCACAGTAACCCAAGAAATGGCCGACAACGGCGGCGCACTGTGCCGCGATAGCCGTTTTGATCTTGCCGTGCAGGCCTTTGAACACACCTCCGCCTACGATGGCGCCATCGCCAACTATTTGGGGCAGAGCGTGGGCGATGGTGAAGAGAAATTCCCGCGCACTTTCAATTTGCAGTTCGAAAAGGTGCAAGGCATGCGCTACGGTGAAAACCCGCATCAGGGCGCGGCGTTTTACAAGGAAGCCAATAACAGCGATGTGAGTGTTACCAGTGCCACCCAGCTGCAGGGTAAAGAGCTGTCGTACAACAACGTTGCCGACACCGATGCCGCTCTGGAAACCGTCAAACAATATGAACAACCCGCTTGTGTCATCGTGAAGCACGCCAACCCCTGCGGCGTTGCCTTGGGCAGCGATATTCTCGAAGCCTACGAAAAAGCGTTTGCCACCGATTCTGAATCCGCCTTCGGCGGCATCATCGCCTTCAACCGCGAACTCGACGAAGCCACGGCTCAGGCGATCGTCGAAAAGCAGTTTGTGGAGGTGATTATCGCCCCCAGCGTCACCCCCGAAGCCGTAGAAGTCGTCAAAGCCAAGAAAAACGTCAGGCTATTGGCCTGCGGCACCTGGGAAGCTGGCTTTGCGCCGGCTTACGACTTCAAGCGGGTTACCGGTGGCTTGCTGGTGCAGGAACGCGATAACGGCATCATCACAGAAGCCGATCTCGAAATCGTCACCCAGCGCAAACCCAGCGAAGAGGAAATTCGCGATCTGCTGTTCGCCTGGACGGTCGCCAAAATGGTGAAATCCAACGCCATCGTGTACGCCAAAAACTGCCAGACCATCGGTGTCGGTGCCGGGCAGATGAGCCGGGTCAACTCCGCGCGCATCGCCTCCATCAAAGCCGAGCAGGCTGGCTTTGAAGTGAAGGGCTCGGTCATGGCTTCCGACGCTTTCTTCCCGTTCCGCGATGGTATCGACAACGCCGCCAGCGTTGGCATTACTGCCGTCATTGAACCCGGCGGTTCGATGCGTGACGACGAAGTCATTGCCGCGGCCGACGAGCACGATATGGCGATGGTCTTCACCCGCATGCGCCACTTCAGGCATTAACCCTAAACGTCGGACGTCTGAGGTCGGACGTCCGGCGCATTCCAAAACCCTTTGTTAATACAAAACTTCGAACAGAACAGAACATAAATACAATGAAAATACTCATTATTGGCTCGGGTGGGCGAGAGCATGCTTTGGCCTGGAAAGCGGCGCAAAGCGAGCAGGTAGAAAAAGTTTACGTCGCACCCGGCAACGCCGGTACCGCCACAGAAAATAAAATGGAAAACGTCGCCATCGATGTTATGGCGTTTGATGAGCTGCTCGCCTTTGCAACAAGCAACGCGATAGACCTCACCATAGTTGGCCCTGAAGCGCCCCTGGTCGAAGGCGTGGTCGACACATTCAGCGCCGCCGGCCTGGCCTGTTTCGGCCCCACTCAGGGCGCGGCGCAACTGGAAGGCTCCAAATCGTTTACCAAAGACTTTTTGGCCCGCCACAATATTCCCAGCGCCGAATACCAAACCTTTACCGACGAAGCCGCAGCCCTCGCCTACCTGCGCGAAAAAGGCGCCCCCATCGTGGTGAAAGCTGATGGCCTGGCGGCCGGAAAAGGCGTGATTGTCGCAGAAGATCTCGCCACTGCCGAAAGTGCCGTAAAAGACATGCTCTCGGGCAATGCCTTCGGTGAAGCCGGCTGCCGCGTGGTCATCGAAGAATTTTTAAGCGGTGAAGAAGCCAGCTTTATCGTTATCGCCGATGGCGAACATGTGCTTCCCATGGCCACCAGCCAGGATCACAAACGTGCCGGCGACGGCGATACCGGTTTGAACACCGGCGGTATGGGCGCGTATTCACCGGCACCGGTAGTCACTGATGACGTCTACCAACGCATCATGGATGAGGTGATTATGCCCACCATTCGCGGCATGGCAGCCGAAGGCAACAGTTACACAGGCTTCCTCTACGCGGGCCTGATGATTGGCGCCGATGGCAGCCCCAAAGTGATTGAATACAACTGCCGTTTTGGCGACCCCGAAACCCAGCCCATTATGCTGCGTCTGCAATCCGATTTAGTGGCGCTGTGCCAGGCGGCACTCGATAAAACTCTGGCACAACTCAGCACCGAATGGGACGAGCGCCCCGCGGTGGGCGTGGTACTCGCTGCCGGCGGCTACCCCGGCAGCTACCAGAAAGGTCATGAAATCAGCGGGCTCGGTATCGGCGAGTCGGCCACGGCGAAAGTTTTCCACGCCGGTACGCAATTGCAGGATGGCAAAGTGCTCACCAACGGCGGCCGGGTACTGTGTGCCACCGCACTCGGAAACAGCGTGACAGAGGCCCAGAAAAACGCCTACGCACTGGCAAAAAATATCAACTGGAAAGACGTAATGATGCGCAGCGATATCGCCTATCGCGCGATTGCGCGAGAAGCGCAGAGTTAAAATAAAAAAAGGCTCCGAAAGGAGCCTTTATTGTGTGTTTGACATTTCAATTACAAACGAACGTCGATAACAATGCCTTTATCGTTAAAATCGATCGCCTTCTTCTTGAAGCGATTTAACCAATAGGTATAGGTAGGCATATCCAAATTCGGGTTTGCATGATGCGGCGGACGCCCCATGGCAATCAGAATGCCTTTGCGGGTCATGCCCTCTAAGGGCAAGCCTTTACGAATCCCCTCCTGGTCTTTTTCGCTCATTTTGGCAATTTCAGCTTTTTTACAATCGGCCCCAAAAAAACCTTCCGCCACTTCCATCAAACTCACACCGGCTTTTTTAGTGTGGCCATCCCATACCATCTCATACTCCAAGCCGCTCCATTCAAATTTGATCTGCTTCTTTTTCACTTTGGTTATCGTGACATCGGAACACACCGGTATCATACCGCCCGAGAGCTGGTAATTCAGGGAGTACAACAAGCGCTTACTCACATCCGGATGCAAAACAACCAGGGTTTGCAACTTGTCACCGGCCTTCAATTCCGCGAAAGCCGCACCACAAAAACAGGTGCAAACGAGAGCAAACGCGGGTAACAACAATTTCTTGATCATCATGATCTCCTACTTAAAGTTTGTGTTCAGCAACAATTCCCTGTTCAAGAGACTGCTGCCGATCCTTATTAAGGAACCTCCGAAAAATGGCCTATTTTCCACGTGGCGGCGTCAGTTCCGTCCTCAGCGCCAGCCCGGTCACTCCTCATTTACTCCAGTAAACTCCGGGCTTGTGGGCGGTACTTCCTAACCACAAGAAAAATATCTTCATTTTTCAGAGGTTCCTTAGATTGGGGGAAAGTGTTTCAGAAGCTTGCGGGAAAAATGTAATCACAAGTAGGCGGCAGGTCAAAGACTATTTTTGCCCAGGCATTTGCAAAACAAGCGATTGGTAGCGCGTTAAAGGTTTGCTAAATAAATAGCCAGCCATTAACCCATAAAGTTAAGACTGCGGGTAAGCCGATAAACCCGCTGCGCTCAACAGCGTCTTGTAACGCGCATTAAAGTGATTCCATTTTTGTTCAGCCGCCTGCAAAACGCCCTGGTATTCGCTATGCGTTTGGTTTTGTTGCAACCAGCGCTCTGCCAGCGTCTGCAATTGTTGAAGCGCAGTTGCCAGCGACTGCTTGCCCTGGTTTAGGGTAATTACCTGGCGCTCGAGCTCTTGGTACACCTGATAGGCCGCACCGTTGAAACGCTCGAAATTCTCAACCACACGCTGCAGATTTTGTTTGGCGCGCTTCTCAGATTCAGGGTCTTTCGCAGCCTGCAACACAGCCGCACTTTGTGACAGACGATTGCGACTCTGGGTGACCAGTTGTACCGCCAGCTTAAATTGCTGAATAACACCTTCGTAGTCTTGCACGTGCTGCGTGGTGGCTTTTTTGAAGGCGACAATCTTATTGCGGGTAAGGTCTTTTTGTTCAGCCAGCGCCTCCAGGCTCGCCGCACTCTCGTTAAAATCCGCCAGGGCTTTCTGGTAGTCGGCTTTGGCGTCCTGCATTTGCTGATAGGCGCTCTGCAGCTCGCCGCTGAGGGCTTGATTCTCTGCGTTGTAAAACTGAGCCACCTGCGGCCCGGTAAGATTCAGCACAAAATGCGCGTCCGCACCCATAGGTTCATTGCGATCCACACCGCAGGGCAGACCGCGGCAATCGAGCTGTGGGTTGGAATATTTGTAAACCTTGCCCGCCCAGTAATCCACATCATAGGCAGACTGGTACGCCATTATGGTGGTGAACTCGCCCATTTCACCATGGCCCAAGGCGTAATCGGTGGTGCCACCGGTGCCGTCCTGCACCCGCGAATGCCGCAAACCCAGGTTGTGGCCCAGTTCGTGCGCCGTTACAAAATCGCCGCAACCGTTCACCGCAATATGACTGTATTGGTAATCACGGTTGTAATACCCGGAGAAATCCGCGTTTGTGCCCTCGCCGCCTATCCAGGCAACGCCGCAACCGCCGTGAATTTCCGCGTAGGGTCGATACAGAATCACCATATCGGCCTGATATTGCTCGCGTAAGGCCGCGATCTTGGCAAAGGCCGGGTCGCCGGCGTAGGTGAGGTCGTGCAGCGCGGTGCCGCCATCGTTGTCATCGGTGTAATCCACAAACACCGAATGCACCAGGCGCAACTGTAAATTGATCTGGCTGTCTGCAAAAATTTTATTGGTGACGGCGAACAGGTGGTTAAAGCGGCTTTCGGGGTCGTCGCCATAATAGGCCACGGTTCCCGGAGTGTAGGCCACCAAAACATCGATGGTCGCCACTGGCGACTGGGCATTCGCCTTCAGGCACACTCCCGCTACCAGCACCATACTGAGTACAAACTGGATTACACGCTTCACAACAACCTCAGCCAATAGATAAAAGAAGAATTGCTATTGGCTGTCCTTAGCCAAGCCCCGAACTCCGGTATTGAAAGTGGCGGAGTTAGAGCACACGGTGTTGCGGAATCTCCAGAAAATCGGCCGCTCCCGGCTTGCTCATTTCCTGCTCGGAAGGGTTCTTGTAAAGCCAGCCCACGCCATCGACAGACTCCATGGAGTAGCTACCCTGCGGGGTGGTAATCATGGCATACGTGGAATTTTTACCCTGGGTATACACCACCGGGTAATCGGCCCCCTGCTGCGCCACATAGCCGCTCCAGGAAACATCGCCATTCAAACTGGTGTGCGTGGCCTGCACCGCGACGGTGATCGAACTGCCGTCGAGCAGCGGTAACTCCAGGTGCTCGCCAGAACCCGGAAACGTGGTGCGATGCTCAATAAGCACCACCTGGAATTCCGTGACTTTTTCGTCCAGAGGAATCATGGTGGGCTCGAGGTCGGATTCGCTGGGGTTCAAAATCTGCCACATGCGGTTAGCGGGTTTGGCCTTCAAACGCGCCTCTTCGACAGGCTCTTCTGCAAGTGCCTCTTCAGCACCCAGCAACAGCTGACGGGCAGCTTCGAGCGGCATACTGAAACGGGCAACGGAATCTTCCAAAGCCAGGCTCGCAGCTTTGCGCTCCATATGACGTACATTACTCTGGGAAGCATCGAAAAGCGCCTGTTCAGCAGACTGGCTGGGTACGGTTAGCAGAGCCGCCAGGGCACCCAAAGAAACAACGGTTAAAATGCCTGGAATCAGATAGCGCTTGTCGAACATCGTGTTAGCCTCCCGCAAAAAAAGTGACTTACGTCACACTTGATATTCAAAATGTATACGTTTATGTGAACCAGTTCCAATTTTAAATACCCCATGTGCTAACAAAATCTGGTTGATACACATTTTCAAACTAGCGGTTCTAACAAACGAAGTAAGCCCTCCTGCACTCATAAACAAAGGCAATAACAGCAGCATTTTTAGATTAATTACGCGACACGCTAAGCCATGCAACAATGCATTACACGCCAAAACGTTTACAACGCTATATGGCATTTTTAGCGGCGAACACATTGACTTTTTAGCAACCCAAGCTGTGAAAACATACGGCCTGGGTAGCGGAACCCACCAGCACATAGGAACTCACTATGAACGTGCACCGCCTGCCTGTTGTTTTCCTGCTTTTTGTTTTCTGCCTCGCTGCCTGCGGTGGCAACAGTGATTCCCCGCAAAACCAAACCTTTGCAACGCCCACGCCCACACCGGTACCCGTATATATCGAAAGCTGGCGAAAAATAGATTCAAACTATGAATCTGCCATCACCGGCATTAATTACCCCGTTCATATTTTTCTACCCGCAGATTACCAGCACGAAAATGCCCAACAAAAAAATTACCCTGTTATCTATGCCACCGACGGCCAATGGATATTCGATAGCTTCGCGAACATACTCGAGCGCAAAGGCTACAGCGCAATTTTGGTCGCGATTGAACAAGGCCCCAACGACCGCCGCGCCACCGATTATTTAATGCCAGGCGCTGAAGATTATTTCGGTTTCTTAACCAGTGAACTAATGCCGAGCATTGAAAGCGACTACCGGGTCGATACCAACAAGCGCACCCTATCGGGCACCTCCTACGGTGGCTTATTTACCGGAACGGTACTGGTGATGGACGACGTAAGCGACCCCCTGTTCAAAAACATCCTCAGCTTCGATGCCTCCTTCTGGAAAAACTGGACAACCACCACGCAACTGGAACAGGCCCGTTACAACGCCAGCAACACCATGAACATCACCCTGGTACTCACCGCCGCCACCGGCACACAGGGCAACCAAACCTCAGTAAACCGCTTTCAAACCCTACTGCAAAACCGCGCCTACAACGGCCTGAAAATTTATCGCCAGGATTACGACCTGGTGCACGAAGCCATGGCTGATCCCTCGTTTGATTATGCGGTGGGGGTATTGTTGGAGCAGCCCTAGGGAGCTTACTGCGAGCAAGCCAAGTAGGATGGGCACCGCCCATCAATAATGCTTATTTTTAAAGATGGGCCATGCCCATCCGACAAGCAATTTCAACAAAGCCACTGGGAACGCAAACGGCGCACCCGCAATTTTCTAACGCACCAACGCCACCTGTGCAACAAGCCAAGTAGGATGGGCACCGCCCATCAATAATGCTTATTTTTAAAGATGGCCCATGCCAGCCGACAAGAAAATTTCAACAAAGCCACTGGGAACGCAAACGGCGCACCCGCAATTTTCCAACGCACCAACGCCACCTGTACGACAAGCCAAGTAGGATGGGCACCGCCCATCAAAGACCACTCATACCAAATTTACGTGAAAACGGCGGTCAATGCCCATCAAAAACCACTACCCGGTAATTGTAAAAATTAAGCTTATAAGCTAGGGTGGATTCGTTTAATACTAAACATTCAAAGAAAAACAAGGACGTTACTCATGACTGAATATCGCAGATCCTACGCGGCAGGGGGCACCTATTTTTTCACCTGGGTAAGCCACCAACGACGCCCAATTTTTATCGACGAATCGGCAGTAAACGCATTGCGAAATGCGGTTCGCGATATTCGATCAAACGCGCCCTTCGACATCGACGCTTGGGTGGTGCTGCCAAACCATATTCACTGTGTTTGGACATTGCCACGCGGTGATGCAAATTATTCGAAACGTATCGGTCAAATTAAATCCCGTTTTAATTTTTACGCAGGTTCGAGATTTAATAACCCTGAAATAAATTCGGCATCACGTCGTAAAAAAAGTGAATCCACAATTTGGCAAAGGCGTTTTTGGGAACATCAAATTCGTAATGATCTGGATTTTCAAAGGCATGTGGATTACGTGCATTTTAATCCTGTGAAACATGGGGTGGTGAAGCGCGTAGCCGAGTGGCCTTATTCGACATTTCACAAATATTGTGAGCGGGGTATTTACGCCCGCGATTGGGCGGGTGAGGGGGTACCGGATGGTGATGGGTTTGGTGAATGATTTTTATGGCTTGTAAAAACACCCTCTGCTCGTCAGATGGAAATCGTGAATTAATATCTCCGGTTGCGAAAATTGTGTGGGGAAGATGGGCAGTGCCCATCCTACAAGTAATTTCAACAAAGCCACTGGGAACGCAAACGGCTTACCCGCAATTTTCCAACGCACCAACGCCACCTGTACGACAAGCCAAGTAGGATGGGCACCGCCCATCAATAAAGCTTATTTATAAAGATGGGCAGTGCCAGCCGACAAGAAAATTTCAACAAAGCCACTGGGAACGCAAACGGCTTACCCGCAATTTTCCAACGCACCAACGCCTCCTGTGCGACAAGCCAAGTAGATACCATCTCTCCGATACAGCCGCAAGTATTATTAACACACTTGCGGCATGTATTCTTTTTGGTTTTTTAAGACCCCAAAACAAATCTGCACCAGCTTTCTCATTGCTGCGCCCAGCGCTTGCATTTTGTTCTTTCCGTTAGCCAATAATCGCTTTTTCTGGCGCGCTATATCCGGGTTATGTTGTCCCGCACAGACCGCTGCCATATACAATTTCGCCCGCACTGAAGCCGGCCCAGATTTTGTTAGCGAGCTTCGGCCTTTGAATACACCAGATTCAACCAACTTAGGTATGAGCCCCAAATAGGCGGCGAGTTGAGCTGCAGTTTTAAAGCGTCTACTTCGAATCACACACAGCATTAGACGCGATAGCGTAGAACCCACGGCAGGAATGGTTTGTAATAATTCTCGGTCTTTTTTCAAGTGCGGGTGACGATCGATATGATCGTCGATTTGTGACTCCAATCGCGCCTTTTCTTGTTTAAGGTATTCCATTGTCTGCTCAATGGATGACATGACAATCTCGGATACCGTTGTAATTTCCGCCTTCTCTCGGCGGTTATATTCTCGTTGGTAATCCTTTTCTATGGCCTCCAAGCGAGCGATTAGCGCCTTGAGTTCCCGTATTTCCGGAGGCTCAGGCTTCCAGAGCATCGGGTTATGACTTTTTCCATAACGGGCGATCACTAGGCTGTCGCACTTATCAGTCTTGTGTGTCGAACCAAGGCTTTTTGCGTAGGACTTAATTTGAGCCGGGTTGGCAACCACGACGCTAAAATCCTGCTCGTATAGACGATACGCCAAATTCTCATGATAAATACCCGTCGCTTCCATAACCACGATAATATTCTCGGCAGGTTGTTGGGTAGTCTTAACCAGCCAGTGTGCCAGTGATTCAATACCGGACGGTGTGTTTTTAAGCACCTTGGTTTTTACCTTCAGTAATTCCGGGTCACGCAGCCAAAGACAATCGAGTTTGTCTTTACTCACATCAATTCCAACAAATGCTTGCATCTTTCCTATTCCCCTTGTACATGCAGTGTCACCACAATGTGTGGGCACTTGGATACCATACAATTTCAAGATGATGGAACCAGGGGCGTCATCTACGTCTCAACTTCTTACAGTTTAGGGTGGGCTCACACTCACCTGGTTCCGAGTGACAAGTGATAGCTAATCACTTGTCGCAGAGAGATACAAGGATGGGCACCGCCCATCAATAAAGCTTATTTTTAAAGATGGGCAGTGCCCATCCTACAAGTAATTTCGACAAAGACACTTGGAACACAAACAGCTCGCCTGCAATTTTCTAACGCACCAACGCAGCCTGTGCGGCGAGCCAAGTAGGATGGGCACCGCCCATCAATAAAGCTTATTTTTTTTAGATGGGCAGTGCCCATCCTACAAGTCATTTCGACAAAGCCACTTGGAATGCAAACGGCTCGCCCGCAATTTTTTAACGCACCAACGCAGCGTTTGCGGCAAGCCAAGTAGGATGGGCACCGCCCATCAATAAAACCTATTTTTAAAGATGGGCAGTGCCCATCCTACAAGTAATTTCGACAAAGCGACTGAGAAGGAAGGGTCAGTTCGCATCGCTCTTACTCAAAGGAGAGGCAAGATCTAAATGATCGCCACCATTCTTTGCAGAAACCCGTGACAATATCGCCTCTAGCATTGGCGTCATTAAACCAAGTTGTTTTGCAGTGATTACAAAATTCCAGAGCGCTTCGAACTTCTTCCAGCCAGCAGCGTAAAAAAAGTGCTTTAGCGTATGTTTAAGCGTTGCATGAGCCATGCTTGCTTTTAGAATATTTGACCAGCTATAAAATTCTTCGTAGCACCACTCATAGCCATCTTTAAGCTGTTTGGCCGTCATACCTTTGGGTTGAAATACAACATGGCGGGTATCGTATTTATCCCAATCACCATGAGTGATTCGATTATCCTGAGTCATTTTTTGATAATAGGCTGTGCCAGGGTATGGGGTGGCGATATGGAAAGTAGCGGTAGTGATACCTTGCTCAACCGCCCAGTCAACCGTACGCTTAAATACATCCGGGCCATCCTGATCCAAACCGAACACAAAACTTCCATTAATCATTATTCCCAAATCGTGCAAACGCTTACAAACCTCATCGTACTTGCGCTTGAGATTCTGCCGTTTGTTGGTGGCGAGCAAATTAAACTCATTAACGCTCTCAAAACCGACAAATACACTTCGCATACCTGCATTCGCAGATTTTTCAATTAAGTTCCCTTTTAAGATGGCATCGACTGTTGCTGCGCCTTGAAATATACGTCCCATTCCTTGCATTCCATCAAACAAACCCGAAGCAAAGCGTCTGTCTGCCAATAAGTGATCATCCAAAAAATACAGGTGTTTACCCGGTAGGCGATTAATTTCAGCGAGCGCATCATCTACCCTCTGGGTATAAAACGACTTTCCACCGGCAAAAAAAGCATCTTTGTAACAGAAGTCGCAATGGAAAGGGCAGCCCCTGGAAACAACAATCGAATTAGGCACTAAATATAAGTGGCGTTTAATAAGATCCCTACGCACGGGGGGCAAACAATTTAAGCTCCGCTTTGTGGAAAAGTATCGTTTTTTAGCTGTGCCGTTTTGAAAATCGCGTAAAAACAAGGGAAAGGTTTCTTCACCAGGCCCGATAAAAATCGCATCGGCATGCTCGGCTGCCTCGTCTGGTAAAGAGGTAACATGCAGCCCACCCAATATTACAAAGCAACCCTGTTGGCGGTAGGTGTCTGCGATTTTGTAAGCTCTATAAGCATTGGTGATATAAACCTGTATCACAACCAAATCAGGGATATCGTTCGTACTTAAGGCTTCAACATGCTGATCAACAATCTCAACATCGTCATCAGCAGGTAAGTAAGCCGCAAGGGTAGCTAAGCCCAGCGGTGGAAATAACGCGTATTTAATGGGGCGAAAAAACGGGCTTTCGGCCTCTACCAAAGAAGGGAGAATCATTTTTACCTTCATCGGGCTTCCTTCGAGGAGTGTTTTTGTGAAAGAGCAGTGTAATGGCCATTTTAGGCAAGCTTAAGGTAGAAATGTGATGGATTATGGCGCCCAATATAAGCATTCCCATGAGGAGGCTTTTCAGTTTAGTAAATTATATCTTGCGCAGTTTAACCGACCCTCGCAGCAGTCACTGTTTTGGACGCTCAAAACGTTTTCGATAGTGATAGAGACTTGTATTACCACTTTCCAATTCTTCGTTGAATTCAAAATCGATAGAAAAACTTTTCCCGTAAGCAGCCAGTTTATACAACATTAAATTCCAAACACCCATAGATTCCGTTTGGAAATACCTTTTAAGCTCAATAACCAGATGATGCAACTCCGAAGAGGCGCTATTAGTGAGCCTATCCCCAGTACTCGCCTCTATATATTCGCCTTTCCAAACGGCTTTATCCACCGCGTTATGATCAGCAATTGCACAGGCGGATAATGATAGGTGATCATCTATCGCTCCCACTTCGTTGAATAAAACCTGCCCAATTTTTGTGTAGATTTCTTGATCTTTCGTGAATTAGCAACCCACATGCTTAATAGACTTTCGGAACGCTGGAGCACCGGTTTAGTGTATTTCCCGTTTTATTTATGGTTTTAGCTAGATTCGGAGCCTACTCAGAGAGAGCCGTTTTCTTTAGTAATGGAATCGATAGTGGCTTATCGGCTTGTACTTACCAGGATTAACTATTAATCACCGCGAATATCGATGCGTTGCAATTCCTGAATTATTCCACCCTGCAAAACACCTTCTACCAGCTGGTACTTCAAGAGCGCAAATATACGATCTCCCCAAAAAATCGGCCTTGATGAACCGTACCAATCGTAACAGGAAATCTCACAATCCTCGTCGTTTAACCATATAACGGTTCTGTCACCCTCCAATACGCCTGCAGGTTGCAAAATTAATTCGCCGGATACTCGAGTGTAGCGCATATCGGTAAAGTCTTCTGCGTATATATTGTAGCCTTTCGAGTCCTTCTTAACTTCGCCAGACTCATTAAACACCGGAATGCCGAATATACCGCCGTCGCCGCCGGGCTTATAAAAAAAACCGTGACTTCGGCTTTCAGCCAATTGGCTATTTTGTTCCGTATAAGTGTCGACGATGTGCACATCGTCGTGTAAAGATAAGGTTTGGTACTGTATCGAATCCTCAGGGTCATAACCAACCAACAACATGTTTTTTCCAATAGGATGTAATTGCTCGACCTCCATAGCCGTTGTTAAATTAATCGGCGAATTACTGTGCGTGAGATCGAACACATACACCTCTGATGTGTATGTATCCTCATTAGCACTGCTGTAAATCAGCGTGTCACCAACAAATCGATTGATTTTGTGCCCACTGCTGGATTTTTGCTCCAGCGTCAAATACTTCGACTCATCCCAATCGCTTACACCTCGATTAAATTCTTCGACTGGAATGCTAGTCGCCAATGTGATACCCGGATCGTATTCCGCACCAAACCAGCGCTCGCCCTCAGAGTTATCTCGAGCCAGCAAATGAAGGAATTCACCATTTTGTTTAAAAGAAAATTGATTGATAGGGAGGCCCTTAATCTTGACCAATCCCGGCGTACCACTACCGAAAGGTACTCGAACAATTACAGAATACCTATAGCTTGGGTAACGTTCATAGTATTTAGATCGGGCAAAACGCCTTAACTCATCATCTGGCACCTGTGCGTATTCCCTGTTCCACTCAGACCCACGCATCCAAAAATAAAATGCATCGGGAGAAGCGTAGTATTCCTTCAATTCCGCACCCATTACCGACTTTGCGGTACATTGGAATTCGTCAATATTAAGAGGACAGACAACGACGGTAGAAAGCTGAATATAACGCGAAGTCAAAACGGGAGTGTAAATGTCGTGCTGAGAAAACAAAGGGTAGGGTATTGCAGGTTTACCAAAGTCGTCGACTTTTGCTGCAATGGGTGAGAGCTTCTTGAGATCGAAACCCGGTATATCATCCTCTTCTAAGAGCTGTTCCAGATTATTGAGGTAAAAAACGAAGTTATTTCCTACAATACGACCTGCATAGTTATCCTCTGAATAATAATCTAGCGAACCGACAAGATAAGCGGATTTTCTAGAAAACTTCCCGAGTTCGTCGAGTTCAAAAAATACGTACTCTGTGCTTTCGTTTTCATAACTATAACCGATTACCAACACGGCATTGCCATGAATCAACAATTCATCATACCAGGCATCATGTTTCCACGTTTCAGGCTGCAAATCTATTTCATCCGCTTTGTTTAGCTGTGAACCGATATGAATGCTGTACAGCCTGCCTCTGCGAAGTACAATTAAATAATCACCTTTTCGTTTAACGATACCACCCTCGTCTACAGAGGCTTCCTGATTATTGGTGATTGAAACCCCATCTACGCGCATCAACGCTTCCACGCTATCAGATTCATACATGTCTACACCCATAGAAGCACGAATACCCGAAACCAGTATTTCCTCAATAGCCGGATCAGCATTATCAGAAAGTTTTGAAAGCCCGTCTCCAGTTCGCCGCTTGAGCGCATAGTCCTTCAATTTTTCAAGCGCTCGTTCACGCGCTTTTAAGTAAGCTACCGCTTCTTCTACGGATTGGTATTTTATTAAGGAATCAGCGCTTTCGTACTGCTCTAGGGTTGGCTGGGCGCAGGAGCTTAGTAATATGATGAAGGGGATAATAAATTGTTTTTCGAATATTTTGATCATTTTCATAAACACACGTATTAAAAAACTCCATTAGCAGACACAGTTAATCTGTCCGCATTTAGCCTTACCATCGCGCTTTTAGCATCTCAGCAATCATTGTTTTGGACGTTCAAAACGTTTTCGATTGTGATAGAGACTTGTATTACCACTTTCCAATTCTTCGTTGAATTCAAAATCGATAGAAAAACTTTTCCCGTAAGGAGCCAGTTTATACAACATTAAATTCCAAACATCCATAGATTCGGTTTGGAAATGCTTTTTAAGCTCAACAACCAAATGATGCAACTCCAAAGAGGCGCTATTAGTGAGCCTATCCCCTGTACTCGCCTGTATATATTCGCCTTTCCAAACGGCTTTATCTACCGTGTTATGATCAGTAATTGCACAGTCGGATAATGATAGCGGGTTGCGCTTTGACGATACCGTATCGGTTGAAGAAATTCGAGTAGCAACACCTGAATTAGAGGGCACAGACAGCGATCGTTATGACATTATTGATGAAAAAGTGACGTGCCGACTGGCACAGAAACCCAGCAGCTACGTTATCTTGACGTACATACAACCGGTAATTAAACAGAGTGTGCTGGACAGACACTCCAGAAAGAAAAATAGTGCGCATGGCTAAGACTGATTAGCACTTTCCGGAGTACCTACCCCCTTTAGAGTGCTGAGTTAACAATAGTAAAAAGCGCGACATTCCCATGCCGCGCTTTTTATTCAGAGTCTCCTGGCTGGAGGGATTACTGGCACCCTCCCAGGTTTGACCAGGAGGGATCACTTCCCGGTACCGTTGAGGTGTACCAGTTCGCAACGAAGAGCGTGTTTTGGTAAACCATTTGGTCACCGGCGTTGGCGTGGTTAAAGGGTCCACCGGACCAATCTCTGGCTGTCCAATTCGGGTAAACGTTAACGCCGGCACAGCTGCCATTACCGCCCGAAGAAGACGAGCTGGAACTTGAAGACGAACTGGTTGAGCCCGTCGAGGAACTAGTGGTAGAAGAGCTACTGGAAGAAGAACTGCTACTGGAACTGGAGCTCGTTGAACCATTGCATCCCACTGGTCCACCACCACCCCATTGAGTTGAGCAGGTCTCAATACCGATGCACTGGGCGTTATTTTCCCAACCCCAGCCGATGCTTTGGTTCTGGCACGTCGCGAACAGAGTACCGTACCAATTACACTGGCAGCTAGTGCCCCCTGAAGAACTGGAGCTGCTTGATGAACTGGAGCTTGAACTCGATGAAGTCGAGCTGGATGCGCTTGAAGAACTGCTGGACGAACTTGAAGCACTGCTCGACGAACTCGATGAACTGCTCGATGAGGTGGAGCTGCTGGCACTGGACGAGGAGCTGCTAGAAGAACTGCTGGACGAACTCAATCCCCCGGGGAAATCCGACGCATCGTCCATGGCCGTTCCCGCCTGATATTCCACCGCGTTGCTGTAACCATCACCATCCAGGTCGCCGGCACCGTCGGCGATATTAAACGGATCGAGCGAATAACTCACCTCAACACTGTCGGGTATCAAGTCGTTATCCTGGTCTCCGGGGAAACTTAAAATAACGCCCCATGTTACTGCCAGGCTGTCTACTGCCGGCCCATCACTCACGCCGATCACGGTCGTGTACTGCCCGGCATCTTCAGCGGACAGGCTGCCCGAAACAACACCGGTTTCGCTATCGAGATGCAAACCCGTAGGCAGATTGTTGGCGGAATAAAATAGGGTGTTGCCGTCGGCGTCACTGGCGCTCAGTTGGAAATTCACGCTCTCGCCTTCCTGGAAAATCCGTGCTTGTGGGTCGCTGAGTACCGGGGCTGTATTGGTCGTTTGCTGTGGAATACTCAGGTACAAACTGGTGCTGTCCAAGCTGCGCGAGGCAAAACCCGGACCGGCCCATTCCACACTTAGAGATTCGGGGCCCCAGGCATCGAACACATCAAGCTGAAAATTATGATAGCCCTCGTTCAGCGTTATTGTGCCGGATGTGGGTTTGCTCCAGAAACCGGTGTTATTCACCACCATCGAGCCGTTAATACTTAATTGACTGCCGTCGTCGGCGTCGGAAACAAAAGTATATTGACCGGCTTGTGGAATATAAATTAATGCGGTAAAGCGCAACGCAAAGTTATCGTCGCGTTGCCGCAAGCCAAGATCGAAAGACGTGGTTGTGCCAGAACTCACCACCATTTCGTTATCCAGGTTAGGCATTTCGAAACCCGTGGTTTCGTAGTAGGCGTAATTTATTCCGCTACTACTGCTGAAATTGGGATCGATACGCTCAATCCACGCTTCGACAATATTAGCGCCCGCTTCATGGACCAATGTCTTTGCCAGCGGCGGCATAGCATCGGTACCAATACCTTTAATTAAATGTAAAGCTGTTGAACGCTCTGGAAACTGCGGCGTAATAATATAGGGATCGATGAGGCCGAAATCGCGATTACTATTGCCGTAAATAAGATTCTGCTGCGTCAGCTGGCTGGTAAAGCGTGCATCGAATTGTGCGCGACCGGTCGCGGGCTGGTGACAATAACTGCAGTTGCTGTCTAACCAACTGCGCGCGCGTGTTTCCAGTGAAGCACTGGCGTCGTCAATATTTGCCGCTTTAATTAAGTCCGCCACCTGGCTTTCGCTCAGTGTGGTATCGAAAATATTCAGATGACTCCAGGTTTCCAATTGGTTGGCAACAATTCCGCCTGGGTAATGCAAGTTGCCGTTGAGTTGATGCGTGCGCGGCCCAAGCGCGCCGCCTGCGCCATCTGTATGGCAGGTGGTACACTGCGAGCGAGAGGGGAACAGCCAGGTTTGTGTACGGCTGCTACCATCGGCCAAGTGTACGGTGTAGTCGGCAGTTTCGCTGGTTGTAAGTAAATCCGCATCGCTCAGGTCTGAGCGCCAGCGATAGGTAAGGCCATACCATTTTTCATTTTCCCCAAGCACCAGCAGCCGTGTTTCCAAGCGTGCTCGAATGCTCGGGTCATTCTCATCCAAGGGTAATTCAAAGTGCTTCATCAATACCGTACCAATGGGGTATTGAAAATTACCTAATTCAGAAAACACAATTTTTTCGCTGGCGCTATCGCGGTTGCCATCGTTTGGAATGGCGATCCAGCGCTGTTTAAACGCGCCGTCGCTCCAAAAAGGTTGGTTTAAGTCGTAAGGGATAAAGTAATCGGCGACCTCAAAATTGACCAGATCATCAAAAATGCCCAGCATAGAAATCTGCCCTGGGGCATCGACCAGTGGCCCGCTGTTACGCGCGAGTGCGAAGATTGAAGCGTCCTCACTGGCAACGTCGCCAAGAAATAATTCGCCATTATTATCCTGCCCCCAGGTTGCCAGGCTGCCCGGTGTAAAGGTGAGTAAGCGGTCAAAACTCGCGCCCAGGCCATCATCATCTAGAGTAATCGCCCACACATAATCTGTCATGTAATCGCCAGCGATGTACTTACCGTAAAGCTCCGGAAACTTTGAGCCGCGATACACATAGCCACCAATAATCGATTGCGATTCATCGCGGCTGAAGTCGAGAAGCGGGTCGGTAAGTTCGCCTCTAATCGTTTCAGGAGGATCGTAATCGCCCGCAACGTTGCCTTCGCGGAATGGCCAGCCATAGTTTTTACCGAGCTCGACAATATTAATTTCATCGCGCGAGAGATTGCCCACTTCACTCAACCAAATGCGACCGGTTACGGCATCCAACGTCATACGGTGCGGATTGCGGTTACCCACTGTGGCAAACTCTTCATACACACCACTTTCACCCACCCAGGGGTTATCATCGGGAATACAGTAAAAATTCCCGGTAACTTCTTCATAAACGCCATTGGCGAAATTATTTTCCGGGCTGGCCTCATTCATTCGTCGCACTGGCACATGAGTGCCTGCAGGGCAAGTCCAGGTGCCATCCCCATTGGGTGTTACATCGGTGGCGATACGAATAATGCCGCCTTCGAAATTATCCGTAATGCGTTGCGACGTGTTGTAACGAACCTGCTCACCAATCGCCAACCACAAATAGCCATCGTTATCGAAGGTTAAACCGCCGCCGCGGTGTGACGCGTTGTAGAGTTGAATATTCAGTAAGGTGCGTTCGCTGTCTGGATCGGCGGTGTTGGTTTGGGGATTAAAGGTGAAACGAGAGAGGCGCAAATAGGCATCGTAAAAAACCTGATCTTGTTCGTCTTGAAAGCTCTCGGGCACCGAGTTATTGCAGGGGTGATTCGCTACGCCGTTGGTTTTAAATTCGCCCTCCAACTCAAATTCCCCTGGAATTGTGGGGTGCGGCCCCACCACGCCGCAGCGCGATGTGTAATACACATAAAAATAATTGGCGTAGGGTGAGCCTTCCTGGCCGAACTCCGGATGCACCACCATATTCAAAAAACCGCCATCAAAAACGTTGGCAACCCGATCACGCAAGTCGAGCACAACGTTAGATGAGGTGACATTTGGTGTATTCTCGAACGCTTGAATAACACCGGAACGCGAAGCCGCGAACAACTGATTATTCGACGGGTTCGCGGTAATGGCTAAGGTTAAATCGAGGTCCAGGTTGGTAAAAACCGGCTCGGCCGTCCAATCGGAATTGCTTGGGTCGAGTGGTTTTGCTGTAGGTAAAGTACCGTTTAAAAACGGCGCAACAGCAACATTCTGATCAATACCGCTGGGCCCAGCCAGCGCGCTTTGAAATAAAAATACAGCAATGGTAAATGTTAGAAAACGACGTTTCATGCTAGCCCCCAGCTATGCTTTTATAATAATTCGCAGTCTAACGCAGAGAAATTTACATACACAGCGTAATTTTAACAAGACACGTTCGCACTTAATCAAATGAGAACTCGCGCACCTTACGAGACAACGAAATTCACAAAATAAACTATTTAAACATATGTACATGATGATTTATCTGACATGCGCCACACAGCAATTTCAAAATTGGTTCAGCAAATATGATTTGGTACAAATATTAATGTCACTTAGGCAGTTTTTTATGTTCGGACTTAAATCTAAAGATATTTACCACGTGAATCATTCCAGCAATCGCAGTCAATGTTGCAGAATTTACGCCCTTAGGCTTGGTACAACATCTGTGATAGCTGGTTACTCTATTTATGTTAAACCACTACAAATATGTCACTGCTATGACGTTCAGAAAATTTATTCTTGGGGAACGTTTCTCTAACGGAGCTTTTCTACACACGGCTTTTACAGAAAAAACTGTATGTGTGATTAGCTGCCAGTGAGCGGCGCATGCGACACAAGCGCGGAATTGGCAGGTCGGTGATTATCGTTGGGTAACGACAAATGTTACAGAATTGTGTTATTAATAATTTGGCCGTAAGCCGGCTTATTTCAGGTTTAGGCTAAAAGTAGACATTTGTGTATGCGCTATTCAAGCTCGTATTTTTATTAAATATTAAATGCTGTGAAGATTGCTGGCGGAGTAAATGCGTGAGTCGATATTAAGTGACGCAGAATTTTGGAAAGGCTCTGGAGCACCACCCGCATCGTTGTTAAAATCCTTTTCGAGCGAGGAAAGATTTAAAACATGATCGACGATTAAACACACCGTCGCTTCAAAACTTCCCTCTGTGATTTTCTCGTCGGGAATTACCGCTACAAATTCCCCTTGCTTTTCGTTGCCGTGCTTGTAGTTCGTCATTTCAGACTCCGTTAAGCGGCGGTTTCGCTTATTTTAAATCTGTTGAGATTTCCTATCCCCTGGCTTTGCATTTTCTTTAGTTTATCGACAGCTTCAACGCCGCGCTCAGACGGCTGTATGGCAGAGTGTAGTTTTGTGGGATAATGAGCGAAGCGAACCCACAAAACGAAGCGGCGCAATGCAGCTCGACTGCAGCGCCTTGTTAGCGCTAGAACATGACATTCAGCTCATCCATCCAATAAGTGCCGTATTTATAAGAGTTATGAGGACTCAACTCGTTCTCTATAAAATATTTTTTAAGGCTACTCTTAATATTTAGTGAAATATCTTCAAAAAACTGTAAAGGATAACAAAGTTCCAATGTTACTTGAGGGTGCTCATCGTCATCAGTTGGAACATATCGCGTAATGTAATAGGGTTCACTATCTCCTTCGGATTCCACTGCATATCCTGGCTCCCTCAGCTCATGAACAAGATAGTTTCTGTATGCCCACAGTAAATTTACATGCCTAAAGGAATCTATGGTGAGACTGTCCAAGCACTTTTTGTCATCTTTATTGTTTGGCCACAAACTCCGTATCTCTCGTTCTTCGGCGTCGTTTGAAATACCAATTAAACTTCCTGTGTGAATTGACCACTCATTTACCCGATTAAACACATACTTTCTTAGTTTTTCAAACGATGGATCTGGAACCAAAGTTAGCATTCGTTTCAAATGAGGCAAGCTATATCTATTTCCTTCAGGCCAGTGGCCAAAACGTTCAATAATCTTAATGAACCTTTCACCATTTGAGAGTTTTGGGTGAACAGATTTTGATAGTGCATCAATTAAACTTGCATACAGTACTTTCCTAAATATCTTTCTCGAATTACCATCAATATGAGATATATGATCTATCTTCTCTTCAAAAAACGAAAAAAACCTATCCACATCTTCTTTCATACAATGAAACCCGCTTGAATAAGGTACTAACGCCTGCCAAATACGCCAGAGTGCAGTTGGCCTTTTTTGTGGTATCTTTTCACCACAAAAAAGGCCAAGGGAACGGAGGTCGTATTGAGGCATTTGTTAAGTATTTTTATAATCTTTGGTGAATAAATTCATTTACCAATGCCAAAAATTTGAAATCGTATTCATTCCCCTGCCCCTCCAATAAAGGTGAGGCAAATGTTGTTTTAATCATAGTAGACATATTACCCGCCATAGATGATAGTTTAGTATTTGAATGTACAAATGTAAGTATGACAGGCCGAACTTTTTTGTCATCGAATATCTCAAGCAATTCTGCTCTCGCAACTTCCGACATTGACCTATAAGTATCAACAAGCCCACTGGTTAGTCTATAGAAAGGCTCCTCTAGATCGCGGTAAACATTTTCTAAAATGTCATTATGAGGCAGTATATTCATTGCATTTATAGCTATGTAGCCGAAGTCACATCTAACTCTTTTTATTTGTTTAGCAGCTGACCTTAAATTGTCTAATATAGTATTTGCAGACTGGCCTCTCAGTGTTTTACACGCAATTGATATCCTTTTATTATCGAAGTTAAAGATGATATCTGGGTTAATCCCACCGGATGATGAAATAGGATCATCTAAATCAATATCACTACCAACTTTCACTGCGAACATTGCGACAATAGTTTCAATCAATTTATTTGTACTATCATCCTGCTTCCCAGTAACAGGGCTTAACATGGGGGTTTTGGAATTTATCCTGGTAGCAGATTGAGAAAGCATTTCCAAATGAGGTTTCAAGCAATCGAATTCAGAACAATCTTTTATTGACCACAACCATTTGTAAAGCTCATGCAGCCCACCCACAGCGACTCTTCCTTCTTCCGTCAACTTGTCTTTCTCGTTATTCCGGAATCGCTCTAAAAAGTCAGTCGCCAATAAATAGTCACTCTCTAGGTGAGACTTCAATTCACCATCTATTCCAATTTGATTCAGGAATTCCAGCAATGATTTAATGTCTTCGTGCATTTTAATGTAGGGTGTTATCACATTTCTTTTCCTTATTGACTTAACAATATTATTAGAAAGAAACTTTCCGTGTTTAAACACGGAAACCATCCGCCTAACACGCTCAGCCAATATCACCGCCGATGCTCAAAACCCCGCAAAATACAGGCACTCCACAACAAGTGGCAGATTCCCCCCAAGCGCAAATACGGAAACTTTCCGCCCTAATGTAATTAGGCGGAAACGCTACCCCAATAACACCAAGCCCTATGACCTTCCCTTTTCACCCCACAAAACAACCACCCAACAACAGCCCTAAAAAGCGCATTAACGAATAGCGCTTTCTACAAAGAACTTTTGGCAAGACCTTAAAAAAGGAATCAATCGTAAGAGGAAGGGACTGTATTGCAACTTTCGAGTTGTGCGAGCCGAGCCACCACTTAACTCAGCAGTGATTTGCCCGGTATAGGCGACCGGTAATTTGGTATTACGCACATTCACACGCTTTGCTATCTCGGCATGGTGGTTATTGGTTAATACACAATCAAACTATGGTTAATGTAGCACCAATTAATTTGGCGCTCCACTTACTGTTGAAGATTGGCGGGATTGGGCGCCTTGGTTTTCGATGTTGATACAGGCGCCACACGGTATTCTGTGTGCTTGATGCTTGGTGTTGAATATGAAGGAAATATGAAGGCTGCTTTGTGTATTGTGAGCGTAGTGGTTTTTCGGTAGATATTCGCAAGTGTTGGTGTTTTACATCCGACATCCGTCGTTTGACGATTTAATTACCGAATACGTTGGGTCTGAACACGAGATTATTTAATTCTTGCGTACTGTCTATACACAGTGGGTCTTGGAATAGCTCGTTAGGCTTTCGCTTAACCAAATTCCCGAAGCCCCTTGCGCCAATAAACAAGTGCAAAACACGCTGCCACTAAAGGCACCGCCAGGCCGAACTCATCGGCAAACCATACGGTGAGCGTGTTTTCTTCGGTTATCGGCGAGAAAAACTTTTGCAGGAATGCGTTGTGGCTCATGTGAAAGATCACCGCTGGCCACAGGCTATTTGTTTTGTAACGGATGTAGGCCATCACAACAGACATTGAAACAAGACAGACAGTGAATGTCGCTAGCTGGAAGGCCATAGGCGTTTCAGCGTTGCCGTAGAAGCCTAAAAACATAAGCGGCCAATGCCACATTGACCAGAGTAGGCCACTGACAAGCGCGACGTATGTAAAGCGGAAGTGCTTTGAGAGCGCCGGCACCAGGAGGCCTCGCCAGCCAAGCTCTTCACCCAAAACACCCGGCAAAAGAAGCACAAAGCTCACGGTGCCCGTTAATACGAAGCGCAACGCGATGATGGACGCATCGGACCAGGATTCCAGCATGTAGCCTTCGCGTAAGGTTTCAACAAAGCCCGTTGCGTACCAGCCCCCGAAGGCAAGGCTCCATATAGCGGCATAGGCAACGGCCACATAGGCGAGCGGGATAAGGTAGCTTTGATAGTGATACGTCCAGTTGCCCCAACGCCAACCCAGCGTGTCGAGCTTACGTCCACAAACCAGGCATGCGCCGACCGTCGCCAAGCCGACGCTGAGCATTAAAGGGCTGGCGCTCTGAAACCTCAATAACAACCACACGCCCAGCGGATACAGCGCTACAAGGAGCAGAACAAATACCGCGATGATTCGCCAAGAACTATTCCCAGGTATACGCCGACTCATAGCTATCACTCAACGCATTGCTAACACAACGCCGATTTTAATTTTGCAACATAACACTTTGCTCACCCGATTGTAAGCTAGGTTACTGGGGCTTAGGCAAGGTGTTGGGCGGCGGCAGATTACGACAAGCCTTTTTCAAATACTTTTACGTTCGGCGGAATAGTAACTTGTTTTACTTTACTACTTACCCATACATGGGCACCAATGTTCACACTGAAGGGTTTAATCATTTGCTGAATAACAACACCAACAATACCGGGAAAGCCCTCCGATCTATCAAACATTAGCGTTTTGCAACTCGAACACCTTTCTCTCGTGGTTTTATTACCGGATTCCGCATAATACGTCAGAGCGGATACGGCCCCCTCAATATGCACGGATTTTTCGTTAAAAAAAGCAATCTCCGAAAAATCGTTTTTTGTAGCGTCTCGACAATCTTGGCAATGACAGCACACTTGAATGAGCGCTTCTTTATTGGATGTAAACTTTACTAAGCCACAATTACAAGCTGCTTCAATTTGAACAGTCATAAAATTCCTCTTTAAATTCCAATCAAAAACACCGCTATCATAGATCGGCGGGTGCAATGTTTTGCGTAAGATGGGCATTGGCTATCATCGCTTTTAATACATTTAAGATTTGTTGGGCAGTGCCCAAGCTACAAATAGAAGATCTCGCGTAGGATGGGCATTGGCCATCATTGTCTTTAACTACATTTAATATTTGTTGCGCAGTGCCCAAGCTACAAATAGAAGATCTCGCGTCGGATGGGCAGTGCCCATCATCGCTTTTAAATACATTTAATATTTGTTGCGCATTGCCCAAGCTACAAATAGAAGATCTCGCGTAGGATGGGCATTGCCCATCATTGTCTTTAACTACATTTAAGATTTGTTGGGCAGTGCCCAAGCTACAAATAGAAGATCTCGCGTAGGATGGTCATTGGCCATCATTGTCTTTAACTACATTTAATATTTGTTGCGCAGTGCCCAAGCTACAAATAGAAGATCTCGCGTAGGATGGGCATTGGCCATCATTGTCTTTAACTACATTTAATATTTGTTGCGCAGTGCCCAAGCTACAAATAGAAGATCTCGCGTCGGACGTCAGACATCCGTCGTCCGACGATTTATCAAAGATGTACTAATTCACTGAAATAAACACCCAATCCTGATTATAACCAGCGTTGTTTGGCCATTGAATGTTGTTGCCGTTATCGGCCGTGGAGGCGCCGCTGATGTCGAGCAGCAAATTGCTGTTCACATTAACAATGTGTGAATAGCCATCGCCCTGGGGTTCTATTCGCCATTTCTGGTTGTTGCCGCCGTTGCTGGGCCAGATAATATTGTTGCCACCATTGGCGGTGGAGGCTCCGCTAATATCGGCGTATTTACCACTGGCAACTTGAACGATGGAATACTGATTATTACCAATGTCGTACACGCGCCATTTTTCCACATCGCTGGTGCCACAGGTATACTGCACAACGCTGGCGGCATTGGCGGTGGAGTTATTGAGTGTGCGCAGGCACTTGCCGCTGTTGCGGTTTTGAATATAGTAGGCTTGCCCGGAAATAATCGCACCGGTATTTTCACAGCTGCTGCCGAGCACAGGATTATCATCCCCCCAGCCAAACATAACTCGTTGCGCACCGGATTGATTTCGAAAATTTAAACACAGGTCTGTATTACTGCCGCTAAGACCAAACATGGAGTAATAGTCGAAGCTTCGGCCCTCCACCAATTTGCCGCCGAGCGCAGGCCAATACACACTGCCGATTCTGCGGTCGTGCATACTGCCGGTAAGCGCACTCAGATAGGCGACGAAGTTATCGCTGTAGTCGGTGGTCATATAATTGAGGCCCGTCGCCATTGCGGCACCAAATTCTGTAACGACTACGCGATCGTAACAACTGCTTTGACGCGCCTCGAAATGGTTTCGCCAACCCCAGTAATCTTTTTCACCGTAGAAAAAGGTGTAATGATGCAGCGCCAATAAGGTGTTGCTGAAACGGCTGTCGTTACAGAGGTCGGTCACATCTTGTGCGTACCCAATGCCGTCTATCAGCACATGGTCTGGCTGTGCCGAATAGTGATAACTCAGCCAGTTTGCCGCAACATCGCGCCACTCACTGGAGTTATACCCGTGCGGTTCGTTCATGGGTTCGAAGTAAACCAGGTTGTTATTGCCATAGGCATAGGTAACCGCAGACCACATGGTATTCCAGGCGGCTGTGTTGGTAATTCGACCGCCTGAAGCGGCTCCGTCTTCCCAGTAGGCAAGAATCACTTTAAAGCCTCTGTCGGTAGCGGCATCAATCGCCGCGCGGTAATTGTTCCACCAGCCGTCTGCAACCGTTACGGTATTAATGGGCAAACGAACCGTGTTAATCGCCATTGTTGCTTCCATACCCTGGTATACGGCGCTTGCTTTTTGATACACCGTGCTGTAGCTGTCGTTAACATTCAGCCCCTCAATAACCAGTCGCCCGGTGGTGAAGTTATCACCGGGCATGGCCCAGTTTACTCCCCGAAATTGACTGGTATCGGCGTAGGCTTGAACGCACAAACACAGCCCAAGCAAAACCCTTAGCATTGCGCGCACAATTAAAATTCCCGTAGTACTTATTGTTGCAGTGATGCTATTTTTCATAATATCGATATCCTCTCTGATTATTTTTAGGGTGCTTCACTACTGCTAAAACTACTGAGTAACACGAAACCACTTAGTAACACGAAACTACTTAGAAACACGAAATTACTTGGTAACAAAAAATAGGGTGCTATAACTTTGAGAATGACGTTGAAACCGCGACTTTAATAGACTCGGGCGCATCACTTACAGGAATGGCATAACGCCCCTTATGGTACCCAATAGGTTTTTTATTTAATTTTTATGGGCTTACACTAAAATCAATTGAATATTTTCGATTAATTCTTTTTATGAATAGTTATTCTTATTAGTACTTTTCTACAGGAGATTCTGCAGTCTAAGCGCTTATTGAGTAGCCTGCGCGAGGCAGCCAGCTAAGGCCCCAACCCGTGACTAAGGGCTTAATACCTTAAGCATCAATTTCGCTTTCTACAACTTACTATGGCCAGCTTGGTTGGTTAGCCGCTTTTTGCATACTGTAGCGCGGCTTCAGCATGAATTTTGGCGGTATCAATTACGGGAATATTGGCGTCTTTTTGCTGTATTAATAAGGGAATTTCCGTACAACCCAATATTACCGCTTGTGCACCCGCATTCATAAGTTTTTGAATAATTTCGGCGTATATCTTTCGTGAAGATGCAGAAATAATTCCCACAACCAACTCGTTTACAATAATATTGTGAACGGTATCTTGATCGGTTTCGTTTGGAACGATTGTGTTAATTTTATGCGTAGCCAGGCCCAACTTGTAGAAATCTGACGCCATAGTAAAGTTAGTACCTAACAGGCCAACTGTACTGGCGCCCAGCTTCTCAATAGCACTCGCGGTAACTTCGATAAGATTAATAAGCGGCAGAGAAGTCTTACTTTGTACTTCATCAAATACCATATGCATGGTATTTGTCGCTATAACACCGAATTCCGCGCCAGCTTTCTGTAAATTATTCGCCGCACACACCAGATCAGACGCGATTAGGTCCCACCGGTTTTCCTCGCGCCAATTATGATAGTTTTGTAAGTTAACACTATAAATTATTATTTCGGGATAGTTGTAGTTCTGGTTTGTTTCATAGCAAGAATGAATAATATGCAGATAATAGCTAACCGTTGATTCAGGACTAAGCCCCCCTATTATTCCTATTTTTTTATACATAGGCGCAATTCACCTGAACAGTTAACCCTGTGTTAAACGGTCGGAACAGCGTAAGCCTAGAGTTTAAACGTAATTTGTTGTGCGACCTTGGCGCGCCAAGTTAGATATTGTCCGGCGGCTACTAGCGGCTACTAACTAAAGTAATGGAACATTTTTCGCCCCGCAAAATGTACTCCTAAATACATAAAGAGTAAATCGATACAAGCGGCAAATGCGAAACAAGAAATAGCTCTCTTTTTGGACCGTGAGACGCTCTATTGATAAGCCAGGGACCCGAGAAACACGGTCAGCTCGCCTTTTCAGCCATTGACTTTACCCAGCGGCGAATATCGTTTCGAACCTGTGGTAACGGCCGCACCCCTTCTTGAAGAATAACATCATGAAATTGTGCGAGGTCGAACGCTTCACCAAGAACCGCCATGGCCTTGTCTCGCTCAGATAAAATAACATCGGCACCCAAGATATAGCTCAGTGACTGGCCAGGCATCGCAATATAGCGATCAACTTCTATTTCGGCTTCACGTTTAGATAACAAGGTATTGTTGAGCATAAAATTCACTGCGGTGTCTCGCGACCAGCCCTTTAGATGTAAGCCCGGCTCAATGATCAAGCGACTGGCAGCCCAGAGGTGTTTTGCCATCATGCCTTGCCTATCGAATGTTGAAGAATACAAATGTAACTCATCCGCCAAGTACTCAGCGTAGATTGCCCACCCTTCGAGCAAGCCTGAGATATATTCATCCGAATCGATTTTTCTTGGGTAGGTGTCCCAGAGATAGTGCCCGGGAATACCCTCATGAAATGCAAGAACCTCCGCCATCAAACGCCTTTCTTCCGGGCGCGATGTGTTAATAATATACTGTGCAGGCACACTTCCCCGGGGGCCTTGGTAATACCCAGCAGGCGCAGAGTCTTGAATATGCTGAGACATTTCACTCACAACAAGGTTTTTTTTAAGCGGGTATAAAAAAGCCTCTGGAATTTTGCTAAACGCGTTTTCGATCGCGCGCTCTGAAATAGTGATTATTTCTTGTTTACTGACGTCACTGTTTCCAGTGCCTTTCTTCAAGCGAAGCATTAATTCATCCACACTCTCGTTTTGGGTCGACGTCTTCGCGAGTTTCGCCATGGCGCTGTTAAGATATTGCTTTCCAATCCGATCAATTTCCTCTTGACTGGGCTTAAGAGATGTCCACCATTGCACAGCTGAAAAGAAGCATTCTTTATTACCCTTGGAACCGTACAGCCCCGAATATTGGCTCGCCTTGGGTAAATATTGGTCTTTTAGAAAGTGTTCATATTTTGATACTGAGGGTACTATGCTGTTTTCGACAAAACGATTCCAGCGTTCGGCGTGTTTATGATCGAGCTCTGAGAATTTCATGGGGGACTTTGCATCTTGCAGTATCGCCAGTAAATCTTCGACTTGCTGATGAACCTTAGCGACTACAATTCGAGGTGCCGCCCGCTGACTGTTAAGCCCGCGGCTTAGATCATCAATCGCCTGGTTTATTGCAAGCTCGAAGCCAGCCCACCTTTTTAGCGCGTCGTTAATATGCTCCGGCCCGTTTGCAACGCTAGCCTGCCATTCTCTGGGCCACTCCACCTGCCAGCCAATAACGTGATTAAGTCGTTGAAGATCGGTATTGCACTCCTCCAGCGATTTGGCAGCAACGCCACTCCCCGCGAAAAGATCGTCTGCCTGAACAAAAGCGCTAACCGTAGCGATTAAAAGAACACTTAAGGTCTTTACAATATCCATCGGGCTTTATTCACTCCTTATGTAATATTCAGTTTTTGTCTCAGCTACCCAAATTGCGTGGAATATCTAGCCAGTGGACTGTGTATTTTAAACTCGTGGGTTTGATATATGGATCAATAGCTGCTTTACGGCTTTTAGCTCCAGACAGGTCAGTCTTGCATAGCGCACGTTATAGCTTAGGGAAGAACCTGTTTTGAGTCATGTTCATTTGGCGCAGAGCCAGCACCAGAATCAATATCACTCTGATTACGCAGCTTAGAAGCAAGACCTTTGACGGCGAGATCCCGCGTTTTAGCCAATAATGTGAAGTCTCCGGCTTTGCCATGTCCCGGGATCACAATTCTCGCGGCGCCATATCTGGACATAAGCTTTTCAGCGGACGAAGGCCATTCTTCTAATACCGCATCTTCTAAATTACCCAGACTTTCCGGCTTTACAAAACAACCACCAAATAGAATTTTTTGTTCGGGCATCCATACAACCACATTATCCTTGGTGTGCCCCGCCCCGGGGTAATAGATTTCAATTTGATCTTTTAGAAGCCAATCACTGGTGCCGTCAAAGGTGTATCTCGCTTTCTCTCGACCATTTTTTTCAATCAGTTCATTCGTAAATTTTGAAGCGTAGGTAGGGATCGATTCAGAATTAAGATATGAGATACCGCCAGTGCTATCATCATGAAAATGCGTCGAAATGCTTGCCTTAGCCTTAAAGCCGTGCTTTTTTATCCAATTTAGAAGCGTGATTGTACTCTTAGTGGAGGTTGGCGTATCAATGATATAGGCATCTGTATTATCGAGAATGACCAATCCATTTGATGCAACAACGCCCCATCCATTGTACTTTTCATAAGATGTATGGAGGTAAACACTATCTGCAAGCTTTTGTACATTTAGCTCCGGTACTATGTCCTCAGAAAAACAGATACTCGAAAAAAATAGGAATATAAGGCTTAAAATTGAATTACTTTTCATTTTGTATAGTCCAAAGTAGCGCCGTGCAGCCGTAACTGTAACTTAGGCTGACTTGCTGAATGGCTTGTGTTTTTATCTGTAAAGATTGACAACCGGGTAACAATAGGCTTCCCAATAAAACAACATTAATCCAAATACTATTACCCACCCGAAAAACCAACTGTCAATTTCTGACTCTTTTATTATGATAACTTTGAGTGAATCGATATACCGATACCACGCATTTCCTTGACGAATTTCGGTACGCGTATTAACAGTGAAATACCTACTCCAAAATTCGTCTTCCAATGGCCACCACCCCGGACTTTTTAGGATTAGTGAGGATGCTAGGGCCCGTTAACACTAATCTGTTCGCTTCTGTTGCTCGCTAAAATCGGCTAGTCTAGGCGCGAGGAGCGTGGTTTAACGTGTTAAATGAGCGACGAGCAACGACGAATAGCCGTTTTTAACGAGCAACCCGCCGGGCCACAGCTGCGCGCAGCTGACGGCAGGAGTGAGCAGATTAGTGTTAACGGGCCCAAGAAAAATGAAAATATACATGCAGCCACAAGCGAAATAAGCTTACCCATGTCTCATAACCGTTAATTTCCAATAAATTTCTCGAAATTAATCTCACGCTGGCAAACGCCAAAACTTAGGTGGTGCGTTTTTGTGTATTCTGGCAACGCCATACACAAATTGCCCTGCTCAGAATTTCAAGCGGTGGCCCCTGTTAGGGGTTTTCAAATTTGACAACTGTACCATGAATGTCTGTTTTTAAGACTTTAAAACCCAAATTTGTATATAAAGTTGGAATATTAGTTAATGCATATATACAAGGTGCTGCGTAAAGCGCAGCTTTTAGTAAAGCCGTTGCTACACCTCGCCCACGTTCACCGGGGAGCACAAATACAGCATTAACCCATAGCGCAATTTTATCGTTATCTGGAGCCCTGTAGCTGATATACGATAAGCCCCCTATCACTTTACCAAACATTATGGCGGCTAATGGAGAAGGTAAACTTAGGCCAAGATGAGAATGAGTAAACCGGTTTAACTCTGGCCATTCAGTTTTGAGAAGAGTAAAAAGCTCACTCGCTAGCGCAGAATCTATTGGAACAGCCTTTATTTCTACCATTGCTTTGGGCTTCCCTGTTGAAGGCTTTGCCGTTAAGCGTGACTATACCCTGTACCTGCGGGATATTGGCAATATAAGCAGCGGCTGCGTGATTCCAGGTGCGCCATAAGTGCCTATTCCAATTCGATATTTGTTGCAAGCTTGTACCCAAGCCATTCGCTACCTGGCACCTCCATATAGGCTAAATATAACTACACAGGGTAAACACAAATCGTGGCTGATTTGGGTCGATAATGCTTCAGTTGGGTGTGCTTACAATACGCGATGAAAAACCCGTTGAACAGAAAAATTAGCTCAGATCTAAACCGATTCGCACCTTGAATTAGTGGGGTACTGTCAGCGGAAATCTGAGCTGCTTTTTTTAGAGAAGAGCGTTATTTCAAATTTATTTTCGTTTGTATTGCCGTTATTGCGCAGAAGCGACAACATCGTTCATCATATCGGTACCTATCAATATATCGACGGGAACAGGATTTCGCGTACCTATATCCAGAAAATAGTTTATCGACATCTCTGCGCTTTTCTGTACTTCTAGAGAGCTGTCAGACAGTAACGGACGAAGGGTATCGATATTGTCTATATTGCCAGAGCGAGCGATTGCGTATAGGGCCGCCAAACGCACAGTTTCATCTTCACTGTCTAATAAAGGACGGATGACTTCAACTCCAGCTGGATGAAACAGACATCTCTGGCCCCTGGGGCTTTCTTAGCGCTTAGTGTATCGCTTCGCAGTGCGCTTTAAGGCGCCACCATCGGTAAAATGTACAAAGGTTAAAAATTCTTAAAATGCGTTAGCTGCTTGTGGATTTTAAGAAATTGTCATTCGATTGTATTTTAATTTTTTCGGCTCAAGTGCGTCTAGCCACTGCTTTCTGAATCTGATTCATCCGTGGTATGGAAGACGTCTTCATCGCTTGCGTCGAGTTCGTCCGATTCTTTTACAAGTGCGCCCCGTGTAATATTGTCATCTTCGCTGTGTAACCCTACCCGAAAATCAACTTTGTCACCGTCGTAGCACATATCCAAATAATTTCGCATTGGAGTTTCAAAGTATGTTTTCCAAGGGCCATTGTTCACGCCACCATCTTGAGCAAAAACGTTTTCGTCATCACTTCCATCCCCGCCATTTTGCTTGGCGAGTACATGCCCCGCTTGCGCAACCAGATAATTGTTGTGGTAAGGCCCGGCTCTTACAGTTTCTTTTTGTGTATACCATTCTCTGCGCTTTTTTGTTCCTCCTTTTATTTTTTTTATCCTGTAGCGAGATCTATTGATATACACGCGACCAGCATAAGACGTTACGTTGTTCCACCCCCAGTCATCCGCTTTTATGCCATTTTGAAATTCTTCGGCATCTCCAGCTGCTTTAATAACGACATCTTTTGTGCCCTCACCCGAAGCAGACACGGTTACTGCATTTTGTATCACAGCATTCCCGTTCATATTGATTTTGCTTTTGGCGGATTCTTTAATTTTGCGGAATTTTTCGGCTTCAGGGCGTTTATCCATAAATTGGCAGGTGCTTTTAGATTCGCCGGAATTGTTGTTTTTGCTCTTTTTGCTTGAACATTTCTTGGGTTCAGCTTTCATTTTTACCCCTGGAGTATTCATGTTTTGCGATAGTCGAGCGGCCTTTTGCGGGCCGGCGTCCGCACTCTCAGCCGCTTTTAAGCGGTCATTCTGGCGCGCACCAGTTGCGCCATATCGGCATAGCGGGCAGAGACGGCTGCGCCGGCTTGTAGCAAGAGATCATCAACGCTTCTGCCGGCAACGGTTGCGCCGATATTCGTGGCTTTATTCAATAAAAATACGCCATCGCTACTGCGCACATGGAACAGTGGCACCATGCCATTGCTCAGGTTTTGATTGAGCTCGGCTCGGCCTGCGATGGCATTGGCCATTACGACGATGTTATTCATTTGCTGCGAGATGTCTAACCACAGTTGATTGATGATGGGCACGCGTGCAATTGCACCAGGTGCGTTGTGGTAGGTGGTTACTCTGCGCAGGAAATCATCGGTCGCCAGCGGAATTACACGCAGCAGGGCGGGTGTGTTAATCAGCGCTCTGATGGGGGCCACGATATTTGCCCAAACGTGGGTTTTGTCGGCCCCCAGTGCAATAAATCGATTAACGACTGCATCGGCCATTAAGGCCTTGGTGCCCGCGCTTAAGGTCGCCGTGTGCTGTTGTAGCCAGGGGGGCACATATTTGGCCACGTCAAAATTGGCGATTGCACCACCGGCAAGCATGTTTTGGTAGGCCTGCCATTGGGTAACGTCGAGTAGAAATTCCGCATCGATGATGTGCTTCTTGCCAGAACGACCCGCGACAATATTGGAGGCGTGCAGGTCGGTTGTTGCGGTTAATGATGCGAGCAGCGCACCTTTCGCGGCAGAAAACCATGCGTCGATGGCCTCTGGGCGGGCGGGTATGTCGGCACCGCCCAACCAGCCGGGCAGATAACTGCGCGCGGTTTCGGTTGCGGTTACCGGTGTTAGCGCTGGCGCGACTTCGGCGCCGACATCTCCGGCAATTTGGCTGGGCGTTGCTGCGCCCCCAGCTACAAAGCCATGCATGCCAACGCCTGCTGGGCCATCGGCATGTGCGCCACCAAGGCTTGAGAGCGCACGGGCGGCGCTGTTGCCGCTGCCCACCAGTGCGTTTTCAACGTCTCGGCCGCGACCTTTAAAGTAAACCGTTCCCGCGCCACCAAAATCGACTTTGGCGGTGGGCAGTGTGTTGGGGTGGGCTTCGGCGGGGTCGGCTTCAATAAGGGTGGGATGAGCCGCCGCATTGTTGATTAAACCCGCCGCGTGAAGCGCTGCGGCCTGACCATTAACGGCGGCGTGAACCAAGCCTAAGTCTGCTTCGGTTTGCCCAGCCATGCTACCGTTGTTGGGGCCACGAAACGCGCGAATTGCGATGAGTGTTTTGTTTTTGTTGTTATCGAGTGAAGCATCAATGCCCGCGAGGTTGTTGCTCGAGGCTCCCGCAGCTGTGGCAATTGCGTGAAAGTGTGCCGCGGTGTATTCACGCGTGTACCAACCCGCACTTCCTTCACCACCCAAAAGGCCCCACCGCATTGCGCGATCAACACTGCCGGCATAGTCCGCATTAAAAACACCCGCCATAGATGGCCAGAAAAGCGTATCGCCCCTCACCCCTGCTGCGAGTACATCGGCTTGTGATTGCACATTTGGCGCTGTTTGCCCGACATCTAAGGGAACAAACTGAGATACCGCGCTGCTTTGTTTCTGGCTATTTTCGGCAACATCAACACTGCCAATCGATAATGCTTTTTTTTGTACAACACCGTGCGCCGCTTGCTTGCGCAATGAGGTGTTGTTTGCCGATTCTTGCAAGGTTCGATGGGTGAGCGCCGCGGCGCGATTATCCATAAATTGATACGCATATTTCGTTGCGTGTTTTTCGTTATTTTCTCTGTGCGACGCTAATTCATGTTTTTGTTCGTTTGGATTATTAGCCTGCGTTTTCATCTGAAAACCCTGTTCCCAAAAACAGCCGGTTAAAAGCAATATGGCGAGTAACACTAGTAATGCCGCGATGCCAGGGCCAATGAATTTTGGGCATTGAGCGATAACTTTTAATTATGCCGGCAGTGAGTTGACTCGGTGTAACAATAACCGGCTGAGGGTTTGTGGGCGGGGCGCAAGCGTTTTCTTGTAGCTCTAGAGTGTCGGACGTGTGACATCCGTCGAATTTTGAACAGCCTCTCAAGCTCTCCTCATTTGCTAAATGCATAGAAATAAAAACATCATCATTAACTGGGTAGTGAATGTCTTCATCACTACCATACATCAGAAGAATGTTCTTGCCACTCATATTACACAAGTATTGCAGCTCTTCTTTTTCTTCTAGGTAAATCCTTAACCTGAAACTTTTATCACCTTGCCCCTTCAGGTAGCTTGCGTTTTTTTATCAATTGTTTTTAATTACTACCCCCTTTTCCTTCTCTTCTGAAAGAAATTTTTCAATAACCCTCTCAACTTTCTTCGCAGGAAACACCTCCTTTTTTGCTTCTATTTTTCTAAAGTAGCTCGCTAGCTTCTCATACAGCGCCAGAACCTCTTCAACACCTCTTATCTGCGTTTGAAATTTTGGGGCATCAACGAACCGAAGCGTTTCCCCACATAAACTCTTCATTTTAATTTCCCACAACGACCCGTCATCAATTTCAAGTTGATCCTCTTTATGTCCAGATGAAGCGACCATAGTAAAGAAATCAATTAACCCTTTCTGCTCAGCGACAACGATTGTAACCACTTCTATGGGCTCCCCCCTTTGCCCCTCCCCCAACGTTTCATATTCGTAATAATCAATTGTCAGAATTTCCTTAGACTTATTCAAACTCAATACAAACTCTATTGAGGGAGAAAAAGCATGAGAAATATTTAAGCTTCCGCTAACAAATTCTTCTTGACTACAACTCTCACTTGCATAATTTACGTTACTCACCAGTAAAAGCAAAACCAAACATACACAAGATTTAACGTTACCATTTAATATCATCGACGTAAGGTTGCCCTGCATTTAGTATTACCTCATGCTTGTACTTATTTGCCTCTTGAAGGGTCAAACCCTTCGTTGCATTAACAAAGTCTTTACCATTAAACCTTTGCATAAAGTTTTTCGACCTCGCTATATATTTTGTTTGTAAAAATTCCCCCAAGCCATTTGCAATGTCTCCTCTGTATTCACCCGGCTTTTAGATTTATATCCACTAAAAGTACCCCCAATCGAATTATCTCCACTGGGATGGTTATGCCAGTTAATAGTCGAATCTGAAGGACTAACACCGTTAGGATCAAACTCTGTATGAAGCTGTTCGAAGCCCCAACCATCTCCAATTTTTACTATACCAGCCCCCATTTCAAACCCCAGTACATCGCCGATTTCGTATAGGTTCTCAGTCAGGTATCTAGCAACACCTTGGTGAGTGTCAGCAATGCGCTTCCCTTGGTTTACTCCCACTTTTTTCATTATGGCATCCCAAACTTCCAGCTGCTCTTCCTCCGACATAGCGTGCAGAGGATTGATCCTTGCGCCGGACTCATCACGTGAGGGCAGTTTTGCCACCCCCTCACTAACAGCCGCACTCAAAGCCGCCGTAGCCGCCCCATTTGCAAACTTACCCCCCGTCAACTCAGAAACCGTTCCCCCAAGAATCGCAGCCACACCGACCCTAATAACAGGCCCTGCATTTTCAAAAACTTGGGCACCGGATAATGCGCCTATTCCACCGGAAATGAAGCCAAAGGCGGGTGCCTGATTTATTAACCTTTTTTCTCAGAGAACTTAAACCTGGCAACGCGTGGGAGGCGCCTTCGGCTTATCCACCCAGGAGGGTGGTTTTATCCGGGGTACGGCCGTTTTTCTGCTGTAAAGTTAATCAACACATAGTAGTCACTCACGACTTCAGGCGCGTTTGTATTTGGATAGGGGTTAAACCGCATATTTTTCATGGCCTCCATCGCTGGAGCCACAAAAGATTGGGAAGGCTCATATCTGACTAAAGTTATATTAAACGGCCTGCCATCTGGAGTAACATCAACTAGCAAAAACACCCAACCTTCGCGCATTTTTTCCCACTCATTTTCTGGATATTCCACATTTGGCATAAACGCTGGCTCACCCAAACTTCTACCCTTATTCAACCCCTTAACATCGGGATAGTACCGTACTCTTTCAAATTCTTTGGTCGCACAGGAGGAAAAAAACAGCAAGCAAACCGTTAACAGCAACGCCCTAACACTCAACCAAGCAATCTTTTTGAAAGCTGCGTAAACATGAATTCGATATGATTTCACCCAGATTACTCCTCGATCAGGAATTCTTGCCAAACTCGTATATCATTTTCAGCCTTCTCATTTATGCTATTAATAGCCTCGCTATAAACGCTATTTAATTCGGCCTCTGAACCAGTCATCTGCTCGAACAAATAGCGCATACCGTTTGTACCCGCGCCATCAAACGCTTTGTCAAGTTCTCCTATTATTTTTTTATGACATACTTTTTAAGAGGGTTTTTGGTGTGCTTAAATCCGCTAAGCCACTGGCGGTACCACTCATGGACGGGTGTCTGGTCTTAACTCGCGAAACCTAACGACCAAAAAAGGCACTCAAACTATTTGCAATGAGTGCCTGTCCCCTGTGGTGTCAGTTTTTAATTGGGGTCTGTCCCCGATTGTTTTTCGATTGTTTTGTCCCTTTGGATTGTAGACTTACTCTTTCCAAACCGGAGAAAAGTACTGATCAATTTCAGTTTTATTGAGCACATTACTATTTTTTAAAGTCTTCTCAAGATTTTTTAAATCCAGCCCCTCAGAACCAGAATAACGCCATGACCTTATTTTAGTAAAAATGCCATTTTCGTTCTTTAATACCGTCAAACCAAGATATGAATTATTTTTTACCTCATATAATACTATACTTTCTAAATCACTCCCTTCGAACATATTTTTAGTAGGCTCACTGAACTGAGATGTAACTAACCATTTACCACCACCAAGATCCATCACTATTTCGTAATATTTGCCTTGGAAATACCAATTTTTACCTAATTTTTTTTCAATAGGTAGCGCAATGGTTAATGGATAAATTTTTGTCATCAAACAAACATACCCAGAGGAAACAGAACAAGCTCTAACGTCCCACTCCAGATCACCACCATCCGAAAGTTTCCCTCTGCTTACATCGATGGTAAGCTTATTATCACCTATGAAAACATTTTTATCATTCGAGTAACATTTGCAGGAAAGAATCATTATTAATATTGTTAACAGTGTTATCTTCATTATTATATTACCTTTGATTACGTTTCTTACTCCATTTCAGAGCCTCTCCTGATGCATCTATTTCCCACGGCTGTTTTGCTCTGTCCGTTGGTATTGCTATATGAGGGTTAGTTTCATAGAGCCTTGTGATTTTTAAGCCCAAAGGCTCGATATATCGCAGCTCATGCCTGAATTTAAACATTTCGTATTCGTGGGAACTCAAGCTATTTAAGTAAGCCTGATCACCTACGCTAACTTCCACCAAGCGGCCATTTCGTTCAAACCAGGCATTTCCAATTTTTAGCCGGCCGAAAGTTTTACTTCCAACCGTGTGATCAATTATTCCGGCACCCTCATATGTTGGGTCATACACAATAGACATGCCTTCAACAGCATTTAGCATATCCAACATGGAATTTGGGTCGTTGCGAATAATCTCCTTAAATTGCTCTAAATTTTTTTCTGCTGACTTTTGAATATCTGAAATCAGCGCCAGCTCTTCCTCTGAATAATTCGTAGTATCAAATTCAGTGGAAACCTCGCGACTGAATTGTCCGGCCCTCACCCCACTACTAACCGCCGCACTAAGTGCAGCCGTAGCCGCCCCATTTGCAAATTTACCCCCTGTGAGTTCAGAAACGGTTCCCCCAAGAATCGCAGCCACACCGACCCTAATAACAGGCCCTGCATTTTCAAAAACTTGGGCACCGGATAATGCGCCTATTCCACCGGAAATGAAGCCAAAGGCGGGTGCCTGATTTATTAACCTTTTTCTCAGAGAACTTAAACCTGGCAACGCGTGGGAGGCGCCTTCGGCTTATCCACCCAGGAGGGTGGTTTTATACGGGTGCAAGCTTAGTGACACGCGGGATGGCACTGGACGTCTAGCGCTGCTGACTTTCCATGTAAGCACGCAACAATTTGTTAATCCGAGTCTGGTAGCCCTGCCCCTGGGATTTGAACCACACCAGCACATCGCTATCAATACGCAGAGTCACCGGTTGCTTACTTGGCACTTTCAGTTCAGCATTCTGGAAGAAGGCATCATCCAATTCGGGTATGTCGCTGGTGTCGATGTCTTTATCGTCCATCTCGGACAGTCGCTTCCAATCAGTTTTCGATACTTTGCTCATAACGGTGCACCTCGTGTTTGGTCGCTTTTCGAGCCGAGATAATACGGATGGTGTCTTAGTGGCGTTCCACGTAAACCACCACGCCGAGAAGCCGCTGTATCCAGCCAATACCTACCCAGCGCTCTTCGCCGTAGTCTTCCCTGTCATCCAACAAGGTCAGCATGGGGTGCTTGAACATGTCTTTTACATCGGCAAAGTCGATTCCGTGTTTACGGATAGAATCTCGTTCTTAGCCTCATCCCATTCAAAACGCATGACCATCCCTGTATTGACGTTTGTACATACACATTACTCCAGTTTTCCCGTATTGTCGTATTGTTTTTTTTGCCGGACTACGAGACAAGCCGGTGCGTTGCCCGATGGATCTCCCGTAACTTCTCGATACTCACCAGGGTATAGATCGGGGTGAATTTCAGGTCGCTGTGGCTCAGTATCGCCTGGATAAAGCGGATAGCAACACCGTTCTCCAGCATGTGCGTGGCCATTGCATGCCTAAACCAGTGCGCGCCGCCGCCCATCGGCACCACACGATCTTTACCGCCCTTCCCCTCGCACAAATTCGGTTTGTTGTTTGAGCTGGACGTCGTGTAATTGCAGGTTGGCGCATTCCCGGCGGCGCAGGCCGCAGCTATACACACGAGCGTCCGTCGTCTCCATGCTTAATTTTCAAACCGTCATCTGCTAAACTCCGCGACCTTTTGCGCCTGTGGGTGCTATCTACGCTTTTTCTTATTCGCTTGAGCACGAAATGTGCTGCAGTGTCAGTATTTCTGACGAGTAGTTGTTGTTATGTTTAGCTTGATTAACCGCTCCGCCGCGAGCGTACGTGCCGATGTTCTGTCCGGTACAACTGTTGCCCTTGCCCTGGTTCCTGAAGCTGTTGCCTTTGCCTTTGTCGCCGGCGTAGAGCCCATGGTTGGGCTGTATGCGGCATTTATGATGGGCTTGATTACCTCGCTTGTGGGCGGTCGCCCCGGTATGATTTCCGGCGCCACTGGCGCTACGGCGGTGGTGATGGTTTCGCTGGTTGCGCAGCATGGTGTGCAGTATTTATTTGCCGCGCTGGTGCTGTCAGGTTTGCTACAAATTGGCGCCGGGGTGTTGCGTTTGGGCAAGTACATTCGCATGGTGCCACACCCGGTGATGCTGGGTTTTGTTAACGGTTTGGCGATTGTGATATTTCTCGCCCAGCTCGGTCAGTTCAAAATGGCGGATGCCACCGGTCAACTGCACTGGATGCAGGGCGAGATGCTCTATGTGATGGGGGGGCTGATTGCGCTTACCATGCTGATCATCCACTTTCTGCCAAAATTCACGACGGCTGTGCCCGCCTCTCTGGTAGCCATTATTGTGGTGACCTTGCTGGTGCAGTTTCTCGATTTACCCGCGCGTTCGGTCATCGATTTTGTAAAAGATATGCTGCCACCGGCTGAAGCGGCAAACGCCACGCTTGAGGGCGTTCTGCCGAGCTTCGCCCTTCCCGCTGTACCTTTTAACCTGGAAACCCTGAAAATTATTCTGCCCTACTCGGTGATTCTCGCGGCGGTTGGGCTAATTGAATCGCTGCTCACCTTAACGCTTATCGATGAGATCACCCAAACCCGCGGCCAGGGGAATCGCGAATGTATTGGCCAGGGTGTTGCCAACAGCGTTAACGGGGTATTTGGCGGCATGGGCGGCTGCGCGATGATCGGCCAGAGTATGATCAATATTAACTCCGGTGGCCGTGGACGTTTGAGTGGTTTTACCGCAGCGCTGGTACTGTTGCTACTGATTCTGTTCGGCGCATCGCTGATCGAACTCATTCCCCTGCCCGCTTTGGTGGGTGTGATGTTTATGGTGGTTCTGGGCACCTTTGAGTGGTCGAGCTTGCGCATTATTCGCAAAATTCCCGCCTCCGATGCCTTTATTCTGGTGCTGGTGTCTGGTGTAACTGTCGCGTTCGATTTGGCCATTGCCGTGGTGGTGGGTGTGATTGTGTCGGCGCTGGTGTTTGCCTGGAAGCACGCCCAGCTTATTTATGTGGAAACCCATATCAATGAGCACGGCAGCAAGGTTTATGAGCTGCGCGGCCCCATTTTCTTCGGTTCTGTGGCCAACTTTAAAGAATTGTTTGATCCACAAAACGACCCGGATGATGTGATCATCGAATTTCAGCGTTCCCGCGTGAGCGACCATTCCGGCATAGAAGCACTGGATGCGCTGGCAGAACGCTACGAGCAACTCGGTAAACGCCTGCACCTGCGCCACCTCAGCCCCGAATGCCGCTCGCTACTGCACCGCGCCAGGGATTTGTGTGAAGTGAGTATTATCGACCCGCAGTATCACGTTGCTACGGATGAGTTGGGGTGATACGCAATTGTGGTGATACGCAATCGCGACTGCGATTGCGATTGCGTGGAGCGCATCGCTGCTGGGACGCCCGCATAGCGGGCTAACGGGAACGGTTGCTTCGCAACCTTCTGGGGCGCTTTGCTTTGCTCGCTTCTGGGGTAAAACAAAAACCCAAACCAGTCTGTTTTCCTTCATTAGCGCTCTAACCCATTAACTCAGCAACCGCTCCCAGAAGCCCGCTCCGCGGGCGTTCCACGAAAGCTCTGCTTTCGTGTATCAATTCGCTCTCACCGCGCGATCTTCGGCCCAGACTTTTAATTCAGCAATTTTTTCTGCCATTACCACCGACAGTGGTTGGGTTTGTTGGATGGCTTCTCGGATGATGGTGTCGCTGACTTGGGTTTCGCGCGCTGCAGCGGCGTAGGTGGCGGAGACGATGGCCTGTTCGATTTCAGCGCCGGTGAAACCTTCGGTCATCACGGTGAGCAAATCCAGGTTGTAGTCGTCGGGGTTGAGTTCGCGTTTTTTAAGGTGAATCGCGAATATGGCTTTTCTGGCATCTTCGCCGGGCAAATCCACAAAAAAGATTTCGTCGAAGCGGCCTTTGCGCATTAACTCGGGCGGCAGTTGGCTAATGTCGTTGCTGGTGGCGACCATAAATACGCTGGTTTTGCGTTCCGCCATCCAGGTGAGCAGTGTGCCCAGCAGGCGTTTCGGGGTACCGCTGTCGTCATTACCCTGGGCCATGCCTTTTTCGAGTTCGTCCAGCCAGAGCACGCAGGGCGACATCAGATCGGCCAATTTCAGGGCTTCGCGCAGGTTGCGTTCGGTTTCACCAATGTACTTGTTAAACAACGCCGCCATATCGAGACGCAACAAGGGCAGGCCCCATACTCCGGCAATGGCCTTTGCCGCAAGGCTTTTGCCGCCGCCCTGCACACCAAAAAGCAACACGCCCTTGGGTGGGTCCAGCTTGCTGGCACCGGGGTTTTGCATGGCGTGACGACGGTCTTCCAGCCACTTTTTGAGGGTATCCAGGCCCGCGACTTCGCGCAGGTGTGCAGTGCTGTATTCAAAGTGCAGCACGCCTTCCATATCCATTAAATTGAATTTTGCGCGGGTCACTTCCGGGAGATCTTCTTCGGTTATGGCGCCGTCGTCGGCGATTGCACCGTAGGCCAGGCGTTTTACATCTCGATGTGTCAGCCCCTTGAGGTTATTGACCAGTTTTTGCAGGGTGATGTTGTCGGTTTTGATGCGGTTTTTGCGATTCTGGCTCGCCCAGGTGCGCGCTTCCTCACGAATTATCGCCAGAATTTCCTCTTCGCTGGGCATGGAAAGTTCCGCTTGTGCAGCGTAACGCGCGATTTCCGGCGGCAGTTTTAGGCGGTGACTGACAAACACTAATTTTTGTTTGTTGCCGGTATAATTGAGCGCGATGTCTTTAATGAGGCGAACGATTTTAGGTTCATCGAGAAAGGGGTGCATGTCACATAAAACAAATGCACCCGGGTTGCGATACTGCTTTATGTAATTAAGCACAACGGCAGGCTCGCTGTATTGTTCTGGGTTGGCGAGTTCGAGCCCAAAACCCAATGGCGCCAGACCATCGGTTACACTCCAGCGCCAGGCTGGCAATCCACTGTCGGCAAACTGCTCACTCAGCAGTTCTGTGGTGCGCTTTTCGTCGTAGGTTTCGATAACAACCACGCCGATGTTGGTATTGAGAATTAACTTTAAATCGTTATTATTCATGGCAACGCCTTAATCCTGCGAATCTTACAGGGTTATTATAAGGCGACTATTCACCGCTAGCAGGATGTTTCTGGAACAGGTTGTTTATGACCGCACGAAAGCTTTCTTTTATTGATTCACTTATTATCGGGGGCGATCGCGCCTTGCGTACGCTGGCTCCAGGCACGCAACCACTTACCCGAAACACACCCAAGCCCGATGTTGCGCCGGACACTTCGCTGAGCGACTCCGAACGCAAGCACGCAGCGGCTCTGATGCGGGTTAACCACAGCGGTGAAGTGTGCGCCCAAGCGCTCTATCAGGGGCAAGCTTTAACGGCAAAATTGCCTGAGGTACGCGATGAAATGGAAAAGGCGGCCGATGAGGAAATCGATCATTTGGCGTGGTGTGAACAGCGCATAAAAGACCTCGGCAGCCACACCAGCCTGCTCAACCCGCTGTGGTATGGCCTGTCTTTTGGTATTGGCGCTGCTGCAGGCCGCCTCAGCGATAAAATCAGCTTGGGGTTTGTTGCGGCCACCGAACAGCAGGTTTGTAAGCACCTGGAATCTCACCTGAACGAACTTCCCGCCAACGACGCTGAAAGTCGCGCCATAGTCGACCAGATGTTAATTGATGAAGCCAAGCATGCGCATGCTGCGCTGGATGCCGGTGGTTCGCGGTTCCCCGGCCCGATTAAAGCCGCAATGACGGTGGTTTCCAAGCTTATGACGGAAACCAGTAAGCGACTTTAAACCTCGATAATTAAGAAACCTCGATAATTAAGCTTCAACGATTTCGTAGCTGTGGCTCATTTCCACGCCAGCGGCTTCGAGCATGATAGAGGCTGAGCAGTATTTTTCGGCAGACAGTGATACCGCGCGTTTAACTTGTGCTTCTTTCAAGGCCACTCCAGTAACCACAAATTTAAGGTGAATCTTGGTGAACACGGCAGGTGTGGCGTCGGCACGCTCCGCGGTGAGCTCGGTGCGGCAATCACTCACCTTCTGGCGCGCCTTGTGTAGAATACTCATCACATCAAACGAAGCGCAGCCTCCCAAGCCCATGAGCAACATTTCCATGGGTCTTACGCCCATATTCCTGCCGCCGTGGTCGGGCGGGCCATCCATAACCACACTGTGACCACTCCCCGATTCCGCCAAAAACTGGGCGCCATCGACCCACTTCACAGTTGCCTGCATAGACATTTTTTACCCCTTGTGCGCCTTGGCACTCAAATTACGAAAGGCGCAAAGACTACCATAAAATGGGAATTTCGACCTTTGTCTAAGAAAACGACTATATTTACAATTAAATACGTAAACACCCCGTAGAATCTGGCGAAACTATTCAGTTCAATTAGCTTCTCGGGTTATACTCGCCGCGTTCTAATCTATCGCTAAAATATAAAATAACAATTCAGATTACGGCTTGTTGTGTTTAAGTCGCACATTGATTAACGACTGATCGAAGACTTGAGGGTATTACCTTGGTTGCTGTGTCTCTAACACCCCACATTCAAAATGTGGAAGATTTTCTTGCTCACTGTCACAGACGTCGCTACCCGGCGAAAAGTACGCTGATTTACGCCGGAGACAAAAGTGATTCGCTTTACTACATCATTAAAGGTTCCGTCACCGTTTTAATCGAAGACGAAGAAGGTAGAGAAATGATCGTCGCCTACCTTAACGATGGCGATTTTTTCGGTGAAATGGGTTTGTTCGACGCGCAGGACAATCGCAGCGCCTGGGTGCGTGCGAAGTCGGAGTGTGAGATTGCCGAAATTTCCTATTCAAAGTTTCAGGAACTTTCGGAATCGCACCCAGAGTTCCTGTTCGCGCTCGGCACACAAATGGCGCGGCGCTTGCGCAACACCACGCGCAAGGTTGGCGACTTGGCGTTTCTCGATGTAACCGGTCGTGTGGCGCGCACGCTTCTCGATTTGTGCAAAGAACCGGATGCCATGACTCACCCCGACGGCATGCAGATAAAAATCACCCGACAGGAAATTGGTCGCATCGTTGGCTGCTCGCGAGAAATGGTCGGGCGGGTTTTAAAAACGCTGGAAGACCAGGGCCTGGTATCGGTTAAGGGCAAAACCATGGTGGTATTTGGAACACGTTAAGGGAACGAAACAGCGCGATGCATTGGAAATCGCGCTGATTTTTGCCTTGTTAAATATCTCAGAATGAAAAATGCCTTAAAAGGGTGCTCTAAAAGAAGAGTTCACGCAATTTCTCACCAGGTTGCTCTGCCCGCATAAAAGACTCTCCCACCAAAAACGCATTCACCTGTTTGTCACGCATGGCGCGTACATCATCTATCGATAAGATTCCGCTCTCAGTGACGACGATTTTATCGTCGGGAATTTGGGGTAAAAGCTCAAATGTGGTTTGCAGACTCACATCGAAGGTGTGCAAATTTCGATTATTGATGCCCACAAGTTTGTTGGGAAGCTGCAGGGCCAACTCCAATTCGGCCGCGTTGTGAACTTCGACAAGCACGTCCATTCCCAATTCCAGCGCCTGCTGATTCAGGTCTTTGAGCTGCGGCAAATCGAGCGCGGCAACAATGAGCAGCACGCAATCGGCGCCAATCGCACGCGCTTCCGTAATTTGATAAGGGTCGACGAGAAAATCTTTGCGAATCACCGGCAAGTCCACCGTTGCACGCACGTTTTGCAAATAGGCATCCGCGCCCTGAAAAAAATCGACATCGGTCAGAACCGACAAGCAGGCAGCCCCGCCCTCAGCGTAACTTTTGGCAATGTCCTCGGGGACGAAATTTTCCCGTATCACGCCTTTACTCGGTGAGGCTTTTTTTATTTCTGCAATTACCGCGGGCTGTTGTTGTTCGAGCCGTGCTTGCATTGCGGCAACAAAACCTCTTGGCGGTGCTTGTTCGTCGGCCATTTGCTGCAAATCGCTCACGGAACGCTGCGGGCGACGTTCCGCGACTTCCTGGTGTTTACGGGCAATGATTTTCTTTAATACGGTGGGTGTATCTGACACTGTGATTTCCGCTCGATGTTGCTAGACGTTGGTGAACTCGGCAAGTTCTTTAAGTTTTTCTGCTGCGCCACCACTTGCAATAGCGTCTTCTGCCATAGCAATGCCGTCGCCAATGGTGTTGGCGAGGCCGGCAACATATATCGCCGCGCCCGCGTTCAAGGCAATAATTTTTGAGGCTTTGTGCACGGCGTCGCTCTGTTCTCGCGCGAACGCCCCCTTGATTAACGCGAGTGATTGCGCTGCACTGGAAACCACCAGGCCACTGAGATCGTCGCTTGCCACCCCATAATCTGCGGGGTTTAAGGTGTATTCGCTGAGCTCACCCTTGCGAAATTCGGCCACATGGCTGGGTGCCGCGGTAGAAAGTTCATCGAGGCCATCTTGGGAGTGCACAATCATGACGTGCTCCGAACCCAACCTTCCCAGTACTTCAGCCATTGGGCGACATAAGGCTTGGGTGAATACGCCGATCACCTGGCGTTTTACCCCCGCAGGATTGGTCATTGGCCCCAACATGTTAAATACTGTTCGCAGTGCAAGTTCTTTACGGGGCCCAATGGCATGTTTCATAGCACTGTGATGTGCTGGTGCGAACATGAAACCCACGCCCACCTCTTCAATTGCACGTGCAACCAACTCGGGTGGTGCATTAAGATTAACTCCCGCAGCCTCGAGCACGTCGGCGCTGCCGGTGGAACTGGATACGCTGCGATTGCCGTGCTTGGCAACGTGGCCACCCGCAGCAGCAACAACAAAGGCGGAAGCGGTTGAGACGTTGAACAGGTTGGCGCCATCGCCTCCAGTACCGCAGGTATCGACGAGATTGTCGCAATTCACTTGCACTTTGGTGGCCAGTTGCCGCATCACCATGGCCGCACCAGTTATCTCATCAAGCGACTCACTTTTCATACGCAACGCCACCAAGAAGCCACCGATTTGCGCTGGGGTTGCTTCACCGCTCATCACGGCGGTCATCACTTCCACCATTTCATCCTGAGTGAGATCTTCACCCGACACAACGCGGGTAAGTGCTTGCTGAATGTTCATAATCTTCTTCTTATTAGTTTTGATTGGGAAAGGCACGCCGCCTTAGCAGAGCGTGCACGCTAGAGGGAGCGGGACAAAAAGTTCTGGAGCAGGCTATGACCATGCTCGGTGAGAATGGATTCGGGGTGGAACTGTACGCCTTCAACCGCGAGATTTTTGTGGCGCACCCCCATGATTTCATCGAGCTCGCCAGACGGGGTTTCAGTCCAGGCGGTGACTTCCAGGCAATTGGGAAGGCTCGCTTTATCAATCACCAGAGAGTGGTAGCGTGTCGCCACATATGGGTTTGGCAAGCCTTCGAACACCCCGACATTTTTATGATGGATATTCGATACCTTGCCATGCATCACTTCACGCGCCCTTACAATGGTACCGCCAAAAGCCTGGCCGATACTCTGGTGACCTAAGCAAATGCCAAACAGCGGAACCTTACCGGCAAAATGTTTGATGACTTCCACAGATACACCAGCTTCCGTTGGCGTGCAGGGTCCGGGAGAAATTACAATGCGCTCGGGGTTCCTGGCAATAATTTCTTCGAGTGTTAATTCATCATTACGCACCACCACGACGTCGGCTTTGAGCTCTCCCAAATACTGCACGACGTTGTAGGTAAAGGAATCGTAATTATCGATCATTAAAAGCATGGGAAGCTGCCAAAACTTGTGGTCCATAAAGGCTTAACAAGGTCGTCTGAGCGACCTCAAAGAAAGCGTTATTATAGGCGCACTGAGTAAAATATGGGTAGTCGGGTAACGGCGTATGTCGTAAACTACACGTCGATATAATTTACATTTATTTCAACAGTCAGAATAATACCCTATAAAAAATATTGTTTTTATTAGGCCTTGGTAGTCAAGCCAAACCCGCCAGACAGTGTTCATTTTTCCTGCTGGGCCGACAACGTTAGCATTTACTGATACTTTAGAATTACAAAGAAGCCTAATAACCAGCAACAAATCATTAAGAAGCACGCAGCAATCGGCAATCCGGGCCCCGCACCGCACAATTAGTGCGTTACATATTTTTATCCCCGAGATTGCAATGTCATTCAGCTGAGAGGAACTGTGCGCCAGTTCAAAAAAGGAATGGAACATGCATAACGTTTTTCTAAATAATAATTAAACCCAAACCTACAACGACGAAATTGAGAGCTTGTTTTTAATGGCGCCGAAGAAAGATCGACCTGATCATATTGAGTTGGTGAACAAGGTTTCGCAGGGGCCCATTCAACCACCCAAACTCGTGGAGCACATCCAGCACCAAAGCCAGGATAATGCCGCTCGCCTGTTGGAACACATGTTTTCCGCCACAGACGACCTGTTCTACGACCTCTCCAAAAGAGCAACCAGCAACAACGAACAAAATCTTTATTTCGAAGCGATGCGAGAAATTCGCATCAAGAAAAAAGGTGTGGCCAGTGCATTTATGCACGAACTCAGTCGGTTGTTCAGCGACCTGCTGAACAAACCCGTCACGAAAAAACCGGAAGAAGAACCCGAAGACAGCAGTTCGCTCTCGATTGTTGAAGGCGATGACCTCGAAATAGAGCTCGCGCTCAATAACATGGCGGGCCGTACGCGCGATACCTACAAGCTGGAACTCTACGAGCTGGCCATGCGGCTCGATCACCTGCTGCTGCACATTCCGGTTAACGAAGACAACAACCCCTTGGACCCGCAGCAGATTGCATTGGCTTTCGTCGAGTCTTGCAATACCCAGCTTGGCATTAGCATCAAAGCGCGACTGATTCTTTTTAAGCTGTTTGAGAAACACGTGCTGAAACAGCTTGGCCATATTTACTCCGACGCCAATCAAATTCTGCTCGATGCCGGCATTCTGCCAAAAGTGCCGCGCCAACTGCATAAGTCACGCTCGGCGATTCCACCCAGCGAGCACCATGAACACGAAGGCCACGCTGGAGCCAACGAGTCCTTAGAAGCACAATTTGCCGCACCGCCGGCACCCAGCTTTCAACTTGATCTAAACACTCTCAGTGCTTTGATGTCCACGGCACGCATGGGAAGCCGCCAGGCCCTGCCGAGCGGAACTTTCGTTCATACTTCCGGGCCATACACCTACTATCTCTACTCGAGCAACCCTGGCCCAATTATGGCGTCGCCACAGTTGGCAACCCTGCTAACCAAGTCGCAACCCCTGGTTGATCGCCAACTCGCTGTGCTCGAACCGAAAAACATCATTTCGGATGTCGTGAACCAACTGCTGGCAAAACGGGACCCAGAGGTACCACAAGCCCTCGAACAGCCCGATGAAGACATCATCAACCTTATTGCGATGTTCTTCGATAATGTACTGTCTGACGAAAACTTACCTATCGCTGTTCAATCTCTGGTTTGCCGACTGCAGATTCCTATTCTCAAGATCGCGCTGCACGACCGCACCTTTCTTACCAACCCTGAGCACCCCGCGCGGCGCCTCATCAATACTATTACCAAGGCCGGGTTAAGCTTCGACGAAACCAAGCCTCTTGAGCGTGACCCGTTGTATCGCAAAATCGCTGACGGTGTGCAAACCATCAACCGACTCTACAAAACCGATCAGAAAGTCTTTGCAGAGTTTTTGGGCGAACTCGAAGAGCATATTGAGCGCGAAGGTCGAAAATCTGAGCTGGTTGAGCGACGCACCACGCAAACGGAAGAAGGCAAGTCCCGCATTCGTCAGGCCCGCTCTTCAGCGCAAAACGCCTTGTACAACAAGCTCAAAAACGCGCAATTGCCTGAGGCAATGAACGAATTTCTAACCAATACCTGGTTACAGGTATTGATTATCACCCACCTAAAACACGGCTACGACAGTGTCGAGTGGGTTGAAGCCGAATCTTTGGTCACCGATATCGTTTGGTTGTGTCAGCCACATTTCGACGAGCGCTCGCTGCTGCGTAAAAAACGTTTGCAGCCAGAAGTTTTACAGCGCGTCGAAAACGGCCTCGAAGCCGCTATCGACAACCCAGAAGCCCGCACTCAGAAAATCACTGCGATCGAAGAGTTGCTGGTGTCACTGAATGACCCTGATGCGCCACAATTCGAGTACGCCAACCTCAATGACCACCAGAGGGAAGTACTGGGCAAGTCTGACCCCGACCAGAAACCCTGGGAGGATATGACCGCACTGGAGCGACAGCAATCACGCTACGAACAGCTGTCTAACAAGTTTTATCTGGAAGCCAAGAATATTCCAGAGGGCGTGTGGTTGGAGTACAAGGAAGAAGACAGCAGTAAATCCCAGCGTTGCAAATTGAGCAGTAAAATTGACGCCGACAGCTATATTTTCGTGAATCGCTTCGGCTTCAAAATCATGGAAAAATCCCGTCGCCAGCTCGCCTACGACATGCAGTTCGAGCGCGCCAGAATTCTCGATTCCCGTCCAATGTTCGAACGGATTATGGAGAAAGTCGTCTCCCACCTGCGCCAGGCCGCTTAAGCCTGCTTATTTTTCAATATACCGTTATAATACCCGCCACCCCGCAAATTTGCGGGGTGGTTTTGTTAGCGAGGGAATAAACGTGCCTTGCTATTGCAATACCTAAACACAACTGACAACAACGTCAGCCCCCGCCGCGGACATTAGCGTACTTGAGTCATTAAATGGAATTCAGCAATGTTACCCAAATAGCGTTTGCCTGCGCAGCTTTGCTCTTTTTTATTTTTTCGCTCACGCTGATTTTCAATTACCGGCGCACACGCCTGCATTGGTCGTTCGCCCTAGCCTCGGTAATTCACAGCGTTTGGCTGGCTTCGATACCCGCTGCCGGGTTGTTTGACCTTCCGCTACCGTCTCACCTGCTGTGCCTGGAAACGCTGCATTACTCAGCCTGGGTGTTCGCTTTGGTGAGAAATACCGAGCAACTCTGTTCCAGTAAGCTTCCTGGGTTTTATAAAGTGGTGCTCTATACCTTTGCATTGGGCGCTACTGTTGCCGCTTTCTTCATCGATATGCAGGGTTACACCGGTATAAAAATACACCGTCTCATTATCTGGCAAGGTATTGTTTTTTCCATTGTCGGGCTGTTAAGCGTAGAGCAGCTGTATCGAAACGTTTTGAATTACCGGCTCGTCAAACTGCTGTGTTTGAACCTCGCAGTAGTTTTTATATTTGATGCCTACCTGTTTTCACAAAGCCTGTTTTTCCTCGCATTAAGCTCCGATCTTTGGCAAGCGCGCGCAGCCGTGGCCATGGCCGCTGGCATGTTTATGACCATCGGCGTGGTCACTTTGAACCAACCGGCGCTTCAATCGGCAAAACTGACATTTTCACGCCCAATCGCCTTTTATACCACCTCATTGACCCTGGCCGGCGCACTTCTTACGCTGCTGGCCATCGGTGGCTACTACGTCGAGTTGCACGGTGGCAGTTGGGGAACCGTGATTTACACCCTGGTGCTTACCTGCGGCCTGATCGCATTGGGCGTGGTGTTCTCTTCGCTGTCTACCCGGGAGAAGCTCAAGGTACTTATCAATAAGCACCTTTTCAGCCATAAATACGACTACCGCGCCGAGTGGCTGCGTTTGATTGCGCAACTTTCGCAACCCACCGAGCCCAATGAAATTCACGCACGCGCGATAAATGTTGTCGCCGACCTGTTCAAAAGCTATGGCGGTGCCCTGTGGTTAAAGCGCGGTAAAGTGCTGGTGCCTGTGCAACAGGTGAATGTTGCCATGGATATTTCCGACATGATAGAACCTGACTCCAGTGATTTTTGCTGCGAACTGGAACAGGAATGGGTGTTCTCCCCGCATTCGCCAAGCATGACACTGGCGCAACACAATGAGCTGTTACCCGATTGGGCAAATGACCTGGATGACGTATGGCTGATTCTGCCCCTGCTCAACGAAAGTTCACTGGTGGGTTTTATGGCGTTAACCGCCCCACAAGACAAAGCCATGCTGAACTGGGAAGATCTCGATTTAATTAAAACCGTAGGGCGCCAGGTAGCGAGTTATCTGGAGAGACATGAGCAATCAGAAATGCTCGCAGAATCGCGTCAGTTCGATGCCTTCAACAAACTCGCAGCCTATGTCATGCACGATTTGAAAAACTTAATCGCGCAACAGTCCCTTGTGGTAAAGAACGCCGAAAAACACAAAGACAACCCCGCATTTGTGGAAGATGCCATCAATACCATCAACAACTCCGTGGTTCGCATGAGCAACCTGTTGCGTAAATTGCAGCACAATGAACCCGAGGAAATCACCATTTTCCCCATCAAGCAGGTTCTTATTGAAGCGGTGAAGCGTTGTCATAAATCGAAACCCGACCCCACGGTACGCACTGTTGCGGATGATTGGCGAGTGAAAGCTGATTTCGACAGCCTGGTAATGGTGTTCACCCACATTATTCAGAATGCCCAGGACGCCACCCATGAAGACGGCTACATCGATATCGCCGCCGAGCCGGATGGTAAAATTTTAGCGGTGTGCATCGAAGACAACGGCTCGGGCATGGATATCGAGTTTATTCAAAACCGCCTTTATAAACCTTTTGAAACCACAAAAACCGGTAAAGGCATGGGAATCGGGATGTATCAAGCCCGCGAATACACCCAAAGCCTTGGCGGTAATATTGCTGTTGAAAGCTCCCCCGGCGAAGGTACTACCTTTATAATTACATTGCCGCTGGTTTAGTCGCGCAAAATATAACGAAGCTATATTATCGAAGAAACTTGGAAACCATATGAGTAAAGCCGACGCAAAAAAGAAACTACTGATTGTTGAAGACGACCTCGGGTTACAGAGCCAATTACGGTGGCATTTTGATCAATACGAAGTGATTTGCGCGGCTGACCGTGAGGAAGCCATTGCGGCGATTCGTCTGCATGAGCCTCCCATCGTGCTCCAAGACCTCGGGCTACCACCCGACGATGAAGGCGTCGACGAAGGTTTCCGCTGTATTCGCGAAATCTCAAATTTATCACCCACTGCAAAAATCATTGTAATGACCGGTAACGCGGATTACGAAAATGCCGTGCGCGCTGTCGCGATGGGTGCCTACGATTTTTACCAAAAACCGGTAAACCCCGAAACACTCGATCTTATTTTAGAGCGTGCTTACCACATCTTCAGCCTGGAAGAGCAGAACCGCATCCTGCAGGAGCAGCATCAAGCGCCGCTCGAGGGTGTGATAGCCTGTGACCCGGCCATGTTGAAAATTTGTCGCACTATTGAAAAACTGGCGCCCTCTGATGTGACCTGTACCCTCACCGGTGAAAGTGGCACCGGCAAGGAAGTATTAGCCCGTGCATTACACGAACTCAGCCCTCGTGCAAAAAATCGCATGGTGGCGATCAACTGCGCCGCTGTTCCAGAAAACCTTATGGAAAGCGAACTTTTCGGCTATGAGAAAGGCGCATTTACCGGGGCCAACAAACGAACCCTGGGTAAGGTGGAAACCGCTAACGGCGGCACTTTATTTCTCGATGAAATCGGCGATATGCCCTTACCACTCCAGGCGAAATTATTACGATTTTTGCAAGAACGGGTGATTGAGCGCGTTGGTGGTCGCGAAGAACTTCCAGTCGATGTGCGCGTGGTGTGTGCCACCAACAAAAACTTACAGCAGATGGTGGCCGACAATACTTTCCGCGAAGACTTGTACTACCGCATTTGCGAAATGGAAATTCAGATTCCTCCGTTACGCGATCGTCAGGGCGACAAAATGTTGCTGGCTCGACACTTTCTAAAAATGTATGTGAAACAAATGAGTGCCAGTGTTACCGGTTTTTCGTCGGAAGCTGCCGAAGCGATTGAAGCCTACCCCTGGCCCGGCAACATTCGCGAAATGGAAAACCGCGTAAAACGTTCTGTGGTGATGTGTGAAGACAAGCTGATCACATCGGAAGATTTGGGGCTGGTTTCTGACGAGAGTCTCAATCTCAACCTCAGGCAAGTTCGCTACAACGCAGAACGCGCGGCGATACTCCGCGCGCTTTCAATGAGCGATCACAATATTTCTGCTACGGCAAAATTATTGGGTGTCACGCGGCCAACGCTGTACGATCTCATGAAAAAATACAATATAAACGTAAGCCAGCAAGACACCTAAGCGAGTGTCAATCAGGGCAGTTCCTGCGTGCGGTTGAATACCACGGCGGCAAGACGCTGTTCACCAATGGTGTCAACACAGGTTGACACCTGCTCCATAGTAGCCATGCCATAAGGAACAACGAGAATCACAAAATCACAGAGACTGGCGAGCATGCGGGTTTCAGCTGCGTATTCCAACGCAGGCGGCGTATCCAGTAATACATAGCGATCTGGATAACGGGTTTTCAGTTCGTTAATGAAATCGCGCATGCGATTTGAAGAAATGCGCTCGGTAGCGCCTTCGGTGTTGCCGCCAACGGGTACCACCCGCACCCTCGGGATGCCTGTCGCGTATATGATCTTCTCCAGGCCCAATTCACTTTCATCCAGATAATCGGTAAGGCCGGATTCGGTGCCGGTTACCACCAGAGAATCCATACCTGGTGAGTAGAAGTTTGCATCGACAATCATGCTGGTGCGGGTCTTGTCTAACGCAATTGCAGCAGCGAGGTTTTTCACCACATGGCTGCAACCACCCTCAGCTTTCACCGAGGTTACCATGCACACAAAATTACCCGACTCCGCTTTGGCGTAGACACGGGTACGCAGATCACGAAACACCTTGAGCATTTTGTCGTGTGGTGTTCCCTGGTACAAAATTTTAATTTGATCCAGCTCGGTGCGACTGAAGCGGTGAATCTCAGACATCTTGTCGATTTCCGCTGTCGTCTTACTCTGCGCAGTCTCGTCCAGATGAACACCGCTCAGACTTGCAACTTTACGTTCCAAATTTAACTCCTTCGAGTCTTACAAAACCGCTAAGAAACTCCGTTTCCTGTATTCTGACGACGATTATTATCCAGAATAACGGCACCTATTACTTCATCAGTATATTTACGCAACAACTATACCGCAATTGTCATCGATAAGATAAGATCAACAAGCAACCACTCATTCGACCCAATCAACCGCTGAGAATAAAGCGCGCGCTTTATTCATGGTCTCCTTCCATTCCAACTCGGGTTGAGAGTCGGCAACCACGCCGGCACCGGCCTGTATGTAAATTTTTTCGTCTTTAATTACCGCGGTGCGAATAGCGATTGCGGTATCCATATTGCCGTTCCAGGCGAGATAGCCAATGGCACCGCCATAAATTCCGCGCTTTACGGGCTCGAGTTCATCGATAATCTCCATAGCGCGGATTTTGGGCGCACCCGATAGGGTGCCCGCTGGCAGTGCCGCGCGCAGCACATCGATGGCATCCAACCCTGGTTTAAGGCGCCCAGTAACATTGGAGGTGATGTGCATCACATGGGAAAACCGCTCAACAACCATTTTTTCGGTTAATTTTACCGAGCCGATTTTTGCGACACGACCAACATCATTGCGCCCCAAATCGATGAGCATAAGATGCTCTGCGATCTCTTTAGGGTCTGCGATTAACTCTGCTTCAAGCGCTTTATCTTCCGCTTCATCGTAGCCCCGGCGTCGTGTACCGGCAATGGGGCGTACGGTCATTTCGCCATCTTCAAGTCGAGCCAGGATTTCCGGGCTGGACCCCACCACATGGTGGTCGCCCATGTTCATGAAATACATATAGGGTGACGGATTTAAGCAACGTAACGCGCGGTACAGGTTAATGGGCTGCGCTTTGAATTCGTGAGAAAGACGCTGCGCCAACACCACCTGCATGGTATCACCGGCGAGAATATATTCTTTAATGCGCTCCACATCTGCTAAATAGTTATCCCGCCCGTAACTTGAATTAAATTTCGCTTCACATCGGGTCAAACCACCCAAAGCTGGCATACCGGGCATGGCGGGCACTTCGCTTAATCCACCCGCCAGCGCTTTTTCCAGTTCGTCGAGGCGCGTTTCAGCTTTCTCAAGACCGTCTTGTTCGCGAGAGTCTGCCAGCACGATCAAATGCAATTTGCCTTGCAAGTTGTCGAATACCAGGACTTCGTCAGACACTGTAAGCAATATTTCAGGCGTGCCGATTTCGTCGTGCGGTGCCGAATTGGCGAGTTTGGGTTCCACGTAGCGCACGCAATCGTAGCTGAAATAGCCCACCAAACCGCCATTGAAGCTCGGTAAACCGGGCACTTCAGCCACTTTAAAGGTTTGCTGCCATTGCTTTACAAATTGCAGTGGATCATCGCAAGTATGTTCATCGACCAGATTTGCACCAGCAAACAGTTTGACTTGCTTACCGCGCACTTCCATGCGTTCGTGGGCAGGCAAACCAATGATGGAATAGCGGCCCCATTTCTCACCGCCCTGTACCGATTCGAAGAGATAAGAGTATGGACCGTTTGCGAGTTTCAGGTAACTTGAGAGGGGAGTTTCTGTATCGGCAAGCACTTCGCGGCGCACCGGGATACGGTTGTAACCTTTGCCGGCCAACTTCTGGAATTGTTCGGGTGTCATAGCGGGATAACCTAATCGTTCGTGAAATTAAGGGAGTTAAAGCGTTTTATTTCTAGCCGTTACGCCAGCGCTCTTTTAATAAAATCCCGTACACGAAATGACGTTTTAACATGAATGGTTACCGACCCGTTGAAGCAGCCGCTAGTTTATCACGCATTGCCGTAATTACGGCGTGATAGTTGTCAGCTCCGAAAATTGCTGAGCCGGCAACAAAGGTATCAACACCCGCCTCGGCAAGTGCCTGGATATTCTCGAGGTTTACGCCGCCGTCGACTTCCAACCTGGCATTAGAGCCCCTGTCGTTGAGATAGTTGCGCGCCTGCACAATTTTGTCGAGCACATAGGGAATGAACTTTTGGCCACCAAACCCAGGGTTGACCGACATTAGCAACAACATATCGAGCTGTTCGGCAACGCATTCGATGACTTCAACTGGTGTTGCCGGGTTGAGCACCAAGCCTGTTTTACAACCGAAGTCACGGGCAAGTTGAAGCGACCGATCGACATGGCGTGATGCTTCGGGGTGAAAGGTAATGTAACTCGCACCAGCTTTGGCGAATTTTTCAATGAGTTCGTCAACCGGCTCAACCATGAGATGCACATCGATTGGTGCGGTTACGCCGTAATCGCGAAGTGCCTTACAAATCATGGGGCCAAAGCTCATGTTGGGTACATAGTGATTGTCCATCACATCAAAATGCACCATATCAGCGCCGGCCTCCAGAACTTCGCTGACTTCCTCGCCAAGTCGCGCCAAATCTGCCGCCAAAATGGAAGCTGCTATGCTAAATGTATTGCGACCCGCTGAATCGGTTGCGTTCATCGATGACCTCTCTGGCCTGCTCCAGATATTTGACGCGCATTGTACTGAATATGGCGAAACCTCTAAACCGGTATTTACCCAGCTGGCTTACCAGATGCTTGGCACTTTACCTTGGGTTACAAATCGGCCTGAGTAACGCACAAGCAGCGACTGAACAGCCAACAACCAACCCCACTAAGCCCGCATCCCAGCCTCCGGCCGCAGAAGACACAATACCACCGATAAGCGCACCGGATATTTACCAGCAACAATTAACTTTGTTAGCCGCAGAACTGAAAAACAAAAACTTAGTGTGGTTAACCGCAAACAATGAAAAATTCCCGGCGCTTTGGCAACCCGACACCAGTGGTAATCCCTTCGGGGCTGTTTTAATCGTTCACGGCGCAGGCCAGACCGTGGATTGGCCAAGCACCGTTAAGCATTTACGCAATACTCTGGGGGATTACGGCTGGGCAACACTTTCCATCGCACTGCCAGACCCAGTGGCACCAGCCGCTCCTGAGAGGCCTGAAAATGACGACCAAGAGTTGCATACAGTGAATGAGGATTCATCAGACAAGCCTAAAGACACGGAACAAAACAATAATAACGCGGCCGAAAAAGCCCCGACCAACAGTGTCGAAACCAAGGTTACAGCACGCATAAAAGCCGCGATGGACTACCTCAATTCAAAAGGCCAATACAATATCGTATTTGCCGGAGAGGGGCTGGGCGCAGCTCGGGTAACCCACTATCTGCAGAGTATTAGCCGCGAATTTCCCGCCAAACTGAACAAACAAAAAGTCTCGAGCAAAACATCCAAAGCCATTATCAGGCGCCCGGTTAGAGCCTTGATATTAATGAATGCGCGCAATGAAATTCCCTTCGACCCCGAAATCGGCGATAGCAAAATATACGATTGGTTTAACGACACCGGGCTGCCAATACTCGATATTTACTTTGGTAACCATTACCTCGATGACATCGAACCAGAAGAGCGCAAAAAAGCAGCGCGACGCTTGCGTCTTGAGCACTATATACAAGTGTCTTTGTTGGAATCCCCCACCCAAATGAGTAACGGCGAAACACCCCTAAGCCGCCGTGTGCGAGGTTTTCTGAGCAAATACGCTAAAGGTGTTGAGTTGGGGGGTAAGCGTTGAGCCGGTCACTGAGCTCAGCAAGGCGTTGCGGAGTGCCCACGTCAAGCCAGTAACCTCCATAGGTCTCACCGCTGAGCCGGTGTTGGGTAATCAGCCAGTCGAAATATTCCTTGAGCGGAAAACGCTCGCGCCTTTGGGGATAAGCCGCAAACACTCCCGGGTCTAACAGGCTCAAGCCACTGAAAGTGAATGTTTCTGCACCGCCCGGTACTTTGATAAATTCATTTTCCAGTTCGAAGTCGCCTGATTTATGGTGTTCCGGGTTGTTTACCAGCACCAGATGCCCAGCCGATCGCCACAATGGAAAGCGCAACAACTTTGGCAACGGAAAGTCTGTCCAAATATCACCATTCACAAGTAGCACCGCCCGTTCACCTAATAAAGGCAACGCCGCGTTAATTGCACCACCCGTCTCCAAAGGCTCGGGCTCGACTGAGTACCGCAGACTCACATTAAATTGTCTGCCATCACCCAGAGCCGACATAATTTGTTCGCCCAAATGAGCGACGTTAATCACAATGTCTTCGATACCCGCAGCGCACAATTTCAGTATCTGCCATTCGATGAGGCTCCTGCCAGCCACCTGCAACAGTGGCTTGGGTGTGCGATCTGTGAGTGGCCGCATTCGTCTGCCCTCGCCGGCGGCGAGAATCATTGCGCGTTTAATCATGGCGCATCCAGGGCTGTTGCAGAATCAATGGCCACAAGGCGGAATCGAACCATGCAATAAATTCCGATAGATCCGGGTAGCGCGCGGCCACACTGCGAACATAATGGATTACCAGCGGTAAATCGTTTAGGTACGCTTGCTTGCCATCGCGCAGCCACAACCGGGAAAATATTCCTAAAACTTTGATATGGCGCTGCAAGCCCATCCAGTCAAACCACTGCTCAAAATCCTCGAAAGTGGTGGCTTGCGGCAATAAACCATCGCCGATAGCCAGGGCGAAATAATTCTTAAGCCAGCCTTCCACGCGCGTTTGTGGCCATGCGATATAGCAGTCGCGAAGCAACGAGACGAGATCGTAGCTAATTGGCCCCACCAGGGCATCCTGAAAATCGATTACCCCAAAGGGTTGTGACTCGCGATAAATCAGATTACGCGAATGGTAATCGCGGTGCACAATAACCTGGGGTTGCTGAAGCGCCGAGTTTTGTAGTTGCATAAAAAAGCGATGGATCAGAGAAAGTTCCGTTTCGCTCATTTTATACCCCAATAATTGGGGCACAAACCATTCACAAAAGAGTGCCATTTCGCGCTGCAATTCTGCAGCATCGTAGCGAGGCAGTGGAATTTGATGGATCGGGCATTTTTGCAAGGTGTTTAAAACAGCTACTGCGCGAACATACAGCGTATCGGCTGTCTCACTATTGAGACGGTCCAATAGCAATTGCTCCCCCAGATCCTCGAGCAATAAAAAACCATTGTCGATATCAAACGCGAAAACTTCCGGCGTGGCCAATCCCTGGGATTTTAAAAATCTTGCAATCTGCACAAACTCACGGTTTTTTTCTGTTGCGGGTGGCGCCCAAACGGCCAGTAAACTCGTATTGCGAGCGCTATTGCAGAAGCGAAAATAGCGTCGAAAGCCCGCGTCTCCACCCAGCGGCGACCAGCTGCCAAGCCGTTCGTCTTCACCTCCAACACCTAAATCGTGAAGCTGTCGAAGCACCCATTCCTGCAATTGTTCGATAATTTTCTGCTGTTGCAATTTTGCAACCGCCAACGCCTTTTCCCCTGCAGCCACCCTTCCTCCTGCAACACTTGTTTACGTTTGGCAATGTACTAATCACCGCGACATCAGTAGAATTTGCGACCTAAAAAAATACAGCCCAAATTGTTCGGAAAGTCCAGTATGCCCAAGCCTCCTGCTCGCCACAAGCGCCCCCGACTGTACCGCAGAGCAGAATATAGGTCGATACTGGGAATTTGTCTGAGCGTGACAGCGCTCTCTGGTGCGGCTCAAGAAACTTCCGAATTTCTGTACGATTGGCACCCCAAAGAAACACTCACTGAAGAGCAAAAAGAACAAGTGGGACCCGGCTGTGACGGCTTGTATATCGACCCCACCCGTGGAAAATTTACCGCCGAAGACGATAACTACCGAGAAATACCCCTGGTCATAGAAGCGGACTCATCAGAGCTCAGAGAGGGTGAAGTAGCCGAATTGCGCGGCGATGTGCAAGTCACACAGGGAAGCCGCACCATCGGCGCAGACCGCATGATTTATAGCATCAGCGACGACACAGCCGCACTGGAGGGCAACGTCAGCATTCGTCAGCCTGGCCTGTTGTTGCGCGGCAGCGGAGCCAGCGCCAATGGCGTGGATCACTCGGCGGAATTTAATGAAGCGTTGTTCGTGTTGCATGAGCAGCACCTGCGAGGCGCGGCAACAACCATTCGGCAAACATCCGATAAAGTCATTGAATTGGAAAACGGCAGCTATACCAGTTGCGAACCCAACAACAAAACCTGGGTGCTCGAAGGGGAAAAAATAACTATCGATACCAATTCCAACTGGGGGGTTGGGCACAACGTTAAACTCAAAATACACGACATCCCGCTGATTTATTTACCTTATATTACGTTCCCAGTTGGGGACGAGCGTAAAAGCGGTTTTCTATTTCCCTCTGTAAATATCAGCGAACGCAATGGTTTGGATGTCTCAACCCCCTACTATTGGAATGCTGCCCCCAATTACGACATGACCATCACACCGCGCTACATCGGTAAGCGCGGCGGAATGCTGGAGCTGGAAGGTCGCCATTTAAGCAAACAATTTTCCAATCTCGCCAATGTGGCATTTCTCGCGAACGACCGGGGCGGCCGCATCCCGAACGTCGGCGATGCTGAAACTACTGAGCAGGCAGTGCCCTACAAGGGCGAAGATCGCTGGCTGGGACATTTTCACCAGAACGGCGGCCTCAGTCGCGGATGGTTTACCCAGGTGGAATACACCCAGGTAAGCGATAACGACTACTTTCGTGACTTGGGTACATCATCGTTTACCTTGCAAAACACCACTCACCTCGACCAGTCCTTTATCGCGGGTGTACAGCTCAATAACTGGCAGATTCGCGGTCTGGCGCAGGATTATCAGGTATTGCTCTACGATGTTAACGACCCCTACCAACGCCTGCCACAGATAAATATTGATGGCAATTACCAGCTCGGCGAAGTGACTACCGTACTGAAACACGAACTCACACGCTTTGATCATGGCGACAATTATTGGCGCGACGGCCGCGCAATCATCAAAGGTTCACGGCTCAACACCGATTATCGAATTGCCACCAACCAACGCCTTAGCTGGGGTTTCTTCCAACCGCAACTCGGGGTGCAATCGTTGCACTACCAGTTCGACGAAGACACTATCTCTGCAACCGCCAACAGTCACCCCACCCTGGTCACGTCCATGGGGAGCCTGGACACCGGCCTGATTTTCGAGCACCCAGGCGGCAAAATACTGCAAACACTGGAGCCCCGAATTTTCTACCTGTACCGCAGTTACACAGACCATTCAGAGTTGTTCGGTATCACCGATGATGGCCAAAATGTAAATTTTGATACAAGCGCGCGCACCTTTTCGTACGCACAGTTATATCGCGATTCACGGTTTATCGGCGGTGACCGCCTCGGCGACGCCAACCGCATGACCGTGGGGCTCACCTCTAATTGGTCTGACCAAGCCAGCAACGAGGAGTACTTCAGCATCAGTCTGGGGCAAATTATCTATTTTGACGATCAACGGGTGTCGCTAAACGAAGGCACCACCACTGTTGAAAAATCAGAATTCGCAGGCGATATGCGGCTGCGCCTTGGCAGCATTGGGCGTCTCTACGCCAACGCGGTTTATGACAGCGAAGAAGGTCTTTTTAATCGTGGTGGGAGTGGTATCCAAATCGCCACCGCTAACGCGCAGTCACTGTTTAATCTGGGCTACAACTACATTCGTCGTGAGACTGCCAGCAGTACAGGTATCGACCAAATTGACACGTCGTTTGTTACCCCGGTTAGTAAACAATGGCACCTCATGGGTCGCTACAACTACGATTTTGGTTCGAAAACGGAACTGGAGACCTTTGTGGGGCTCGAATACAACGACTGCTGTTATCGCATACGCCTCTTGGCGCGTCGCTGGCTCGACAGTAATATAGCGCCCCTCGCAGAATCCAGTGAGCCTCTGTATGATTCGGGCTTATTTTTTTACTTCAACCTAAAAGGTCTTGGAAGCTCCGGCGAACGTGTAAATGCCATTTTGGAAGACAGTATTTACGGCTACCGCGAGCGCGAAAAATTCCTAAATCAGTAATAAGAAACATGCAACTGACCCAAAAATTGAGTTTTACCCTGCTGGCGCTTGTTGCGCTCTTTTCTATCTCTCCCAGTTACGGACAACCACAAATGCTTGATCGCGTTGTGGTCGTGGTCGATAAGTCGGTCATTACCCAAACCGAGCTCGACGAGCGCACTGAAAATATTGCGTTGCGCGCATCTCAAGCCAATATGCGCCTGCCGCCGCGCGACGTGCTCCAAAAACAGGTGCTGGAGCAATTGATTTCCGAAACCTTACAACTCAACATGGCCGAACGCTATGGCATCGAAATTTCTGATGCAGACCTGAACGGCGCCGTCGAGAATATTAAAGCGCAACGCGGCTGGGACCAGGAAACCTTCGAGCGCGAAATTCGCAACGAAGCTGCCACCATGAATGAATTCCGAGAAAACCTGCGACGCGAGATGATATTGCAGCGCGTGTCACAAGGTGTTGTGCGCGGGCGTATCCGAATTGCAGAGCAGGAAATAACCAACTTTTTAAAATCTGCAGATGCCCAGTTCTGGATTTCTCCCGATTACCGCCTTGGTCACATTCTCATCCCGCTGCCACCTTCCCCTACCACCGAGCAGGTGGCCACAGCAGAAAAGCGCGCCAATCGAATATTCAAGCAACTCAAGAACGGCGCCAACTTTGCTGAAATGGCAATTGCAGAATCCTCTGGGCCTTCGGCACTGCAAGGAGGCGATTTAGGCTACCGAAAATCTGGAGATCTGCCCACATTATTTGCCGACATTGCACCAACCCTCGAAATTGGTGAAGTTGCCCCGCCTGCCCGCAGCCAAGCGGGTTTCCATATTTTAAAACTGCACGACAAACGCGGCGAAACCAAACAAATCGTGGCGCAATCCAAGGTACGACACATTCTGTTGAAGCCCTCTGCAATTCTTCCCAGCGAAAAAGCTCGTCAAAAATTGTTGGAATACCGTGAGCAAATCATGTCTGGCAAAGCCGATTTCGCCGAGCTCGCCAAAGATCACTCCGAAGACATTGGCTCGAAAATGTCGGGGGGAGATCTCGGCTGGACCGACCCGGCCAATTTTGTACCGGAATTTGCCGATGTTATAAATAAATCCGAAATCGGTGTAATCAGTGAACCCTTCGAAACTCAATTTGGATGGCATATTCTGGAAGTTCTCGACCGCCGCCAGGAAGATCTCACCGAAGACGCAATTCGTATGAAAGCAAGGCAATTGCTAACCAGCCGGCGCTTTGAAGATGAAACCCAAGTATGGCTTCAGGAAATGCGCGACGAGGCGTTCATCGAAATTAAAATATAGTGAGGCCGTAAGTGCGAATAGCCCTAACTCCGGGCGAGCCCGCGGGCATAGGACCCGACCTCGCCGTTACCATCGCGCAGCAAAATCGCGGTTTTGAGCTCATTTGTATCGCTAACGGCGATATGTTGCAGCAGCGGGCAAAACGACTGAACTTGCCCCTAACCTTGCAACCCTTCAAGCAAGATACTGCAGCAAGCCATGGCGCCGGTGAATTGTGTTTTATCGACGTGCCAATCAGCGCCAAAGTTGAGCCAGGTGTTTTGAACCGGGATAACGCCCATTATGTACTCGATACCCTGGCGCTGGCGGCGGGGGGCTGCCTCGATAATCGCTTTCAGGCGGTGGTAACTGGGCCGGTGCAAAAAAGCATTATCAATGACGCCGGTGTCCCTTTTTCGGGCCACACCGAATTCTTCGCGGAGAGAAGCAATACCCCCAAGGTCGTGATGATGCTCGCTACGGAGGGCTTGCGAGTCGCTTTGGCAACGACCCACCTGCCCCTAAAAGATGTCGCCGCTGTGATCACACAACACAGTCTCACCGAAATACTGACGATTTTACTTAACGATCTAACGACTAAATTTGGGATCATCCAACCTAAAGTATTGGTGTGCGGGTTGAACCCCCATGCCGGTGAAGGTGGCCATCTGGGGCGCGAGGAAATCGAAGTGATTATTCCTGTTCTTGACAGGTTTCGGGCACAAGGCGCCAATTTGTTAGGCCCCCTACCGGCAGATACCTTGTTCACCCCCAAACTGCTGGAAAGCGCCGATGCGGTGCTCGCCATGTATCACGATCAAGGCCTTCCCGTACTAAAACACAAGGGTTTCGGCAATGCGGTAAACATTACGCTGGGCTTGCCCTTCGTGCGCACATCGGTGGATCATGGTACAGCGCTCGACCTCGCTGGTAGCGGTGCTGCAGACCCTGGCAGCATGGAAGTGGCCATTCGTGAAGCAGTAAATTTAGCCGCGAATCTCGAGGCCGGGCAGTGAGCAATCCTCCACTGTTCAATCATCGGGCACGCAAGCGGTTTGGCCAGAACTTCCTTCAGGATCAGGGCGTTATCAATGCTATTGTGCGCGCCATCGGGCCTCGGGACGGAGACAACCTGATAGAAATCGGACCGGGCAAGGGGGCCATCACCGCCCTATTGTTAGAGCATTGCGAAAGACTCAAGGTTATCGAACTCGACCGAGATTTAATTCCAGGGTTGCTGGCACAATTTGTCAAATATCGAGATTTCAAAATCCATCAGGCCGATGCTTTGAGCTTCGACTTTGCAACCCTGGCAACGCCCAACGATCCATTGCGAATTGTCGGCAATCTGCCCTACAACATTTCAACACCACTTATTTTTCACCTGCTGAGTTACCGCCACATCGTGGCAGATATGCACTTTATGTTGCAGAAAGAAGTGGTTGAGCGACTTGCGGCCGGTGCCGGAGATAAAAACTATGGCCGCCTGAGCATCATGGCCCAATATTACTGTGAGGTTGAAAACCTTTTCGAAGTTCCTCCAGAGTGTTTCGACCCTGCCCCCAAGGTTGATTCAGCCATTGTGCGGCTCACACCCTATAAAGTGTTGCCGTTGCAAGCACGCAACTTAAATCGCTTGGAAGTGTTGGTAAAAACCGCTTTTTCGCAACGACGTAAAACTTTGCGAAATTCACTAAAGACGCTTGCGATAGACTTCGATCACATTGACGTAGAAATCGACCTGGCGCAACGTGCAGAAAACCTGAGTCTGGAAGACTATGTTAAATTAAGCAACGCTATCTGGCCCGAAGGTTAACGCATTTATGACCAGCAATCTTTCTAGCGCAAAACGCAATTCAGTACAGGTGAAAGTCACTGCCAATTATCTGGTTGAGCAATCACAACCCGCGAATCGCAAATTTGTATACAGCTACACCATCGAAATCCGTAATCAGGGAAACGAGCAGGTGCAGCTGTTAAGCCGATATTGGCACATCACCGACGGTAATAATCAAGTACAGGAAGTACAAGGTGTGGGGGTTGTGGGAGAGCAACCGAAAATCAAACCGGGTGAAAGCTACACCTACACCAGCGGTGCGGTACTGGAAACGCCTAGCGGACTGATGAAAGGGCACTACACGATGCTAAGCGACAACGGCACCCGTTTCGACGCCGAAATTCCCCCATTTGCTTTGGTTCAACCGCAGGCGCTGCATTAATACGGTGACCCCATGCCCACCTATGCAATCGGCGATGTGCAGGGTTGTCGCAAAGACCTGGAAACGCTCCTCGACAAGATCAATTTCGACAAAAGCAACGATCGACTCTGGTTCGCAGGTGATCTGGTTAATCGAGGCCACGACAGTCTCGGCGTGCTGCGTTTAGTGCATCAATTAGGGGATGCTGCGACGGTCGTTCTTGGAAATCACGATTTGCATCTCCTGGGCGCGGTCGCGGGAATTAAAAAACTGAAGCCCGATAATGAGATGTCGCGAATTCTGCATGCAGAAGACCGAAAAACCCTGCTTAAATGGTTGCGTAAACGCCCCCTTTTGTACCACGACCCAGAGCTGGGATACACAATGGTGCACGCCGGCATCCCTCCAAACTGGTCGTTGAGCCATGCTAGGGAATTGGCGAGTGAAGTTGAGAGCGAAGTCGCCAGCAAGAATAGCAAGCGCTACTTCGAAGCGATGTATGGCGATGAACCCGACCGCTGGTCCGACGGCTTACGCGGCTATACTCGCTTGCGAGTAATTACTAACTACTTAACGCGAATGCGCTTTTGCGACGCGTCTGGCCGCCTTGAGCTCAACGCCAAAACCGGTCCAGACACGCCTCCCAAGGGTTTTGCACCGTGGTTTAGCCACAGTGGTCACAAATGCCGCAACGAACGCATCCTATTTGGGCACTGGGCTGCGCTGATGGGCAAAGCCAAATCCCCGAATTTCATTAGTCTGGATACAGGCTGTGTGTGGGGGGGAGATCTCACCGCCTATCGGCTGGAAGACGGCAAGAGAATCAGCGTCGACTGTTGTAGCCTGAAACGTTAAAGGCCGTTATGCGTAACCTTTCGGATTACCAGACTGCCAGCGCCAGGTATCGGCCACCATCTGTTCGATACCAAATTCAGCACACCACCCCAGCTCGGCTGCAGCCAGTCCTGGGTCGGCGTAGCACTCAGCGATATCGCCCGGGCGTCGCGCAACGACCTCATAAGGAATTGTCTGACCGCAGGCTTTTTCAAACGCCTCAACTATCTGCAACACGCTGTAGCCCTGACCGGTTCCCAAATTGTAGGTAAGGCACCCTGGTTCGCACTGAAGTAGCTTTTCCAGCGCCTTCACATGGCCCCTCGCCAAGTCAACCACATGAATATAATCACGCACACCAGTTCCGTCGATTGTGGGGTAATCTGCACCGAAAACACGCAATTTATCAAGTTTACCAACCGCTACCTGTGCAACATACGGCAGTAAGTTATTGGGAATTCCCTGAGGATCTTCGCCCAATCTACCGCTGGGATGCGCCCCAATCGGATTGAAATACCGCAATAGCCCAACACGCCACTCGCTGTCGGGAGCAGCGCAGGCGTCGCGTAAAACGTCTTCAACGATCAATTTGCTTCGGCCATAGGGGTTTGTTGCCCCAGTAGGGAAGTTTTCTAGAATCGGGACGCTCGCGGGATCACCATATACCGTGGCTGAAGAGCTGAATAACAGGCGGTTTATACCGTATTCAGCCATGACCTCACAGAGCACGATAGTGCCGCCTACATTGTTGTGGTAATAACGAAGTGGAATTTGAACCGATTCGCCAACCGCTTTAAGGCCGGCAAAGTGAATAACGGCATTGATATCGTACTCGTGGAAGATATCGCGCAGCGCCGCCCGATCACCAACATCCGCCTCGACGAAAGCCACTGCTTTACCAGTCACTTCCTCCACGCGACTTAACGACTCACGTTTGCTGTTACACAAATTATCCAGTACCACCAGATCAAACCCGGCTTCAAGTAACTCAATGCAGGTGTGACTGCCAATATATCCGGCACCGCCTGTAACTAAAACTGCCATAGCCCTGAATCTCATCAATTAATTTGCACGTATTATCTTACAATAAAGATGAAGTTTCTGGCGCAATACTTGAATATAAATCAACGTCGATTGAAGTTTATAAATCGACAAGTTTCTGGCGCATTGCAAGCAAACGTCTTCTCAGGTGAGTTGTGCAGAAATAGCATGCTCATCACAGAAGTTTTAAGACGCACTTTATTTTTTGTTTTCAGCAACGCTCAAGGCGTGTAGGGTATGTGCCAGGAAGAGAATTTTATGACAGTGAGCTCTACTCTTTTGGAAGCACTTCAACAGAGTTACGCCTAAAAAAACATCATTGTCCAGCGGCTTTGCCGATTATCGTTTTTTTAGTATCAACTGTGATAAACAGATTAGTGTTATACCGCCCAACCAGCTATTCTTTACAAAAGGGCGTAGTAGCAGAATTTTTTAGTAAACCCAGTTTGGGCAGCCAGTTTGGTCGTTTTTTTAAAACGGCAAAACAATAAACTGACACCCAATATGGTCGCTGGCGAACTGATGTGTTACCGCTATGCCACCAGTCATGCCAGCGTGACATCCATTGTCCAGATTGCATAGCAATTTGGCAGAAGGAGGACTTGCATGACCATTTTTAATCACTATCAAACACGATACGAGGCGACTCAGCAAGAAGAGCTTTCCATTCAGGAATACCTCGAATTGTGTAAAAAAGATCCCACCGTTTATGCGAGCGCAGCAGAGCGCATGTTGGCGGCTATTGGCGAGCCCGAGCTGGTCGATACCTCAAAAGATTCGCGCATGAGCAGGATCTTCTCCAACAAAATTATTAAGCGCTACAAGGCCTTCGAAGAGTTTTACGGGATGGAAGAAGCCATCTCGCAAATTGTGTCTTTCTTCCGGCATGCCGCTCAGGGGCTCGAAGAAAAGAAACAAATTCTTTATCTACTGGGCCCAGTTGGCGGAGGTAAGTCTTCTCTCGCGGAAAAGCTGAAAAGTCTCATCGAGAAACAACCCATCTATTGCCTGAAAGGCTCGCCAGTATACGAATCTCCGCTAGGCTTGTTCGACCCAGACGAAGATAGTCAGATACTTGAAGAGGACTACGGCATCCCGAGCCGCTACATCAAGACTATCATGTCCCCTTGGGCGGTGAAGCGGCTGCACGAATTTGGCGGCGATATTTCTAAATTTAAAGTTATTAAAATATACCCCTCTATTCTCGATCAAATTGCCGTATCCAAAACTGAACCCGGTGATGAAAACAACCAGGATATTTCTTCACTGGTTGGTAAGGTCGACATTCGAAAACTCGAAGACTTTCCACAAAATGATCCTGATGCCTACAGTTTTTCCGGAGGGCTGTGTCGCGCCAACCAAGGCATTATGGAATTTGTGGAAATGTTTAAGGCACCCATTAAGGTGCTCCACCCATTGCTTACAGCCACACAGGAAGGCAACTACAACAGTACCGAAGGGCTCGGAGCAATTCCCTTCGACGGCATAGTGTTGGCGCACTCCAACGAGGCGGAATGGCAAAGCTTTAAAAACAACAAAAATAACGAGGCCTTTATCGACCGCGTTTACATTGTGAAAGTACCGTACTGCCTACGACTTTCGGAAGAAGTACACATCTACCAGAAACTTCTTCAAAACAGTTCGCTTAATGCCGCACCCTGTGCGCCAGACACCCTAAAAATGCTTGCTCAGTTCACCGTACTTTCACGATTAAAAGTACCGGAAAACTCCAGCCTGTTCTCCAAGATGCGAGTCTATGACGGGCAGAACCTCAAAGATACCGATCCCAAGGCAAAATCCCTGCAGGAATACAAAGATGCGGCCGGTGTTGACGAGGGCATGAATGGTCTGTCGACCCGATTCGCATTTAAAATTCTTTCCAAGGTATTTAATTTCGATCCGACGGAAATTTCTGCGAACCCGGTTCACCTGATGTATGTACTGGAACAACAAATTGAACAGGAACAATTCCCTGAGGAAATTCGCGATCGGTATCTGTCATTCCTGAAAGAATTTTTGGCACCGCGTTACGTTGAATTTATCGGTAAGGAAATTCAAACGGCCTACCTCGAATCCTATGCTGAATACGGACAAAATATTTTCGACCGGTATGTGACCTACGCTGATTTCTGGATTCAGGATCAGGAATATAGAGATCCCGAGACCGGTGAAATCTTAAACCGTGCTGCACTTAATGAAGAGCTGGAAAAAATTGAAAAACCTGCTGGCATAAGCAACCCTAAAGATTTCCGAAACGAGATTGTTAATTTTGTGTTGCGTGCACGAGCCAACAACTCCGGCAAAAATCCTGTGTGGAATAGCTACGAAAAATTGCGAACGGTTATTGAGAAGAAAATGTTTTCCAATACCGAGGACCTGCTACCGGTTATTTCATTCAACACAAAATCTTCTGGCGATGAACGTAAAAAACATGAAGATTTTGTGGCTCGAATGGTTGAACGTGGATATACCGAGAAACAGGTTCGCCTGTTATCGGAGTGGTACCTAAGAGTCCGAAAATCTCAGTAAACACCAAACAAAGGGTTTCATGTGAGCTATATTATCGACCGACGTCTGAACTCAAAGAAGAAAAGCATGGTGAACCGGCAACGGTTCCTACGCAGGTACCGGCAGCATATTAAAAAAGCAGTTTCAGATGCGGTCGATCGACGCTCTATTACAGATATTGAAAGTGGCGAGAGCATTAGTATCCCGACTCGAGATATCAGCGAGCCCATATTTCATCACGGCCAGGGCGGTAAAAATACCCGCGTGCTCCCCGGCAACGATCAGTTTAACGGCGGCGACCACATCCCTCGCCCTGAAGGCGGCGAAGGCAGTGGTGGCGGTTCAGGGTCCGGAGCTAGCGATCAGGGTGAAGGCGAAGATGATTTCGTTTTTCAAATTTCCCAAGACGAATTTTTGAATTTTCTGTTCGAAGATCTGGCTCTACCTAATTTGGTTAAACGACAACTTGCAGGTAATGAAGAGTTTGAATACCGCCGTGCGGGTATCAGTAACGAAGGTTCACCAGGAAAAATCAACATAATTCGCTCTTTGCGATCTGCCAATTCCCGCCGGATTGCGCTCACCAGTAAAAAACGTCGTCGATTAAAAGATATTGAAGACGAACTCGAAAAACTTTCGAATGATCCATCACTTACCGGTGATACCGAAGAACTCGAAGCCGAAGCAGCCGATCTAAGAGCAAAAATTCATCGCATACCCTGGCTCGATGATTTTGACCTTAAATACAATTTGCATGTAAAACATCCCATACCTACATCTAAGGCTGTGATGTTTTGCCTTATGGACGTTTCCGGCTCAATGGACCAAGCGACCAAAGACATTGCAAAACGTTTTTTTCTGTTGCTGTATTTATTTTTGCAACGTAATTACGAGCGTACCGAGGTAGTATTTATTCGTCACCACACCAGTGCGAAAGAAGTTGATGAAGAAGAATTTTTTTACAGCCGGGAAACGGGTGGAACAATTGTTTCCAGCGCACTAAAAATGATGGACGACATACTGCAAACCCGCTACCCCGCCAGCGAATGGAATATCTATGGTGCCCAGGCATCTGACGGTGACAACTGGAACGATGACTCTGTAATTTGTTATCGCTTGCTCACAGAAAAGCTTTTGCCAAAGGTGCAGTACTATTCCTACATCGAAATCACATCGCGAGAGCGACAGGCACTATGGCATGCTTACGAGCAGGTGCTTTCGGACTTTCCCGAAATCTTTGCCATGCGTCAATTACAAAGCGCCGCCGACATCTACCCGGTGTTCCGTCAGCTATTTCAAAAACAAACCACTTGAGAGTTAGCATGAGTCAACGAGCTAGCGAACCCCTATCCACAACGTCTGAATGGAATTTCGAATTGATTCAGACTTACGATGAAGTCATTGGCGGCATTGCCAAAGACTATGGTCTGGATACCTACCCCAATCAAATTGAAATTATCAGTTCAGAGCAAATGATGGATGCCTACGCAGCTGTAGGCATGCCGTTAGGTTACAACCATTGGTCTTACGGCAAACAGTTTCTAAGCGTTGAGCAATCCTACAAACGCGGCCAAATGGGTTTGGCCTATGAAATAGTCATTAATTCAAACCCCTGTATTGCCTATTTAATGGAAGAAAATACCATGACAATGCAAGCGCTGGTCATCGCGCACGCCTGCTATGGACATAATTCATTTTTCAAAGGTAACTACCTGTTTCGCGCCTGGACAGATGCATCTTCCATCATTGATTATTTGGTATTCGCAAAAAATTACATCGCAAAGTGCGAAGAAAAACACGGTGTCGATGCCGTAGAAGAAATTCTGGATTCCTGTCACGCCATCATGAATTATGGTGTTGATCGATATAAACGCCCCTACCCACTTTCCACTCACGAGGAAAGCGAGCTGCAAAAAGAACGTGAAGAGTACTTGCAAAAGCAGGTAAACGATCTATGGCGTACCATTCCCACCTCAGAAAAAGCTTCAAAGCAGAAACAGGAACACCGTTTTCCCAGCGAACCCCAAGAAAACCTGCTGTACTTTTTTGAAAAGAATGCACCGCTGCTCGAATCGTGGCAACGCGAAGTTATTCGTATCGTTCGCAAGATTGCGCAATATTTCTACCCGCAACGCCAAACTCAGGTAATGAACGAAGGCTGGGCGACTTTTTGGCATCACACCTTGCTTAACACCCTGTACGATAAAGGCCACGTCACTGAAGGGTTTATGTTGGAATTTATGCAATCACATTCCAGTGTGATTTACCAACCCCCTTACAACAGCCCTTATTTCTCAGGCATCAACCCCTATACGTTGGGGTTCAACATGATGACCGATATTCGACGTATCTGCGAAAACCCGACGGCTGAAGATCGCGACTGGTTTCCTGAGATAGCTGGGAGTAATTGGCAGGAAACTCTCGATTTCGCGATGCGTAACTTCAAGGACGAGAGCTTCATATTACAATATTTATCGCCCAAGTTGATGCGCGATATGAAATTTTTTAGCATCTTGGATGACGATGTAAACCCTGATATTGAAGTGACCGCAATACACGATGGTAGCGGCTACCAAAGAGTTCGCGAGGATCTTTCTTCGCAATACAATCTCGGCAACAAGGAACCTAATATTCAGGTTTATAACGTCGATATTCGCGGTGACCGCTCCCTTACTTTGCACCATTACCGCCACGATCGTAAACCCTTAGACGATAAAACCGCCGATGAAGTTTTGAAACACATTCATCGCCTCTGGGGTTTTGATGTTCATCTATATTCTATGGAAGATGACCGCATCAAGCAGGAGTTCCATTGCCCCGAAGGTCGAGACATCGTTGTGTCCGAAACGGCTATTTAACGGCCATTTTACAGGCCAATCAAAAAGCCCCGGTGCGTAAGCATTTCGGGGCTTTTATTTTGGATCACTGGCTTACCACAGCTTTTACAAACAACTTACATTCGTCAATCACCTGCCTGAGTCGTCTCGGATTTGTGAGATGTTTGAAAACTCCCTGATAAATACCCAAAGCGGCAAGCACGACGACAACTCCCAGCATACTCATTCCCGATAATTTTTCGTTAGCCAACAGAACACCGATAGATAGTGCCATTACCGGCGTAATGAGCGGAATAAGTGAAACAGACACCATAGAGCAATGCCTTAATACATAATAAAACAGGGTATGACCAATAACCGACCCAGCGACCGATAAATACGAAATCCCAACCAAAGATTTCATATCAATTTCTTCAGGTATCTTACCATCAACAAAAAACCAGGTTAGTGCAAAGGCAGGTACTGAAAGTACCAATACACCGGTAGATTGCCTAAGCGGGTTAATTGTCGCACCTACCGCTTTCACCCATACGGAACTCAATGCAAACAACAGTGAAGAACCGACCATACCGAGCACACCATAAATTGCATCGCTACCAGCTGTTAACTGATCGAAATTAATAATCGCAAGGCCAAGTATTGCCGTGGCCAACGCAATAATACGCATAGGATTAAATACATTTTCACGTGTAAACAACAGCGAAAAAAATCCAACAGCAAATGGATACAAGCCCAAAATTACGGCCATTAATCCCGATGAGATATATTGCGCTGACCAGTATACAATCAACATGTTGGGGTAGAGCCCAAGCATGCCAGCAAGAAACGCAATCCAGTCACTCTTACGTTTCACAAGAGGTATACGAAACACGATCATGAGAGCTAAGCATATCGCCAACGCCAGAATCATGCGAATAGTCACAGCGGTGACGAATTCCAGGCTACTGTTACTCCACTGAATTGCCAGCGGTGTTGTAGCCCAAATAAACACAACAAATATGTACGCAAATATTACTGGCATAGCTTATCCCCTCACATCCGTGACGACTTGGTCAGGCACGTCTCCTTCTGCCAATTGCCAAAACACTGACAAAATTTTGTGCCCAGAAACGAAGAAGGCCGCAGTTTTTTAAGCTGCGGCCTTCGAAGAATCTTTTTACTTAATGAGATTTATCTATCTGGCACGCAGAAAATATTACGACGCAACACCCACGCAAAGTGCGCAGTGGTCATCGCATAAATTTTCACGGCCTTACAAATCATTTAAATATCCAGTTTTCTGTTGGTTAAAAAGTTTGCTTGTGGCAAACCAATTAAAGTTGATTTAGAGTGTGCGGCATAGTTTGATATTCGTCAACCTCTAAATTTATTTTTTTGAAGTTATGCAAATTTATCTCGTTGGTGGGGCCGTTCGCGATACATTGCTCAATTATCCGCACTGTGAAAAAGACTGGGTTGTTGTTGGTGCAACTGCCGCCGACATGCTGACAGCTGGTTTTAAGTCTGTCGGTAAAGATTTCCCCGTATTTCTGCACCCCGACACGCAAGAAGAATACGCGCTTGCTCGGCAGGAGCGCAAAACTGCGCCTGGCTACAGCGGTTTTGAATTCAACACGGAGAAGTCTGTCACGCTGGAGGAGGACTTACAGCGCCGGGATCTCACCATTAACGCCATGGCAATGGATAACAGGGGAAATGTCATAGACCCTTATGGCGGCCAGCAGGATATCGAACGCAAGCTACTCCGCCATGTGTCTCCCGCGTTTTCAGAGGACCCTGTTCGAGTTTTGAGATTGGCGCGCTTTGCAGCACGTTATGCCCACCTCGGTTTTACCATTGCTACCGAAACCCTCGACAAAGTACGTACCATGGTAACCAATGGCGAAGTAGACCATCTTGTCGCGGAAAGGGTTTGGAAGGAACTGGAAAAAGCACTGGCTGAACGTGACCCACAAGTATTTATTGATGTGCTTCGCCAAACAGGAGCGCTCGCTCGAATAATGCCCGAGATCGATGAGCTATTTGGCGTGCCTCAGCCGGAGAAGCACCACCCCGAGATTGATACAGGCGTACATTCACTACTGTCACTCAAGCGCGCCTCGGTACTCAGCGATGACCTTACAGTTCGCTTTGCGAGCCTGGTGCACGACCTCGGCAAGGCGCGCACCCCAATCGAGGAACTGCCTCACCATTATGGCCATGAATCGATCACGCCCGATTTAATCGATCAGTTGTGTGAGCGTTTAAATGCGCCAAACGGTTTTCGAGATCTCGCCCGCTGCGTTGGGAAATATCACACCCACTGCCACCGGGCAATGGAACTCACCCCTAAAACCTTACTGAAAACCTTCGAGGCGCTCGATGTGCTGAGACGTCCAGAACGCATGCGTCAATTTACCCTTGCCTGCCAGGCTGATGCACAGGGACGAGCCGGATTGGATGAGAGCCCCTATCCTCAAGCTGACTATCTAATAAAGGCTTCCATGGCGTTCAGCGGCGTTGCCCCCAAAAGTATTGCACACCTTGGTCTCAAGGGAGCAGCCTTCGGGGAGGCATTGCGAAAACAGCGCTTGACCGCGCTGCAAGATTTTGTTGCAGGACATAAAACCAAATGATAAATAACTCAGCGCCAGTTGCACTGGTTACCGGGGGAGCACGTAGAATTGGACGCGCTATTGTGCAGCAACTTCATAACGACGGCTATCAAGTTGCTATTCACTACCGTGACTCTGCAAATGATGCCAAAGCGCTGGTGAATCAACTCAATCGACAGCGCTCAGATTCAGCTGTGCTGCTTCAGGCAGATCTATGCAGTTTGTCATCGATCGAGCGCATGTGCAGCGCGTTTCAGGAACATTTTCGTGGTTGTGATTTGCTGGTGAATAATGCATCCAGTTTTTATCCCACGCTACTTGGCGAAATTACCGAACAACACTGGAATGACCTTTTCGCCAGCAATGCCAAAGCGCCGCTTTTTATCTGCCAAAACATGTTGCCACATTTTAATGATTGCGCCAGCATCATTAATATTGCCGATATTCACGCAACCCGCCCCTTAAAAAACCACACCATATATTGCATGGCAAAAGCTGCCAATGTGATGCTCACTCAGTCCCTGGCATTGGAATTAGCGCCGAAAATACGGGTTAATGGCATCGCCCCTGGCGCAATTCTCGCACCTGCCGTGCAACGCATAGATGAAGAAAAAATTGTCTCGGAAATACCACTGCGGAAGATGGGAACAGTATCGGCCATTACTGACGCTGTTAAGTATCTCATGAATGCAAAATATGTAACGGGTCAGATTATCAATATTGATGGCGGAAGAACGCTTAGGCAATAAAAAGCCCAGCGTTCAGTCCTTAGTAAATTAGGTCACTCAGTTTAACGTTATAAATACTTAGCTCGCCAAATTACGGCATCGCTTTTACAAACGAGTGAAAATTGCGCTGCGAAGCGATTACCCATTCCGGACGCGCGGCACCTTCACCGGCAGGTTCTAACGCAGCGTGGTATGCGAGAATTTTGTCGATCACTTGTTTTTGTTGAGGAGTTGCATCCACCATCAACACGTGACAGCCTCGCTCCAAAACCAGCGCGAACCTCTTATACTCTTCACTACTTACTTGGATACCGTAAAAACCGCCTTCCCATGTCGCAAAACCAAACACAGCTATCGCTAAGAAAACAAATGGCAGCCAATCAAGAGACGATTCAGCGTTAAACACCCAGCCAGTTAGAAGCACACCCGCCGCCAATAACAAGCCAATCAAAGCACCCCTCAAGCCCGAATGTAGAACATCCAATTTTGCAAAAGGATTGACTTCGTGAAGGTGTCGTTTTTCTACCTCTGCATCCTGTTGGCTTAGGACATGGATTTGCGGTTCGGTTATTCCAGCAGCCAGTAAATCATTTTCTGCCTGCTCAACAGCATTTAAGTCTTCACTCACGTAATAGTACCTGCGCATAACAACCTCCATCTATGAATCCAATAACTAGCGGCTCATAGTTTTTAACGAGAACGCGTAATTACCGCTAACCTTTACGATTAAAATTATGCCTATTAGATGGGAATTGCCAGCGCTGCCTTATACAGACATCAGATAACAGCAGATAGGTGACATTACTTTCAGGAAGAACGCGACCAAAATACTATTTTTTATAACAAGGAGAGATTTACGCTTATACGCTTAGCTCAGCCAGCCATAAATGCTGCTGGGATTTTTCGTATTCCTGCCAAAGTTGTTTGTAGCTCGTGAGTAATTGAGGGTGCAAGTCATCTGGCACTAAATCAGCCAGCGGTTGCAATACGAATGCGTTTTTTAATATTTCATTGCGCGGCAATTGGACGCCTTCAATATTACCGACGCAGTTGTTATAGGTAAGGATATCAATATCTAGCGTACGCGCGCTAAATTTTGGTGTAGAGCGATCCCGGCCATGTAAAGCTTCGATGTTTCGTAACAGATTCGATAGGTTTTGAAGGCTAAGTGGTGTTGTTATCTGAACGACTAAATTAAAAAAATTATCGCCATCAAATCCAACCGCCTCACTCTCATACACCGGAGAACAAAACACCTCACCAAAATGATCTCTCAATGCAGCAATGCATGATCGAATGTTCTCAGCGCGATTGATATTACTACCCAGACTCAACAACACCTTAGCCATCACGCTGACCACGCTCAATACGAATACCCACATCTCGAGAACCACGTAAGGCGCCGGGCTTGCTCACACTCAGTCGCAACCATTTAACGCCAAATTCTCGCATAATCAGTTGGGCGACTTCCTCGGCGAGGGTTTCTACCAATAAAAATTCTGCGTCGCTCACAAAATTAATAATTCGTTTCGCAACGGCTTTGTAATTAAGCGCAAATTCGATGTTATCTGTTTGTGCGGCCTTACTGATATCGTGTGCCATTTCGAGATCGAAACTTACCGTTTGCCGCACTTCGCGCTCCCAATCGTATATACCAATGATGGTATTAATACGTAGGTCGTTAATGAAGACTATATCCATTTGGTTTGCAGTTATTAGAGAGCAGGTAATGAATCAAGCGGCCAGCGAGGGAAAACATCAACCGAAAGCTCAGAAGTTTGACCAGCCAACAAACGCTGACAGCCGGCAAAAGCAATCATAGCGCCGTTGTCGGTGCAGAATTCGTGACGCGCGTAAAACACCGAACACTGAATTTTAGCGAGCGCAGTCTCGAGCTTTTCGCGCAAGCGATCATTGGCAGATACACCGCCGGCAATGATCAGGGTTTGACGACCGCACTGCTGCAACGCCCGGCGACATTTAATAACCAAAGTGTCTACGACCGCCTCCTGAAAGGCGTGTGCGATATCTGCACAGGTTTGTTCGTCGGGCAAGCCATCAGGCTGCGCATGCTCGCTTACAGTATTTAGCGTAAAAGTTTTAAGGCCGCTAAAACTAAAATCCAAGCCGGGGCGATCTGTCATAGGACGGGGAAATTCGAAGCGGCCGGGCTCACCCAGAGTTGCCAGTTTCGCGATATGGGGGCCACCGGGGTAATCCAGGTCCATCATTTTTGCCGCTTTGTCGAATGCTTCACCAGCAGCATCGTCCAGGGACTCACCCAGCATACGATAGCGCCCAATGCCTTCCACATCTACGAGTTGTGTGTGGCCGCCGCTCACCAACAGTGCCACGAACGGAAATTGAGGAGGCTTTGCTTCCAATAGAGGCGCGAGTAAATGACCTTCCATATGATGCACGCCAATCGCCGGTACACCCCAAGCATAAGCGAGTGAGCGCCCCACGCAACCGCCCACCAACAACGCGCCTATCAGACCGGGTCCGCTGGTATAAGCCACGGCATCAATACAATTGGTAGAATCGGTGCTAACAAGAATATCGTCAATAAGCGGCAGTAGCTTGCGAATGTGATCCCGCGAGGCGAGTTCTGGCACCACACCGCCATATTCAGCATGTACATCAATTTGGCTGTATAGTTCGTGTCCGAGTAAACCGAGCTCACTGTCGTATATTGCGACGCCGGTCTCGTCGCAAGATGTTTCAATTCCAAGTACGCGCATCGCTTTAAATAACCAGTCCGAGAACACCCGCAACGATACCATATGCGAGCATGGCCAACACGGTTCGTTTGAGGATGTAACCTTCTTTATCACCCAATGCCAAAACTGACGCAACAGCGACAATGTTATTAATACACACCATATTCCCCATGGCTCCACCCACCGACTGCAGAGCGAGAATTGTGGTGCGATTCAGATCCAAGTCCAGCGCGATGGAATCTTGAATACCGCCAAAAGTTAGGTTTGAAATGGTATTAGACCCGGAGAAGAAAGAGCCCAGGGCTCCCAGGAAAGGCGCAAAAAATTGCCATAAACCACCCGTTAACTGCGCAAGACTTTTGCCGATGAGAGCAACAGCAGAGCTCTCTTTACCCAACATCATTAAACTCACAAAAACCAACGCCCCAAGCAGCGCGAATATCGGCTTTTGCATTTGAACCGCAGTTTCGTGCACCACCAGCTTGGTTTTTCTACAACGAAAAAGTTGCAATGTAGCCAGCGCTATCACGCCAAAAGGAATCAGCGAAGGCACATACAACACGCTATGACTCCAGGATTCATCCGTTCCAAAAATATTACTGAGTGATACCACCAGCGAAGCGCTAACGGAAAATACCCCAAGACTCCCCAGCTCAAGCGACCACGCCGGCTCATTAAGCAGCAATAAACCTTTAATTCCCAATTGCGGTATGCGGGTTAGTACCAGCAGCAACACCGTACCCCACAATGGAAAACTCGCTTGCAATAGATCCTTTAGGGGCACATGTTTTTGTTGTGAAGGCTCACCGGATGAAGCTGCGCTAATGATTATCGGATCACGTGAGAGCCCCCAACCGAAGTGGGCAATCGCGATGGTGAGTAACAAACCTATAAAACCACCGATAAGCGCTGGAAATTCGTAACTCACGAGGGCAATTGCAACATAGGGCAATACACAAGTAGTGATGCTTAATACAATAAAAACTGCATTCTTGCGCAGATCAGATACTTTCACAATAAACGCGAGTGCGACAAAAACCACTACGTACGCCGACACCGCATTAATCAGAGCCGACTTAAACCCAATACTTGCAATTTCGATATCGGATAAATCGATAGCAGAAAAGCCAAACCACGTAGGGGTCCCTACTGCCCCAAACGACACCGGTACACTGTTCAGAATAAGACATAAGATTGCAACACGCACCGGCGGAAAACCCAGACCCACAAGTACAGGTGCAGCCAGCGCTGCAGGGGTACCAAAGCCGCTTGCTCCCTCAATGAGAAACTGGAAGGCCCAACCGACTATCATCAATTGCGCTATTTTATTGTCGGATATTGAATTAAGCCAAACGCGGATGGTTGCCAATGCCCCTGTTGCCTCCATAGTACGAAACAAAAAAATCGCACCGGCAATAATCAGCGCTGGTGTCCAGGCTGTGAGCAAACCATCCACAACTGCTGCATGCACACGATTCGGATCTTGAGCAAACACCACCAGCATAATGAAATAAAGTACCAACGCACTCAGGGGCAATGCCTTGAAGGAAGGCATGCTATTGCGTTTGGTCATTAGGTAAATAAGGAGAACTATAGGAAAGTATGAAAAAAACAACTGCATGAATTACACTCAACCGGGTGCTAATCTACTGACTCTGGGCGCGCATAGCCTAAACGATCCGCGCCCTGATCTCACCTGCTAATTGTATGCCGATGTGTTAACCCACGAAAATAATCGGATATACTACGCGCCCCCAAGATTGAGGTAGCCCCATGAAAGTCGCAGTATTCAGTTCCAAACCTTATGACATAGAACATCTCAACAAGGCCAATAAGGACCGCGAACTGGATTTCACTTTTTTCGAACCGCAATTAACACAGCAAACTGCCGTGTTAACCAAGGGTTTCGAAATCGTTTGCTGCTTCGTTAATGATGTGATTGATAACAGCGTTGCACAGGAACTTGCGGAGAATGGCATAAAGTTGATCGCGATGCGCTGTGCGGGCTTTAACAACGTTGATCTGGATGCTTGCGCCGATCACAATCTCCCAGTGGCACGTGTGCCGGAATACTCTCCTAATGCGGTTGCCGAACACGCTGTGGCACTTATTCTCGACCTCAATCGCAATATTCATCGCGCATTCTCACGGATACGCGAAAACGATTATTCGCTGAGTGGCCTGATGGGCTTCGACCTGAACGGGAAAACCGTTGCGGTCGTTGGCGGCGGCCGAATCGGTCAAACTATGATTCGTATCATGAAGGGCTTCGGTTGCCGGGTACTTTGCTACGATCCCTTCCCATCCGATGCCCTCAAAGAACTGGGGGCAGAGCTGGTACCCCTGGAAACTGTCTGGGCGGAATCAGACATTATCTCGCTGCACTGCCCGCTGGTACGCTCCACCTACCATATCATCAACAGTAATTCACTCTCACAAATGAAAAGGGGAGTCATGTTGATAAACACCAGCCGCGGCGGGCTTATTGACACTCCAGCCATTATTAAAGCTCTAAAGAGCGGAAAAGTGGGTTACTTGGGCCTCGACGTTTACGAAGAGGAAGCCAATCTTTTCTTCGAAGACTACTCCGATCAAGTGCTGCAAGACGATGTGTTTGCACGCCTAACCACCTTCAAGAACGTGGTAATTACCGGGCACCAAGCGTTTTTCACCCACGAGGCCTTGCAGGCCATCGCCGAAGTCACTTTAAACAACATCGAGCATTTCAATAACGGAGAGCTCGACAAGATGTGCCTCGTAAAGGCATAACCCCATGACCGTAAAGCATTTAAAGCTTGCGGCGAGGCCGGTAACTGTATAGAATCTCGCACCCCGAATATTTGAGCGTTCGGCGCTTTTTTGCGTCGGGCAAAAAGATAAACAATACAGGTCAATCTATGCCTTCTGTAAAGCTGAAAGAAAACGAACCCTTCGATTTTGCGTTGCGTCGCTTCAAGCGCTCGTGTGAAAAGGCTGGTGTGCTCGCCGAAGTGCGTCGCCGCGAATTCTACGAGAAGCCCACTTCAGTGCGTAAGCGTAAAGCTGCTGCTGCGGTTAAGCGTCACGCTAAAAAAGTACAGCGCGAAAATCGTAAGTTCCAGCGCCTGTACTAAATAGCCAGCAACAGTGCTCGCTCGGAGCACTGCTGGCTATTCAGCCAAACTCATTTTCTCAGACCCAACCTCTAGCTTGAGAGCTCACTATGGCCAGCGACATAAAAAACGCCATTTCACAAGCGGTAAAGGATGCCATGCGGGCCAAAGACAAACAGCGTCTTGGTGTTTTGCGTGTCGTTATGTCTGAATTCAAAAAAATTGAGGTCGACGAACGCATCGAACTCGATGATGCAAGGGTGTTGGCGGTACTCGATAAGCAGATCAAGCAGCGCAGGGATTCCATTGAGCAGTATCAAGCTGCCGGGCGCCAGGAGCTGGCAGATGCCGAAAGCTTCGAAATTGACGTAATCCAATCTTTCTTGCCTGCAGCACTCACAGATGCAGAAATCGAGCAAATAATCAAAGACGCCATCGCTGAAAGTGGCGCCGAGTCCATGCGCGATATGGGCAAAGTGATGGCAATAGTTAAGCCCAAAGTTCAAGGCCGTGCCGACGTCGGCAAAGTCAGTGGTTTAGTCAAAACCATTCTCGGGTAATCACCCTCCCCCTTCCTCGAAATACCAATATTGGTGCGTAATTTGCTGCTACCTTGTTAAAGGCAGCTAAACCAATTAGTTTGCCCACAATTTCGCACCAGACAAGAACAACCAAGCCAAAAGTAATGGTGCGACACCAGAAGGATAAGCTCTATTATGGTGCAAGACTATATTGATGTGGCAATTGAACAGCATCAATTACCTAGCGGGTTTAGAGAGACAGTCTCGCAATGGTATCTCCCGCTCGCCAACGAGGTAGCAAAACTCTCACAGCAAGCTCAATCAGCCCTGGTTTTAGGTGTGCAAGGCACGCAAGGCAGCGGCAAAAGCACCCTCGCAGATTTCCTCACTATACTGCTCGAACATCAACATCAGTTGCCCGCAGTGTCGCTCTCTATTGATGATTTTTACCTCACGCGCGAACAAAGAAAGCAGCTCTCGCAGCAAATTCATCCACTATTCGCAACCCGCGGCGTACCAGGTACCCACGACACGCAGCTCGCTATTAATACCATTAAAAGCCTCAAAACCATGGCTGCTGGTGAATCCCACGCCATTCCTCGCTTTAACAAGGCAACCGACGATCGCGCTCCCTACACCGAGTGGCCCATTCAAAAAGAGCCGGTGCGCATCATAATTCTCGAAGGTTGGTGCGTGGGGATAAAACCGCAAACCGAGGAAGCGCTCAGCAAGCCTGTTAACCTACTGGAAGAGACCGAAGATGCTGAGGGGCTTTGGCGCCGTTATGTAAATGATCAGCTTTCCCTTGAGTATCAACGCCTATTTGATGAACTCGATGCGCTTGCCGTTCTTAAAGCACCGTCGTTCGACTGCGTATACGATTGGCGCCTGCTGCAAGAGCAAAAACTATCAGCCTCCTTGGTAAACGCCAGTGAAGCAGAGCGCAGTAAACTGTTAACACCTGAGCAAGTGAAACGATTTATCAGCCACTACCAACGCCTCACGGAACATGGCTTGGTGACACTACCTGCGCAAGCAGATTGGGTGCTTGAACTGAACAACGACCACCAAATTACTCACATGAAATCACGGCATGAGCATGACTAACGCATCAGAGAGTCGGGTACACCTTATGGTGTCCACCGACCTAGACGGTACGCTGTTAGATCATCACACCTACGACTGGCAGCCGGCAAAACCCGGAATGGAAATTCTCGAGAGTCTGAGTGCACCAATTATTATCAACACCAGTAAAACTTACGAAGAAGTTATAAAACTACAGAGCGAGCTCGGTATTCAGGAACCCTTTGTTGTTGAAAATGGCTCGGCTCTTTACTTACCCAAATCAAAATACCCCCACGCACACTCAGAATTCGAGGATGGTGGTAATTACTGGCAAATTACCTTCGGAGAAACGCGGGATGCAATCGTCGCCGCTATTCATAAACTACGAGAGCAACAGGGTTACACGTTTATTGGCTTTTCGGATATGACCCTGCAGCAGCTAATCGAATACACCAATCTACCTGAAGAAAATGCACAACTAGCGCTGCAACGGCGTTTTTCAGAGCCGCTAATCTGGCAGGATAGCGACAGTAACTACGAGCAATTTAAAACAACACTTGAAGCGCGAAACTTCAAAGTTATTAAAGGCGGGCGATTCACGCATGTACTGGGCGAAACCAATAAAGGCATCGCCATTTTGTGGTTTAAAGCTTATTACGAAAAGCTTCACAAAGTCCCGGTTGATATCGTCGCTCTGGGTGACAGCCAGAACGATATTGATATGCTAAAAATTGCAGACTATGCCGTCGCTGTGCGTTCGCCCGTACATGACTATCCAGAATTTATTACCCAGGGTTCAACTCTTAAAACACAGGGCTTTGGTCCAAACGGTTGGACAGAAGCCATACAGCAAATCACCCGGGTTTCGAAGTAACAGGTCAAACAGGAAATACCCAATGGCAGACTTTTATCAAAATGGAATCATAACCACACTACATAACCTCAAGCAGCGCCCCGTTGAAGCCATGGAGGAAGAACTTCGTGAATTTTCCAAAGTTCGCCCAATGGGCTTGGTACTACCTTCACTTTATTCCGAGCTAGAGGGTGACGCACTTCCTAACATCGTTAAAGAACTTAGCAAAGTAAATTATCTCAACGAAATTGTTATCGGGCTCGATAAAGCCAATGAAGAACAGTATCGCCACGCCTTGCAATTTTTTAAACCGCTCAATCAAAATTTCAAGCTTCTCTGGAATGATGGACCCCGCCTGCAAGCCGTCGACAAGCAATTACGGGAAGAGGGTTTAGCCCCACTGGAGCCAGGCAAAGGTCGCAACGTGTGGTTTTGTCTCGGCTATATACTCTCGGGTGGTGGTAGCGAATCTATCGCATTACACGACTGCGATATCGTTACCTATGACCGCAGTATGCTAGCGCGTTTGCTTTACCCTGTAGCCAACCCGGCGTTTAATTACGAATTCTGTAAAGGCTATTATGCCCGGGTTGCCAGTGGAAAAATCCACGGCCGTGTGAGTCGCTTATTGGTTACTCCATTGATTCGAGCTCTGAAAAAAACCTTAGGGCACTATGACTATTTGGATTATATCGACAGTTTTCGCTACCCCTTAGCAGGCGAATTTAGTTTCAGGCACGATGTTATCAGTGATATTCGTATTCCCAGCGATTGGGGATTGGAAATTGGTGTACTCTCAGAAGTACACCGTAACTTCGCCAACAACCGCCTTTGCCAAGTCGATATCGCTGACAATTACGATCACAAACATCAGGAATTATCTCCAGAAGATGCGGCTCGCGGTCTTTCGAAAATGTCGATAGATATTTCCAAGGCACTATTTCGCAAGCTCGCCACCAACGGGGTGGTTTTTAATACTGAAACCTTCCGATCTATAAAAGCCACTTATTTTCGAATCGCCCTCGACTTTATCGAAACTTACGATAACGATGCGCGCATGAACGGCCTAAAACTCGACATCCATTCAGAGGAACAGGCCGTAGAAATGTTTGCTAAAAACATTTTAGCTGCGGGTGCAAATTTCTTGGATAACCCCATGGAAAAGCCCTTTATGCCCTGCTGGAACCGGGTAATCAGTGCAATACCCGGCATTTTGGAAAAAATCAATTTAGCTGTTGCTGAGGACATGGAAGAGTTTAGCAACTAAAGTTTTTTAAGGAAGCCCCGAAAAACAACGCTATATTTCAAAGCTTCCTTAATTCACGAGAGAATGAAAAGCATGTCTGATGCAATACAAAAAGAACTCAAATTTTTAGTAGAAAGCCATTTATCGTTTATCTATCCCGGCAACGATGTTAGCGATTTAACACTTCGTCTCATAGAAATAATGGAGCTCGATGGTGGCTGTATGAAACCAGGCATTCATGAAAACAGCTGGAGCCAAAAAGATATTATCACGATCACCTATGGTGACAGCATTAAAAGTGATGACGAATCCGAAGAGCCGCTGGAAACACTACACAAATTTATAAACGAACGTCTTAAGGGCGTCGTTAACGGTGTACATATTTTACCGTTTTTCCCCTACAGCTCAGACGACGGTTTTTCAGTTATTGATTACACCCGCGTTAACGATGCTCTCGGTGAGTGGGACCAAATAGTGGCCATTGGCAAGGAATACAATTTAATGGCCGACTTAGTAATCAACCACTGCTCCAGTCGAAGTGGTTGGTTCGATAATTTCAAACAACGTAAATCACCTGGGTCTGACTATTTTATCGAGGCCGACCCCAATACCGATCTCTCGGCGGTTGTCAGACCCCGCACCACGCCACTGCTGCGCGAGGTAGAAACACTAAACGGCAAACGCTTTGTGTGGTGTACTTTTAGCCCTGACCAGGTTGATTTGAACTTTGCAAACATCGAAGTTGTTTGTGAAATGGTAAGAATTATCAAGTTATATTTGGACCGGGGAGTGAGAACGTTCAGGTTAGATGCAGTGGCATTTCTCTGGAAAGAAATAGGAACACCCTGTATCAATCACCCCAAAACCCACGAATTTGTAAGATTGTTTAGAACTCTCATAGAACACCATTCACCAGATGCGATTATAATTACCGAAACGAATTTACCTAACCACGAAAATCTTTCGTATTTTGGTAATGCCAACGAAGCTCACGCGGTGTACAACTTCTCGTTGCCGCCGCTCTTATTAAATGCTTTGATTAGCGGTAATAGCACCCATTTAAAAATGTGGCAAATGAGCATGCCCCCGGCTCAAATGGGTACCTTTTATTTGAACTTTATCGCCTCCCACGATGGCATTGGCTTACGCCCCGCTGAAGGTTTGTTATCCGAAGAGGAAATCGATGAATTGGCAAATGCCATGCAAAACTTCGGCGCACGAATTTCGTGGCGCTCAGCAGAGGGCGGCCGTCCCAAGCCCTATGAAATTAACGTAACGTTGTTTGACGCCCTACAGGGTACAGTGAAAGGCCCAGATAAGTGGCAAATAGAACGTTTTCTTTGCGCTCATGCAATCATGTTTGCGCTGGAAGGTATACCCGCGATTTATATTCACAGCTTTTTAGCAACGAACAACTACATTGAAGGGGTAGACCTAACCAATCACAACCGCACAATTAATCGCTACAAATGGGACTATAAAGAGCTGTGTGAGAAGTTGGATGATGGTTACAGCCACCACTGCAGAGTTATGGAAGGTATGAAAGCCTTGTTGAGTGTTCGTATCAAACAACCGGCATTTCACCCCAACGCAACTCAATTTACATTACATTTGGGAGAACAGGTATTCGGTTTTTGGCGGCAAAGCCTGAAACGAGATCAAAGCATTTTTTGTATTAATAATATTAGTGATACCGAAGTTTCGATACCGCTTTCTTCGATCAATTTGATCAGTTTAGATACTTGGGTTGATCTAGTTAGTGGTACCAAATACACCGATTTACATAAAGATTTAGTGTTACCGCCTTACACATATGTTTGGCTTACTAATAAGCCTTTTTAGTTTTACACACGAATGCGTACTTCTTTGCAATTATCGTAAGTTTGTGATTTGCAGTGTTTTTTTATTGAGCTTAGTCCTTCCTTCCGCTTTAAAGGAAGATCGATTTTAGAGCGCTCCCAGGTGAATAGGGGGACGCTCCAACGAATTATTAGTCATAGTAAGGCAAAGAAAAATCAGCAATACTAAACCCCAAACCGATACTCGACCATCCCAGCAGTTTCGAGCCTAAGCTTAAAAATCGACCCCGAATCCGGAAACTCCTTTAATTCCTCCTCCGGACGATTCCCCACCGTTGTAATATATAGCGTTTTCAGGTCAGCATCGCCAAAGGCAACCATCGTGGGGCAGCGCGCCGGTACAGCGATTTCCTCCACAATTTTACCTTCAGGACTTATCCGCACAACGCGGCCACCTTCGTAAAGCGCCGTCCAATAAAAGCCTTCACTATCAATCGCAGCACCATCAGGTCTGCCATTGCCTTTTTCGAACTCAAAAAATATTTCTGCCTCACCAATTGAGCCAGTATCTAGATCATAAGTACAACGGTAAATCTGATGTTTGGGAGTATCCGAATAATAAAATGTTTTATTGTCGGGACTAAATGCGGCACCGTTTGAGGTTAGCAGACCACCAGCCAGTTTTTTTACAGACAGATCTGTATCAAGACACCAGAGATTCGCGCCATCATAATCTTTGGGCGGATAGTAGGTTCCAGCAATAAGTCGGCCTGCGGCATCGCACCTACCGTCATTAAAGCGATTTTGCTTTAAATCCGCTTCCGGGTCACAAATGGGGCGTAATTCCGGCGACCAACCATCCAGAAAGTGGAACCCGGAACGCATAGCCACCACAAAACCTTTGTCATTGTGGCGAAGGCTGAAACAGCCTATTTCTTCCTCAAATTGTATAAATTCATCCGCCCCGGTCACAGGGTCAAAACGGTGCAATTGCTGGTTATTGATGTCTACCCAGTAAAGAAGTTGCGCCTGATCGTCCCAGCGGGGGCACTCTCCCAGGTTAGCATTCACTTTGAGTGCAAGTTGTACATTGCTCATAGACTGCGTGTCTCCATTCCAATTTCACAATGGCTGAGCATGCTACACGAAATTGCCCACGAATATAACAGGGCTTGATTCGGGTGGTTGACAGGCGCGAAGTGCCTACCTAAGCTCTGATTCGACCATCAATCTGTCAACCTCTTCCAGGAGCCTCCGATAGCCTATGGCTAAAGAAATAGAGCGGAAATTTTTACTAGCGGAATTTCCACGCGATTTAAACCCTGAAAGCCAGCAAGAATTAATGCAGGGCTACCTGCAGCTGGATGACCACAAAGATTTACGCATCCGTAAATCCTCAAAAGGTTTTACACTCACAGCAAAAGTCGGAGTCGGCTTAGTTCGCGAGGAAAGCGAACATGGGATCAGCGAAGCCATGTTTAACACGCTGTGGCCGTTTACCGAAAACAAGCGAATTTCAAAGGTGAGACATCGCGTGCTACTCAATAATCAGCCCTGCGATATAGATGTATATCGAGGATCACTTGATGGGTTGATAGTAATGGAAACAGAATTTGATTCAGAGTCAGATGCCGAAAGGTTTTCGTTCCCTGATTTTTGCGTGAAAGAAATTACCGGCGATCACAGCTATCGAAATGCCGAGCTCGCACAATTCGGTATGCCGAAAAATTAACGCCAACAGCGACCACCCGCCGGGGTGGATGTTTTATTGCCGAGATTATCGATACTCAGAGTTAAGCAATCGGAATCACTCGCTTGACTACCCTGCGCAGTTGCTGTAGCTATAAAACAGGCCGTAGAACCGCAAGCGCCATTCGCGACCGAGATGAGATATAAACCATTGGAACTGGTTACAGTTGCCGCAGTTGGCGCAAAGGGACGGGCGTTAGTGGAGTAGGCATTAGTTTGCGAGTAGAGCATTTCCTGCTGTTGAGCCACATCTAACAATGTTTCTATACCTTCTGCCCGATTGCCTTTGCGCACGCTGTTTTGGTAAGACGGGATAGCGATGCTGGCAATAATTGCTATAATCACTATTACGATCATTAGCTCAACCAGATTGAAGCCCTTTTGCGTGTGCATTATTTTGCCGCCTTCGCTATAGAAATTCGTGTTATCTCACTCGTTGACAATTGAATCTGCTTCTTCTTTAGAAAGCGTCACATTCACAACACTTAGAAACCGGACACCATTGTCGAGTTGCTTAATATCATAAGAGACTCTTAAACCCGGGCGTAGAATATGAATTCCTTTCTCATATTTCTTATTAATACGTACGATTGTGGCATGACTAAATTTGTAAGGAGAACCATCAATATAAATCAACTCACCATTGCGTTGTATGCGCTCAATCGTACCGGTATAGGATTGAGCATGACTAAACAAAGCTACGCTAAGTGAAAATAGGAAAACCAAATATTTCATTGATACAGCCTCCTCAATCTAGCTCACGCCAGGATTGTCGTCCAAAAAACTGCACCCCAGTACTTTCGACTAAATCGTCAATACTACCCGAGGAACCACTAAGATATTTTCTCTCCTGAGTTCCATCCCGCAGCACCCCCGGCGTAGTAACAATACCATTGCTAGACTCAACGCCGCTAGGTGGTATATCGTTAACACCAGGCACATTGTAGGAATGGTCAACATCATCAAACACATTATTACGATCGAGATCGAAAGGCGTGTCAATGTCTGGTAGCCCAGCACCACTGTATGCTTCCAACTCCATCAGCCAACTTGAACCGCCGGGGGAGCACGCGTCGCCATTAGGGATTAAAGTTGTAAAAATAATTCTACCGTTACGCAATAGCGATTCGGTTACCTGTCGTTCACCACTGTTAAAAACTGGAATATCATTATAATTAACTAGATCAATATACCAGCCATCGTGATCGCTCCAATCGATAGCGTTCCTAGTCGTGGTTCTTATATTGTAGGAATATCCCCCAATTGTCGTAGAAAATTCATCCTGAATTTCTTGCTGTAATAAATCATTGCGAACCACAGCAGCACTGGTTAAGTCTGTTTCGTTTTTATCCCAAATAGCATAGAAACTCTGTGTTGGCTGACTATTCACGCTTCTATCTGAATATTCAAGGTATTTACCTGTTCCAAAATATACTAGCTGTCCTCTCACCGATTGATGGTGCCCCACTGATGGCTGAGTGGTTATAGGTTGTCCTGCATTGAAAAGGGGGTGTTTGGTTGAACCGGAAGTCCAGGCAACATCCCAATCTGCAACCATTGGGCTTTGTACATTGAACTTCCACATGTTCCCACGCAGATCGCCAGCATAAATATAATCAACCACAGAATCCCCATTAATATCAATAAGCGCAGGTGTTGCCAGTCCATTAGGTGTAGCAGTGTCGCCTACACCCGTGTCTATTTTTTTAACAAGGGCACCGGTTTTTATATTGACGATAAACAACACCGCTCTGCCTGTAGCGCTTGCATAGCCATCGACCTCGGTATTGTTGTATCCGTTTCCAAACACAGCAACCCAATCACCATTAGCCATTTTTGCAATAGATGCCTCACTGAAAGAATACCCAAGATCGGCGTCATTCGCATCGGTAAATTCCCATAACACCGTGTTGTTTGCTGAAGCTTCAGAAAATTGTGAAGGGTTGGTTACGTCCAAAGCAAATAGGCCTTGGCCACCTCCACCTAACGCACCGACAAGTACAGTATGCCAAGCACTATCGTAAAAAGCGTCGACAATTGTAGGGGCTGCATCGACAAAATATCGATGATTGTACGGTGTCTCGGAAAGCTGGTATAAATTTTTATACACGCTTTTCGGCACGTACGCTAAACGTTCTCTGCCCGTAGTCGCGTCAAACCCATGCAACATACCGTCGTTGGCACCTACGTAAACCATAGGTATTCTGTTTTGATTTGCGGATCGAAAAGCCGCATAACTTACGCTCTCAATATCGTCCGAGTATGTCAATCTAGGGGCGCTTACATATTTTGGGTCTGAAGAAATAATATCACCAAGCACGGAGCCTCTAGCTCGAAAATCTGTTGATGAAACCCCTTCATTAGTTCTATCTCCACGCAAATAATTTACCAGAGCCGTACCGTATGCCTGATTTTCTGAGATTTCGATTGAATCCGTTGTATTGATAAGAAATGGGGCGGAAGACAACAACTCGGAAATCATAGCGCTACCCATTTCTGTCGCTGCAACAGGGCTCCGATAGTTAGCGGGAAAACGAAAAGGAATACCTCGAGAGCCATTGTAGGAAATAATAGTTCTTCCAGTATTGGGATTCTGCGCGTCCAGTACATCACTAGCCTGCCAATTAGGCGTTGTTTGATTCACAGTCCTGTCGGCATTTAACGAGTAGGAGTACAATTGTCCTGACCAATCACCACTATTAAACTGAGCCTGAAAAATAGCAGTATCCGAAGAAATCTGCCCTGTACTGGTGGCCACCGACGCCGAAGAGGAATCACGACTGGATATTTCGCTTAGAGCATCGACGAGTGAATCCACTACGTCTTCAGGTGTTTTAGCAGAAACAAACTCCCCTTTACTGTTATAAGCGGCATGCCATAAATCATCTATTTTTTCAGGTTTGTCTGCAGTGCCGCTTGGATCCCCCCCCCAAGTGGAACTAATTGAAAGAACTGGATTTGGCCATCCATCGCTATCGGTATCTTCGAGTGTACCAGTTAACCCAAACGCAACCGGAAATGTAACCATGTGCTGATAGGTAGCAGGATCAGTGTCATTTGGTATAACATTATTATTAGTGGCATCGTTGTCTAAATCATGTTTGTAATAGTAATAAGCAACATCCGATACTGTACCACTCCCCCCACCACCAAACGGGTCCCCATCTTCATTACCGATTCCCGGGTCTGCTTTATTCCAGTAACCGTCGGTAAAGAGCACTGTAAAGTTTTGTTGACAGCTTTCGATTATTGGACTCGGTCTTCTACCACCGTTACCATCTGAAACATTGCCCTTGAAATATTCCCCCGCATTTTTTAAACCGAGACGTAAAGGCGTTCCTGCATCAGGTTGCGGGAAACTGTACAAATCGTTCAACATTTGGGTGTTGTATCCCTGATAATTTTTAATATCTGCAGAAGGCATTTCATGAAACAAATCTTCATCATTGTTTAGCACTGTTAAACCAAAACGGAACGAAGTATTACTTGCCACTACAGCGCCGATGGCTCCTTTGGCAACAAAAGCCCGACGCCTTGCATAACTGTACCAATTGGCCACATTCTGCTGAATTTCCGCAACTGTTCGCGATGGCTGCCCGAGCGGAGGGTTAGGTTCAGCTCCCGTGAATGTTATGGTTTCGGTAACTTCAGCTGTTAATTTACCTTTGTCGTCCCCGGAGGTTTCAACATCCCAAACAACCTTTTCTCTGGTTACACTCGCAGCATCCACCGTGTAGCGGTAAAAGTTGTCCCATAGGTCTACTTTACCATTTTCCCCTTCACTACGATTTAAATTATTGCCGCGTCGGGGGTAATCACCGGTGAAGCCATGAGAGTCATCCCACACATGATAAATAAAACCTGTGAGGTTTTTAGTATAAGAATAACCGCTCGTTGCAGCTCTGGCGTCCTGAGCAGGAACGGCATATTGCGTGGTGGTTTGAGCCTGCGCTGTTACCGCAGCAACTGCAGGTTGGGGATTACTGCGAGCAGCCGAGAAAGACGTATTGCCAAGCCCGGTGCCTGCCCATGGTCCATAATCCGCTTTTGGGTTGTAAAAAAGTACATTAAAATCGGATGATCCACCGCGCCAATCGTACTTATAGACATTTTCGAATCCACCACAAGTTTCAACTATTCCTCGCCCGCGACAACCCCAATACTTGTTATCGCTGTTATGAAACATGTAGTGATATTCAAAATAACCCTGATAGTCAATCACCCACCTACTTTGATAATTACTCCACTTCCATGCTGTACCATAAGTGTTCCAAAGGCCATTTTGTTTGGGCTGAGATCGGCAATCATCATCTCCTTCTGCATCTGGAGCATCTTTGTCATATTGGCATGCTTCGTAATGTGACACAGTTAAAATAGCGAAATCCATCGAACCAGAATCGTCCAATTCGAAAAACACATTGGGATCTGCCCCCCCCAAAAACAGCGGTTCATCTGCGAGTTGAAGTGGCGCCGACTGAACGTGCCAAGTTAATGAGCCTGAAACAATAAAGCTAAGCGACAATTTATAAAGAGATCGTATAAATAGCATGATTCTGTCCACCACAAAATTTTACTTCCGTTACTACTTCAGTCATAACGCTTAATATAAGTTGTACGCAAATGCACGCGGGTATCGCTGCTACCGCCATATCCACGAGCGGTTATCTGGTAGTAATACCTGGCTTGAGGAATTTCACCATTACCAACTTTCAAATCTTCTCCCCTCTGGGAGACGGCTCGCTCTTCAACAATGTACTGAGGAGCAGAGGATTGCAGGGAATTGGGCACAACCGACTCGCTGTTAGCCACCCACCAACTATCGCTGTTAGCAATCCACCAATTTATCCCGCCGGGGCCCCCGTATATCCAAATACCCGAAGAGCCATCATAAGTTGGAGTACTGTACTCGAGAATTTCATCAAGCGTAGCTTCAGCACGAATCAACGCAGTTTCTGCAGCCTCGAAGGCAATATGCTTATCCCGTAAGTTGCCTGACATTTTTTCTTCAACCAAGGACATCTGCACGGCGGAAATCCCAAGCACAGAAACAATCAACAACAAAACGAGGGTGACCGCCAATGTTGCACCATTTTGTTTTGCTCCTAAACAGTCAAGCATAGTTTTAAGTTCCCAATGTTCTATTTCGCAAAGTGATGGTACGTGTAAATACTCTGCGTAAGCGACTATCGCTTGGTAAAGGATTGCCACCAATCCCATCATAGGTAACGCCATTAAAGGTATAAGGTACAACTCCCTCTGCAAGTTTTGTATCGACGCTTTGAAGGAGTATAGAAATTCGAACGCTGATAACATTCAGCCAATCATGCACTTCATCAGCGGGTACATAAACATCTACGCTTTTTAAATTGTCATTATTCAGATTTTCGCCATAAAGTATTTGCATACTTTCCACGCCTTGTACCAGTTCCTGAGGATTTCCCATTACAGCGCCACTCGTGGTTAGTCGAGCTCGGAAAAGTGCTGGAGGATTAGTGGAATCACCGTTTAGCTTGCTAACTAAATAAGTCGTTCCCAATAATTGCGTGATCGAAGCTCCTCTACTAGTTGTGAATAGGGCGTTATTACCATTACCCGGAGAGCACGCACTAGTGAAACCAAGTTCAGTTACACTGCCACTGCTGCTCGTTTCACACACCTGAACAATATCCGCGTTTTCACAATCACCGAGGATATAAATCCCCCCTTGTTCCACGCTGTAACCATTCGGGATATCTGCATGAAAATAGCCAGAGAATTCAATATCGCTAACTGCAATATCTTCGTCACCAGCAGTCCAAACACGTAAGACATCTGAAGTTGTAATTGCTTGCAAATTATCAATACTATTCCCAGCAGCAGATGACCAGGGACCGCCCTGTAAATCGGCCACAGGGGTTGAAGAACCAACATTGTCAATGGCGTTGCCAAAATCGGTATTTGAAGCTTCCCAACCTTGTATAGCGGTTTTCGGCTGAAAAGTTGCAGGCGGATTTTCTATTACAATATTCAATTCTGTGTTAGTACTAAAACACCCTTTAAAACCAGCCATACGTAAGTCGCGTTCGATAATATCCAAAGCAACACGGCCAGATTCCTGCAGTTGGGAATAGGCGGCAAGCCGTCGAGAACTTTGTACTTGGTCGCCGTAAACCGCGACACCGCCGGCTAGAATAATGCCGCCCACGGCCATGGCAACCAGCATTTCAACCAGAGTCAAACCCATGATTTGCTTTCGTTGTAACGTCATAACTTCTTCCAATTAAATATCAACGCCAACGGCATACAATTGATCCAGGGCACCATCTCGCGGCATGGCATCCCACCATATTTTTATCGCCAGTTCTGTACCCACACCATCGCATGCAGAGGCCGCAGTTCCGGTGCCGTCATTTGGGGTTGAATCCACACAAACAACGCCCTCCCCTAATGGCAATACATTCTGCAATTGTTGAGACCACTCAAAGTAGTCATTGCCTGCTAACTGTGCTGCGGTGCAGCCGGTGGAAAGACAGCTGCTTGTCTCGGTGGCAACAGGTTGGTTGTAATTTCCTGCCTGATGACCTGCTTCGTTGGCTCGAATTCGGCTCGCCATATCACTGGCCAGAGATACCGCTTGGGTACGTAAATAAGCGCTGTGGTTACTCTCCACACCTTTTTTTTGCATAGACGCCACGCCCAATAAACCTACGGCAAGCACCACAAATGAAATAAGAATCTCAATAAGCGAAAAACCGCTCTGGGTCCTTCTGAGTGATCCATTTAGCTGGTACACGACAAATTTCCTCCACCTTCACCACCATTGTGGATGCCATCACCATTGGTATCGCGGGAACCTCTTACCAGCCCCCCCAAGTTCACCAATACTGCGCGTGAGTAACTCGCACTGGAATCGTTGGCTTTACAAATAACAAATTGTGAAACCGCTTGATTCATACCCTTCGAATCGAAGGTAACTTGGTTATCAAGCGTTATAGCGACCCGATTCCCGATTGCAGAACCTATGCGCACAATCTCCTCACCATTGTTAAGCGCACCGTCTTCATTGCTATCGATAAAAGCCAACCAACCCTCATTCCAATCACCAGTCCCGCAGGTTTGCGCCCCTGCTGTATCACTTGCACAGAGAGACACTGATTGGGAACGGGTGATAGCAACACTGCGGGCAAATGCCAGATCGGAAAGCAAATTATTGACGCCCTTGCGAATCTCACTTTTAGTGGACGACTCTTCAAAACTGGGAACCGCTATTGTCATGAGCACTGCGGCTATAGCTATAACCACCATCAGTTCAATGATGGTGAGCCCTCTCTGGCGAGTTAAAGCCATGCAGTTCTCAAAAGACACAGAAGGTGAATTCATGTTTCAACTCAATGTAATGTAGGATTCCGAAAGTTAGTCGTAACTTAGCAACAGGTAGGTAGATCACCAATCTAGAGGAGATTAACGGCAGAATCAGGGCACTAACGGAATAAGTCCAAAGCGCTTTTATAATTATTTTTGGTAAATTTGATCGAATTTTATCTAAAAAGGAATAAGGCGCCATATGCCATTTAGCTGAATGGTGTGGCAACAAGTGTTATTTCATGAGTCAGTGCGGATCCCCAAGCCTCAATGTACTCTCAGATATTCAAGTAACAATAAAAGAGCTTGAATTAATTTCTGTTTATGCTGTGCCAAATAAACAAAAATATTCCTGGGTGTACTTACTCTAACTAAAATTTGAACCAGATCTCAAAATTTATACTCCGAGTAATTTTTGTTGACTGCGTCGCCTCTACCCACAGGCTATTTGCTAATCAAAAACTCCCCTTTTTATACTTTTATTTTCTAGTTAAAAAAAAAACATCCTATTTTTATTGTTAACGCTACGGTTTCGTTATTGATAAAAAAAAATTAAGACTGAAATATTTTTACGCACTGCCGATAAGACACAGAAGCACATTTGACAAACTATAATTCATGCATCTGGCCTTAGTTTTAATAGCCTCTTTTAACAAATACTAACGTGTTTCTTCCATCGAATTATGGTTGTTGGCGCGCTATTACCGTTCACCTACTGAAAAATCACCGTTTATCCAAGGTATTAGGTTCCTGCAACGCCCTATGCTAAAACCAAAGTATGAAAAATATATCACAAACCGGCTTTACAATTATTGAGTTGATGATGGTGCTTTTCGTTGTCGGCATCCTCGTTGGTATTGCTTCGCCTTCCATGCAAGTAATGATAGAACGCAACCGTACCGAAGCTCAGTTAAACGCAATTTACAGCACTCTGCTCACTGCTCGCAGTGAGGCGATTAGCCGCAACCAACCCGCGGTGATTTGTAAAAGCGCCGACAGATCTGCCTGCACTACCTCAGGAAACTGGGAGCAAGGATGGCTGCTATATATCGATGCAGACGATGACGGTACTTTTGACGCGAGTGAGGAGCTCATCACCAGCAAAGGCGCCCTCCATACTGGTTTTACCTTACGCGCGGCATCACCCCTAAATAATGTTGTTTCATTCAGGGCCAACGGCACTACCAATAGTACTGGCAGCATGAAACTCTGCCCACCATCGGAGGATACCGATCACAGTTATAACGTGGTTTTGAGTATGACCGGTCGCGCGCGTGTTAGTAGCGAGGTTGTGTCATGCCCATAACAGCACGTAAAAAACAGAAAGGCATCGGCATGATTGAAGTTTTGATTGCCTTGCTAATTGTTTCAGTAGGCGCTATCGGATTGCTTTCAACGCAAGCATCAGGAAAGCGTATTGGGTACGATGCATTGCAACGCTCGATTGCTACTGGCTTAGTGCGTGATATCGTTGAACGCATGAGAAGTAACCCCGGTGCTCTTGCGAGTTATGTTGCAACGGTCGGTGAATCTTCAATTTCCACAGAACCCTCACCCAATTGCACAACAGCGAGCTGCACGCCCGCGCAAATGGCAGCGCGAGATCTCTGGGAATGGGAACGCGCTCTCGACGGCGCTGGCGAATACACCAACAACGGCGGTCAGGAAACACTTGCCGGCGGCCTCGTGACTCCGCGTGGTTGTATAACCAACAATAACGGCGTAGTGACCGTTACCGTTGCCTGGAAAGGCTACCAGTCCGCATCTAACCCGAGTCCGGGAAACACCTGCGGAGCAGGGCTTTACGGCAACAACGACGATCAACGCCAATTAATCGCCATTACGACGTTTATCGAGGACGTGTAACGTGAATAAAAATTGGACTTGCCCGTACCTCTCAAAAAAACAACAAGGTTTTACGCTAGTTGAACTTATGGTGTCGCTGGCGTTGGGCGTAATTATTTCCGGCGCGGCGGTAACTATGTACGTCGAGAGTAAACGCAGCTATATGCAAGACGAAGAGATGGCACGACTACAGGAAAACGCCCGTTTCGCCTTGGATTATCTTAAACGAGAAATTTCCCTCAGCGGTTTTTTTGCAGGAATTAATGATACCTCAGAATTGTTTGCTGCCACGGTCACCACTGACTGTGATAACTCCGGCACTGATTGGGCTTTAGATCTAAATAATCCTCTGGAAATTATTAATAACGCTACCACCGGCAGCGCATTGGTGAGTTTAATCGGTACAGAATTTAATTGTATTGATACAAGTGAAATTGTCGACACTACCGACCTTATCGCCATCAAGCGTACCTCCGATGCGCCAACGCTTGAAAATGGTTCCCTCATTAATACCGCAACCACTAACCAGTGGTACCTAAAGAAATTTGATTACACCACCTATTCCTGGAGTTATCTAACCGGCGCCATTCCCAGCGCAGAACAAACCGCCGGATCTACCTTCGACTACTGGCAATTTTACACCAATATTTTTTATATCCGCGATTACTCCATCACCGCCGGCGATAATATTCCAACCCTCTGCACAGCATCACTTGTGGAATCTAACATGACCAGCCGCTGCTTGATTGAAGGCATTGAAGATATCCAAATCGAACTTGGTATCGACAACGATGACGATGGTGTGGTGGATCAATACAAGGCAACGCCAACGGCTGCAGATTTCCAGAATGCCAAGGCAGTGCGCCTGTACTTGTTGGCGCGCAGCATAAATCCCGTTGGCGGTTACACCAATGATAAAGCTTACCGATTGGGCGTAAAACAAGTCGCGGCTTTTGGTGACAGATATATGCGCAAGGTTTTTTCCACCACAGTAAAATTGCGCAACACAAAATTGGGATAATTATGAAAAACGCAATTCAAAGTATGAACAAACAAAGCGGTGCTGTATTAATTTTTGCACTCGCCATTATGTTGCTTACCGGCATTATCGCCTCCACAGTGATGCGTACCGGTGTATTGGAAGTAAAAATGGTAAGTAATTCGCAATTCAAGGAAGAAGCCTTTCAGACCACCGAGGCCGTCATTAATGCGATTACTGCAGATGCCAATAATTTTGTGGTGGCTGGTGATGTGGGTTATAAAGTGTGCCCTGCAGTAACCGTGCAATCTAATTGCAATTCAAATGCTATTGCCATTTCATCAGCAATTACATCAGCAGCTCCCAGCAGTGTATCGCTCGATTTCTACATGGTTCGTAAAGGCCCCTTGACTCGCACCTTACCCATGCGGCAATCACAAGATAAAGCGGATAGTGCCTCAAGCTACCATATAGCGACATTCGAGGTTTTAGCCGAATACGATGGTCGCGATGCAGGTTTAGGCCATCACAAGGTTGTACAGGGTGTCGGCGTTAAAATCGCTGCATCGGCTCAGTAGTTTAAGGGTGTAAGAGGTAGTAGTTATGAAATTTCATTATCCACGTTTTGCGCAGGCCTTGGCTCTATCCTCAATGTTGGTTACACCCTTCTCGCTTGTAAAAGCAGATGACACTGACATTTATTTAAATACCAGCGTCGCCGGTTCAGCGCCTTATTTGATGTTCATGATGGACTACCGCTCAGATTTAAGTGCAACCTATTGTTCAGCGAATGGCGGTAGTTCTTGTCCGAATGTGCTAGCAGAACACCCGGATTTACTTGCCGCAGTGGAATCGGTTGCTGGGGTTGGAAACAAAGCCACTAACATGCAAGCCCTCGCTGCAGTGTTAAAAACCGTATTTGATAAATTCAACGGTATATATGTTGGATTAATGATACCCAACAACACCGACGGCGGTACTATTCTGCGCGGTTACGAACTCTTTGAAGACAATGATACCAACGGTGCAAAAGCCGATTTAATTAATATTATTAATTCGATTCCCCTACCGAGTCAGGGAAATGACTATCACGAAACCTCACCCAAAGAAACGCACATGGAATGGTATCGCTATGTGAACGGACTTTCTGTGATTAATGGTAAAAGTACCAACCAAAATTTCCAGGGCACTTCCACGCCCGACTACGACAGCTCCATTATTTCTGGAAATTCCTATAATTCGCCTTTCGCTACAAACCCAAGTAATTGGGAATGCACCAACCTCTATGAAGTATACGCCACCTCCGGTAACACCGGTGGCTCCGATGGTGATTTGGATTCGTTGATAAGCACCACCATGGGTGGCGCGACTAGCTATGAGGAGATGGTAGGCTATCTCAGTAACAACGACGTACTCACCAATGTTCCAGGTGATCAGACTTTAAAAACCTGGTATATCCAAATGGGATCTGCGGCAACGTTCACCGATGATTGGGCCATTGCCGCCGGCACCGACGACCAATACATGAATGTCGGTGGCAACAGCGCTTCACTCTTCGATGTACAAACCAAATTAGAAGCCGCCTTTGTAGAAGCTTTGAGCGTGAGTACCACATTCGTTGCGGCATCGATTCCTGTGAACGTTTTTAACCGCATTCAAATTCTCGATGATTTTTATATTGCACTGTTCGAAGCCAACGCAACTGCGCGCTGGAATGGCAATCTTAAAAAACTAAAACTCCACGATAGTGATGCCGATGGCCTGCCCGATCAAATCGTGGATGCCCTCGGTGCAGAGGCCTTTAGCAACGAAGATGGTCGTATAAAATACGAAGCACTAACTTTTTGGACAGACTCCGCTGCACTGCCACCGGCAGATCCTACTGAAAACGAAGTGACCGATCGTGATGGACGTTCTGTGAATCGAGGTGGAGCAGGTCAAAATATTCCGGGTTACAACGGTGGGAGTATTGGAGTCGCTTCCAGCAGCACCACACGCAAGTTGTATCTTGAACCGATCATCGGAACCACGCTTGAAAGTTTCGATATTAGCGATGCCCTTGCAATAAGCACCCTAACTGAATTAGGCGCAGCATCAACAACCGAAGCCAAAAAAATTATTGCTTGGGCGCGGGGTATGGATATTGACGACGACGATGGCGATGGCGATCGCGCCGAAGCGCGTAGCTGGATTTTGGGTGACGCCATCCACTCACGCCCACTTACCATAAACTACGGTGCAACATCGGGCTATTCTGAAACCAATCCAAATATTCGCCTTTTTATGGGCACTAACGATGGCGTTTTCCACGTCTTTGAAAATACCACGAGTGGCGGAGCACAATCGGGTAAGGAATTGTTTGGTTTTATCCCTCGTGAAGTTTTACCGAATTTTAAATTACTCCGTGAAAATACCACTACGGATCATCTCTACGGTGTAGATGGCGAGCCTGTAGCCTTTGTTAACGATGTTGATGCCGACGGCACAATCGAATCCGGCGAAACTGTCTATGTATATTTCGCAATGCGACGCGGTGGCAAATCGATTTACGCACTTGATGCGAGCAATCCAAGCGCCGACCCCTCGTTCAAGTGGAAAATAACTAAAACTTCTGGCGCTTCATTCGATGAGTTGGGTTATACCTTCTCGACACCCCGTGTAGCTAAAGTACGCTACGGAGGCAACACGGTAGATGCATTGATTTTTGCCGGCGGCTACGACACGAACAAAGATTCCACCCTTACAGATGCTGACGGCAATCGTGGTACCGACACAGAGGGCAATGCAATATACATCGTTAATGCCGACACCGGGGCATTAATTTGGAAAGCGAAATACGGAACCACAAGCGGCGCAGTGAGTAATACACGCTACAACCACTCGTCTATGCGCTACAGCATTCCCTCATCAATCACCACACTTGATGGAAACGGCAATGGCGTAATCGACCGAGCTTATGTAGGCGATCTCGGTGGACAGGTCTGGCGAATCGATTTGCCCGAAGGTAACGACGCAAGTGACACGAATTTCCGACGCGATAATTGGGAAGTCTCGGTTCTTGCCCGCCTGGCAGATTCTGCGGAGTCGACTGATATGCGTTTCTTTCACGCACCTGACGTGGTGCAAACCCGGGATAGCAATGGCTATTACGATGCAGTCATTATCGCTTCTGGCGATCGCGCCAACCCGCTGGAAACAGTCGATCAAAATCACCTTTTCCTGGTAAAAGATAAAAATGTGGTTTCCGGTAACCCCAATAGCAGCTCGGTTAGTGCGTCACAGCTCACAGATGTCACCAGTTGCTCCACCACCTGCAGTGCCTTGACCTATGATTATGGTTGGAAATTACGACTAACTGAAACCGGTGAAAAAGGCTTGTCTTCCCCTCTGGTAAGTAGCGGCGCAATCTTCTTTACGAGTTACACCCCTTACGCCAGTGGCGGTAGTTCCTGTGCACCACGAGAAGGTAACGGTAATTTGTATATTTTGAATCTTGCTGATGGTTCTGAGTCGTACAGTAATTCACGGCAAATGGACGTAGGCCCGGGTATTCCGGCCTCTCCCATTCCCTTAAATGGCGACATGATTTTATTACCCGGTACCGGCATACCCGATTTACCAGCAGATGCCCCATTTACAGGAAACGAAAACCTGTTGCAGGTGGGCGACCGATCTATGTGGTTGCTGTACTGGCACGAATCCGGAACCGACTCACTGTAACTTTTGTTGGAACATTAAACACGATGAACAGCTCTGCAATAATCGCAAACCGTGGCTTCTCTTTGATAGAACTAATGATCGTTGTCGTGATTGTTGCGGTTCTCGCAGCAGTTGCGGTGCCCAGCTATCAAAATAGCGTCTTAAAAAGTAACCGCGGGGTTGGGAAAACTGAGCTATTAACGCTAATTGCGAGGCAGGAGCAATATTTTGTAAACAACAAAGCCTACGCTACAGATTTAACCGATTTGGGATTTCCGGCTAACCCTTATTTTATCGATAACAGCGGTAACAGCTTGGCAGCCAGTGCCGGTTCGATTTATCAAATCAGCCTCTCCGCTCCAACGAATTCATCTTTCACTGCTCAGGCTACGCCGCAAAACAACCAAACGAACGACTCAAGTTGCGGAACCCTTTCAATAACACACCGGGGCGTGGAATCGGCATCAGGTAGCGGCGATTGTTGGTGATTTTTTGTACCACCCACATCTGTCAGAACATATTTTAGTCAAAAATAGTCGTAAAACCGCCTCGGTGTGGTGCGCGACGATGCGCACTACTTTATCTTATTTTCAATAAACGCCCCAATATGGACGTATTATTTTGAAGCTGCATTTTTATATTTGCACTATATATTTACCATAAAGCTCTATTTTGATACATAATCGAATAAAACTAAAATGCTCATTTAGCCGTTACATAAGCAGAAAGACCTAAATTTTTAGCAATGTCAGCAGTCCTTACGCAACGTCTTCTCCTCCGTCAACTGACTCACAGATAGATCCTAATAAAAACTCTTAAATCTTTGAAATTCATAATAAATTTATCACTGAAAAAATTATAAACCCAATTCTGAACAAAACGCGTCGTTTTAAAAAAATAGGTGTCACTGGGGGAAATGCACCAAGCTTGAGACATTCACGAAATGAATTCGGGTACACATTGTGCATTTTCCCAGCCGCCAGCCCAGCCCGGTTACTTTCCAACAGCGGTAGATCCTAATCGGCCTACCATGCACCACAAAGGGCCGTTGCTGGCTGTGCGCTTTCTTGGGGGAAGCGATTCAATTTATACGAAGCACACCATGACATTAGAGACATTAAGGAAACATCCATGAAATCTAAGCTAACTCTATTTGCCGCCAGCGCGCTGGCAACAATGGCTACACCAGTATTGGCAAGTTCTGCGCTTGAAACATTGATAAAAGATGGCAAAACCAATGTTGATTTACGCTACCGCTACGAGGGCGTCGACCAGGATGGCCTCAATGAAACTGCAGAGGCCAGTACATTACGTACCCGTTTAACGGTAGAAACCGGCCAATTGGGTGCAGTTTCTTTTAAATTGGAAATGGATGATTCACGACCGATCGGCCCGGATAATTACAACAGTACGACAAATGGCAAAACAGATTACCCCATTGTTGCGGACCCAAAAGGCACCGATTTAAACCAGGCTTACATGCAAATTAAGTCCGGCGGATTTACCGCGATTGGCGGTCGGCAACGCATTCTACTGGACGATCAACGTTTTGTGGGAGGTGTCGGCTGGCGTCAAAACGAGCAGACTTATGATGGTGCAAGGGCCATGTATAAGGCGGGCAGCTTTAATTTGGATGCGAGTTATATTGTCAATGTTAATCGCATTTTTGGACCAAATGGTTCAGCAGTACAAGCCGCTGATTGGCGCGGCGACATTGGCTTGTTGAACGGCTCCTATAGCTTTACCGAATCTCACAAGGTATCTGTTTTCTACTACACCATGGACTTCGAAAATGCTGCCGCAGCATCTAACAACACTTTGGGTGTTAAGTATGCTGGAAAGTTTGGCCCGGTTGCAGTGGGTGCAAGCTATGCCGTGCAGGAAGATGCCGGCGATAACCCAGTTAAGTATGAAGCTGATTATTACTCGCTAGATGCTGGCGTTAAAGTCGGACTGTTTAATTTTAAATTGGGTTATGAAGTATTGGGCAGTGATGAAGGTAAAAAAGGTTTCCAAACGCCCTTGGCAACTTTGCATAAATGGCAAGGTTGGGCCGATAAATTCCTCGGCACACCCAACGACGGTATTCAGGATGCCTATGCGGGCGCAGGTGTAAAAGCGGGCCCCGTTAAATTAGATTTGTTCTATCACTCCTTTACCAGTGATTTCGGAAGTCGCGACCTGGGCACTGAATTGGATTTTGTTGCAGTTTATCCCATTAACAAGCAAATGAAACTCGTTGGTAAGTTTGCTGATTACAGTGCAGACAAACATGCCACAGACACGCAAAAAGTGTGGTTGATGTTCCAACTCTCTCTCTAACAGGAATAATCCAAGATTTGGAATGTCTATTAAAAGACCCGGCGCATATAACGCCGGGCTTTTTATTTGAGGGAATAATAACTGGGTAAAAATTTCGCCTCTTACGATTAATTTACTTTTTTGCGAAAAAATTGCGAATTTAATTCGCTAAAATTCGCTCGCGATTATATAGCTGAAACGCTATTCCCAATAGAATTAATGCCAGCAAGAGAGCCCCTCCCGTGGAGGATAATATATCCTGCATGACAAAACTTTCTCCCTTTACCACTTTATCGATAAGTGTGTACTGACTGAAAAGAGGAATAAATAGCGTGGCACCTGTGGCTTTAACATCGGCAAATTGCCCAATCAACATCGGTACCATGGGCAATACATACAGTATACCAATATAGGTTTGCGCTTCTTTGGCACTGCGGGTAAATGCTGACGTAGCAATCAGCAAGCTGGCGACTAAAAATGCACAAGGAAAAGCGATCAGGTAAGCTTTTAACAAAGTTATACCATTAACATTAATGACAAGTGTGAGCTCCTCAAACGGCAAGAATTTAAATATAAGGTACAAACTCACAGCAGACATGGTTCCGGAAGCAAGTACAAATGAAAGGACGGCGAAGTATTTACCCAACACCAAAAGATTGCGACTCATGGGCAATGAAAGCAAGGGCTCCAGAGAATTACGCTCCCGCTCGCCTGCAGTGATATCCACCGCCAAATAAAAGCCGCCTGTCATCATGGTAAATAACATTAAAAAGTACATGATGAAGCCGAACACCATGCCACTCAAACCTTCGCTTGAAAGATCCTGTTCGATCAGGTTAATAGCGCTATTCAATTCTGCATCAATACCTCGGGCCTGGAGGCGCCAATAACCCATTTGATAGCTGTAACTATTAATAATACTGCGAACTTGTGTAGCGGCTTTTTGCGAATCTTTGCTGGAATGATTGACATACAACACCAGCGGACTGCGCTTTCCCTCCCGTAAACGTTCGCCATACTCAGGGGTAATTTCAAGCACAACATCAATTTCGTCGTCCTGAATTTTCGCTTTAAAATTTTCGGGCGCCGGGATGGCTTTAAGATTATGTTTTTTTAAGTGCTGCACGAGATTGGGAGCATAATCTGCACCCACCACGTAGAGCGGGGTTGTTACATCATAATTAATAAAGCTTTTTTTTGCACCCAGTACCATCGGCCCTACCAGCATCAACGGCATGAGTACCGGCCCATAAATGAGAGCAAAGAAAAAAGCACGTCGATCGCGCAAGTTATCCTTGATTTCTTTAAGCGTGACAACCCACAACTGTCTCACTGGAATTCCTCCAGTTTTTCGCCAATAGCAATTACGAACGCATCTTCCAGATTTGACTGGCCGGTGCGGGCGTGAATGGATTGTAAGCTATCGGCCATAGCGATAGTGCCGTCCGATATGATGGCGACGTGATCGCATAGAGCAGCAATTTCCTGCATGATATGGCTGGAAAATAAGATGCAGTGGCCTTCATCTCGAAGTCGCCTGATAATTTTTCGCAAACTGCGCGTAGCCATCACATCCAGTCCGTTGGTGGGCTCATCCAACATCAATGTTTTCGGTTGGTGAATTAGGGCCCTCGCAAGTGCCACCTTGGTTTTCTGCCCTTGAGAAAAGCCATCGGCACGACGATGCTGAAACTCTTCCATATCCAATATTTCAACCAATTCATCGATACGATTTTTTCTGGAAGAATTAACCAACCCCGTAATCGCCGCATAATATTCAATATTCTCGCGCGCGGTGAGGCGCGGGTAAATACCTGAATTATGCGGCAAAAAGCCAATATTGCGGCGCACCTCCAAAGCCTGAGTCGCGACATTGAAGCCATCAATCGTCGCGGCCCCCCGATCGGGTTTGATAAGCGTTGCCAAAATTCTCAATGTAGTCGATTTTCCGGCGCCATTAGGCCCAAGTAATCCGGTGATTTTGCCGTCTTCTGCCGTAAAACTCACGTCACACACGGCTTGCACGCGCTCGCGTCGATTTTTACTTTTCTTAACAAAACTTTTGTACAAATTTCGCGCTTCAATCATGGCTATGTTGACCTAAGGCGTGGGTCCATTGAAGTCTATGAAGAATGGGTCAGGTGTTTGAATATTTATGCAATCTGAATCGAGATTTTGTACAGATGCCTTGTTAATAAAATCTGCCATCAAACTTGGCACGCATCCCAGTCCGGAAATTCCGTGTCCAAAGCCCTCTGCAACCAGGTGTAGATTATTATTGAAAAGTGCGGCTGCTTGCTCTGCATAAGCTGGTGGAGTAATGGGATCGACGGAACCGGAAAGCAGTAAAACTGGTGTATTCGTGGCGAGCGGTTTTTTTAAATCATCGTCCACGGGGCCAGTGGGCCACAATTTGCAAATCTCCTCAAAAGACTCAATGATCTCCTTACCAATGTAACTGGCGTCTAATGCGTTTAAATCTAACGCAGCGACGTTCACATTGACAAAATCTTCTGAACAGACCACGGAGTTATGCATCCCCATTGCCATGGCATTATCGAGCTGAGCGATCATACTTTCGGCATTGCGTGCCAGGGGACCAAAGTTTTGATTGGCGTAAGCTTCGTGGAGCAACAGCGGCAAAATAGCCATGGTCGCAGGGTTGTAGAGCGACAATCGGATAATCAGCATTAAGTGACGTTCGCTAAACACAAATTCACGCCTTTGCCCCGTCGCGTAATCATCGATATCAATCTGCAGGGCTTGGTGCTGTAACTTGTGAAATAATTGGTCGATGCCCTGCTGTAAGTCACCGAAATTATCAGCACAATCTTGGGAAAAGTTGCATCGCTCAATGAGTTGTTCCAGGGCTCGCTGGCTCTCAAGAGCTATATCAGGGCCGAGATTCAATTGTGGCGGCACCACGCCATCCAAAATCACTGCGCGAGTGGCCGCTTCATGGCGGCGTAAATAATGTTGTGCAACGCGAGTGCCGTAGGAAACGCCATAAAGGTTCCATTGCGCAATACCTAAAGCCACCCTCACTGCGTCAAAATCCGCAACAGCTAGGCTGGTAGTATACATTCGCGGGTTCCCAGGCAGCGAGTCTAAACATTTTTGAGTCAATTCCGCGATATCGGATTTGTCGACAGCTTCCATACTGTCGGCCACGGGACAATCCATTCGGTGAGACTTACCGGTACCACGCTGATCAATCAAATACACATCGCGCTGCTGCCGTATTTTTTCAAAACCACGCCCAGGAATAATGAAAGATTCGCTGGGCGCACCACCTGGACCACCATCAATAACCACCAGAGGATCAGCCTGTACCTTCTTACCAATCGCGGGTAAGCGCCCCACAAAGAGGGTTATCTTCCTTCCATTAGTGTCACTGGGGTTTTCGTTCACCACAAAGTAACCGCAATCCATCGCCTGATAGTGTCGTTTTGATGGGTCATTGACACGACATTTGGTAAAAGGAATTTCACCAATGCGCCAGGTTTCAGAGAGTCGGGTGTAAGTCACATTATCGAAAGAAGGGAATTCATCTGCGGCTGATACTTCCGAAGGCCAGACATACGCCACGGTAGTGATAATAAGCAAGCAGATTTTCAGAATGTTGGAAGCTATGGGCATTATTTAATATTTATGGTTCGTGTGCGCCATCTATGGCTTGTTGTTGCGATTTTCAAACTTGGCAAGTATAAAGGCACCCGCCATAACGGGCCACTCGAGCACAAGGAAATATGCGCCGCGATGTTGGCAAGCGTGGCATTTAGGTGCAAACTTGGCGTTTATAAACCGCCGAAGCCCAGCTTACCTAAAACCCCTCACTGGTCATGGTAATTGGGCCGCAGCATCATTTGTTAGATTGCTGCCGGGTTGGTGCGGAAACTCATCAGCCTCCCGAATTTGGAAAGGCATACCATGACCGAAACGATTCTTACTGATACCTATCAGCGAAGATTCACCTATCTGCGCCTGTCGATTACCGATGCGTGCAACTTTCGTTGCAACTACTGCTTGCCCGAAGGTTATCGCTGTGAATCTCGTGAACCCTACCTGAGCTTAGCTGAAATACGGCAGATCAGTACGGCCTTTGCGTTAAATGGCACAAAAAAAATACGCATAACCGGTGGCGAACCCACATTAAGAAAAGACCTACCGGAAATAATTTCATTATGCAGTAACACCCCAGGCATCGAAAACATTGCGCTTACCAGTAATGGCTACCGTATCACTAAATTATTACCTACACTGGTGAATGCGGGGCTCACAGCGATCAACCTTAGTGCCGATAGTTTGCAACCCGAACAATTCCAGTTAATAACCGGTCATAATAAACTCCGGGAAGTTCTCTCCGGTATTGAGCTCGCTTTAAGTCTTGGAATTAAAACAGTAAAACTAAATGTTGTGCTCTTAAAACAATACAATGCCAAAGAGCTCACGAGTTTTATTGCTTTTGTTAAGCATCTGCCCATTTCATTGCGATTTATAGAACTAATGCGCACCGGCGATAACGCCGTTTTTTTCGATCAGCAGCATATTAGCGGACGCACAATTCAGGATACCCTCGAGCAGCAGGGCTGGCAACCCGCCGTGCGAGCGCCTCACGCCGGCCCTGCCGTTGAATTTTCTCACCCTGATTATCAAGGCCGTATCGGATTAATTATGCCGTACAGCCGGAATTTTTGTACAACATGCAATCGTTTACGTGTATCGTCGCAGGGAAATTTGCATTTATGTTTATTTGCCGAGGAGCATAAACGCTTGCGTGATTTAATGCCCTGCAGCGATGACGAACTTGCTAACCATTTGAAGCAACTGATTCTTTCAAAACGCGCTAGCCACGACCTGCATCAAAATAATAGTGGTAGCACCAAGCATTTAGCGATGCTTGGGGGTTAACAAGGCTAGCGGAAGTTAGATAGCCAAGGAAAAGAGCTTTAGATCTGAAAAAGACTACTTATAGCGTTAGCACAGAAAAAACTGGTCACACCGCACAGTACGGTCAACGCAAAATAGCTACGCCAAAATATATTGAAGCTCTAACGAGAAGCTCTCGAACCATGGAATGTTAGGCGCATAATTTATCAGGAGGCATATAGCGGGAAAATTGTGGCCGCAGATATTCCATCTGATCACCTCGAATTCGAGCGCTGTTTATCAACGCAAGATATTCGGAAGGGTTCGGGCGATAGGGTAAAGCCAGCAACTCCATGTCTATATCTTCCAATAGAGCATCGCCTTTACGTTGATTACAACGTTTACAAGCAGCGACGACATTTTCCCAACGATCACGACCACCGCGGCTACTTGGTTGAACATGGTCGCGAGATAAAGCATCAAACTGAAAAAATTTACCGCAATACATGCACTGATAATTATCGCGAGCGAATAATGCGGGATTAGTGAGTGGTGGATTGAGACGCATAGGCGCAAGCTTTTCACCATCACATGCAATAATTGCAGGCAAAGAAATTTCTGTGCGTAGCCCGGTCAACCGGGAATAACCGCCGCGTGCCTTTTTAACCTCCCCACCGAGTGTCCAACCGATTAATCCTCGTGAATATAAACACGCAGATTCTTTCCAGCTGATCCACTCAATGGGTTGGCCTGCCATGTTTAGCCTAAGTATTCGTGCTTCCATTGTTAGTTTCCACACTGTAAAGGGTGTTCTTTTTTAGCGACCACTTCCCCGCAAACTTTTTAGTTGCGTTTTTTTAGGGTCACATGTCCGGTTGGCGAACTCGATCGCCAGACGGAAATTATTTTCGAGCGCTCAATTGCCCGCGGTTAGCACCACTTGCGGTTGTACCGCACTATACTCGGCTCCGCACGACCGCCATAACGAAAAACCCCGCCGAGCAGTACCGGGCGGGGTTTTTGATTTTGTACGAGGGAGTCGTGATAACTGCGGAGGCGACGAAGACTTTGAGTCACCCAGCTGGGAGACTGGTGGTAACCTTGGTGGCAATCGGGCCCTTTACTGTGATAATTTCCGGAGCCGGCCACTTGTCTGCTTAAATGCTTGAAGACGCTTCTCCTCTATTTCGTTTAACAATCACGCTATTAATTAGTAATCAACGTGTTTGTTTATTCGCAGATAGCAAGTGTGTTAACACACCTTAAAAAGATACTAACCAAACTGCGAAAAGTGTCAAGCGACGAATTAAAAATATTGTTTTTTAATTTAATTCATGCCGTTATTGTGTCGCCGTATTGTTACGATTTCGAGAAATTCAATAAGTTGAAAGCCTAAGTTTTTAACTAATGGACAACGACATAGCGTTGTGAATCGCTTGAAGAAATAAAAATCACTAACAGCGATTAGAGAAGTTGTTGAGGCGGGTGTTTTTTTAATTCAGCACGCGGGACGCACGATCAGATATAAAAAGTAAGGTTTTAATAACTTTTAAAAACAGCTTACCCAGAATGCAAAACGCCGCGACAAATCCGGTCGCGGCGCACTCACAGGATTTTACCTGCTTCCCTTAGGTATCTATATGGCGTAGTTCCGTCCTATTCCCTGCCGCAAATCCTTATGCATCCGTCCTTGGTGATACGTATTTTACGGAATCGAACGTCATAGAACAGTCGCAGAAGTCGCTTTTATTTGTGAGACATTTCCTACAAGCGTGAGATATTAGTAGCTTCTAAACTTTCAGCTTGTTTTTCAGTTGTTGGCTCTGAGACCGCACTACATGTTGGATGAGCGTCTCCTGATCGGCCTTTTCCATTCCAAAAAAATCAACACGCCAGTAATACCCGGCCCCTTCCAGTTCCGGCTCACAGGCCACTACCCTTCCGCGGGTGAGTAGTGTTTGCTCGTCAGGGTATAGCGTAAGTTCCATTTTTAGGCTGGTACCCACATCCACCGTTTCGTCGTTTACGAACGCAATACCGCAGGCGGAGATATTGGCCTCTTTAAGACGTCTCGCCAGGCGGGAAATAAGTTGATTGTCGAGCACGATATGGCTGATCACTCGCTCCAGTTTTTGGTTAAACAAACTAACCAATTTAACAACCGCGGGATGTGACTCAGTCAATTCACCCAACTCATGCTCAATAGCTTCATCAAGGGCTTCTATTTCGTTGAGAATACCGGCAAACTTCGAGTTCGACTCACGTACCAAAAACGAGGCTTCGGGCCCATCGCCCGAAAGTGCCGAGCCTGTGCTGAGCATCTGATAAGCAATGCCCACTCGCTCATTGATGCGAAAATACCGTCTTCGTTCATCTAGCATCTGTGTTACCTAGAAAATTTCCTCGGGTTCCAGATCAAACAGGTACTGCGGAGCTATGTCCAACTCCCTGAGTATATCTTCACCCTGTTTATCTTCTTTTAAAAGTTTTAAATCGTCTTTGTCCAACTCATCTTCCACGCCTTGTTTCACCAAAATTTCCACCCTGCGGTTTCTAGCGCGATTCTCGGGGGAGTCGTTTGGAGCCAGAGGTAATGTGTCGGCGAATCCGGAAACCTCAAAACGTTGTGGCGGCAATGCGCCCCCCAGCATCAACTCGTGAGCGACCGATACGGCGCGCGCCGCTGAAAGCTCCCAATTGGAGCGATATCGTCCACTGCGAATGGGGATATCGTCGGTATGCCCCTGCACTTCTATCTTGCCGGTTTTGAGCGCCAAAACCGCGCGGACTTCACGCATAACATCCTTGTAAGATGCCGACATTTCTGCAGAACCTGAGATAAATGAACCCTTTTCCCGGATTCGAATAATGATCAATCGCCCACGGGTTTCTACCTCCACTTGACCCGCAGCAATTTGTTCGTGCAGCGCGCCGGCCAGCTCGTAGGCATCCTGTTCTGTGTTATTCAAGAGTTCTTCGAGTTTTTGTTTGACCCGCAACTTTACACCCGCATCAGCGCCCTCATCGCCCTGCTCTATGTCGTATTCTTCGGCACAATACTGCTCGAGTGACATCTCAGTGATATCCTGGGTTTTTTGATAAATTTCATTGAGCGGCGTGGGCTCTGGTCGCCCTGGGCTAAATTCCTGAGCGATTATGCTGGTGCCTTTAGGGATATCAGTGACGTGCAATTCATTTTGAACCCCAAAAGCCTGCGCCATGGACCCTGCAAGTCGCTTGAATTTCATGGCGTCCATTTCTGAGAACGACAGCAAGAGCACGAAAAAACACATCAGCAGCGACATGAGATCCGCGAAGGTTCCCATCCAGGGTGGTAACCCGGCAGGGCAGTCACAACCTTGCTCGTCTTCGTCACTCACGGGCGTCTTTCCAAGGCCTTACTGGGTTTCTTCCACGTTGCGCTTGCCCTCCGGCAGATAATTACGCAGCATGGAATCGATAACGCGGGGGTTTTGTCCACCCTGGATCGCTAATAGGGCGTCGATAATCAAGCTCTTAATCATGGCCTCTTCCGCCGCTCGCAGTTTCAATTTGTCGGAAATAGGGCTACACATGGCATTAGCGATAACGGCCCCATAAAGAGTGGTAAGTAGGGCTACCGCCATCGCAGGCCCAATAGCTTTTGGGTCATCCATATTGGCAAGCATGGCTACCAAACCAATCAGGGTACCGATCATCCCCATGGCTGGGGCCACGTCGGCCATGGCCGAAAATATGGACGATCCGATACTGTGCCGCTCGGTAGCTTTGTTCTTATCGATTGACAATAGGGTTTTCACAACATCGGGGTCATGACCGTCTACCAGAAGTTGGATACCACGCTGCAAGAAATCGCTACTGACTTCTTTGCCTTCCAGGGACAACAAGCCGCCCTTACGAGCTTCATCGGCGAGCGAGACTATTTCATCGATAAGCTCATTGGGGTCAGGCAATTTCATTGAAAAGCTTTTGCCAGCCACCTTGACGGCGCCGAGAAACTGACCCAGGCCATACTTCGCCATTACGGCGAAGACGGTGCCCCCTACTACAATCACGATTGACGGCGCGTTGACAAACATACCCAGTTCGCCACTCATTAGCATAGAAATGACAATGAGCGCCATTGCGCCTACGATGCCGACTATCGTTGCTAAATCCACTCAAGATTCCTCGTAGTTTGGGGCCGTGTTCACCCTCGCGGTCCTGTTAACCTATACCCAATAAGTCTAGACACAAAACTACTAAAGGGTGGGCGCGGAGCAGTATCTTTGTTATGAACACTGATCTTGTTATCGGCCAGACCTGTCAAAATTGAAGGCCCGAGATTGACCCTCGCGCGACGCTCCGGTATGTTTCCCGGCAACGAGAGGAATCCCCCATTGGCTAAACAAAAAACACTCGATTTCGAAGCATCCCTGGAGCATCTGGAAGAGCTTATTGAACAGCTAGAGAGCGGCGAACTATCGCTGGAGGAATCACTCAAAACCTTCGAACAGGGCATTAAATTGACCCGTCAGTGTCAACAGGCACTCAAAGCTGCTGAACAAAAAGTTGCCGTTTTAATGAAGCAGGATGATGGTGAAATGACTGAAACGTCGTTTGAAGCCACCACTGACGAATAAGCGCGCGCGATAATCACCGCGCTTTCGGTTATGCTTACAGGCTTTTCCCAACTCAACACCCATATTGATCATGAATCAAACAACTGATTTCCTCGCCGAAGTTAACTGGAACAGCGACGGTTTATTACCCGCAATCGCACAAGATCACAGCTCAGGCGAAGTGCTCATGATGGCTTGGATGAATCGCGAATCGCTGTTGCTCACAGTGGCAGAGGGCATTGCGGTATACTGGTCCAGGTCTCGTCAGCAATTGTGGCGCAAGGGCGAAACCTCCGGCCATACCCAAAAGGTGAAGGCTATCCAGCTCGATTGCGACGGCGATACCCTATTACTGAAAGTCGAGCAAATCGGCGGTATCGCCTGTCATACAGGGCGTCGTTCGTGTTTTTTTAAGCGCTTTGAAAACGGCAGCTGGCAGGAAAATTCAGCAATTGTTAAAGACCCCAAAGAGATCTATAAATGACCGATGTATTAGCAGAACTCGATAAGGTTCTCGCCGCCCGCAAAGCGCATGGCGACCCCGAATCCAGCTATGTGGCGCAACTTCACCATAAAGGATTGAATAAAATTCTTGAAAAAGTGGGCGAGGAATGTACAGAAACCCTGCTTGCAGCAAAAGATGTACATGAGAACGACGAATCCAGAGCGCACCTGGTATACGAAACGGCTGACCTCTGGTTCCATTCTATGGTAATGCTTTCACATCTCGAGCTCTCAGCTTCCGATGTATTACAAGAGTTGGCCCGCCGATTCGATCTTTCCGGGCTGGAAGAAAAAGCCAGTCGTAAAAATTAAAACAGCATTTTCTGCACTTAACAGGTTAAGCAAAAAAGGTAGGTAATTATGGGACTCGGTGGCATAAGCATCTGGCAATTACTGATTATTCTGGTAATTGTATTGTTGCTGTTTGGTACAAAACGTCTACGTGGCCTTGGTGGAGATTTAGGCGGAGCAATAAAAGGCTTTAAAAAAGCCATGACAGAGGAAGAAAGCAAAGGCGAAGAGCCGGATAAAGTGGAAGCAGTCGACAAAGAAAAAGTCGCTGAACAAACTCAAAAAGCCGAAAACAGCGAAACCAAAACCTAGGCTAGTCGCAAAGCGTATGTTCGATATCGGCTTCCTCGAACTCATTGTTGTTGCTGCTCTCGGCTTGATTGTTATTGGGCCGGAGCGTTTACCAGCAGCCATTCGTACCGTCGCCATCTGGATTGGCACAATAAAGCGTACCCTCAGTTCAGCACGCGCTGAATTCGAACGCCAAATTGGCGCAGATGAAATTCGCCGGGAATTGCATAACGAACAGGTTCTCGCCTCTCTAAAAGCCGCGAAAGAAAGTCGCGATGCTATTCAGAAAAAACTCAATAATCTGGCTGAAGACACCATGAATTCTGGCAAGCCACAACTCCTGGACGAGGAACTGCCAGACCATGCCCACGGTGCTTCAAACTCTATCGAACCAGCTCCCACCACTTCGCAAAAAATGCCAGTTGCAGAAGGCAGCACCGAGAACAAAACCGGCGAATCATCGTGAAACCTGTAATGAGCACGCTCCTTCATGAGTAGTACAGCTGACAATGAAAAACTCGAAGAACAACCGCTAGTCGCCCACCTTTTGGAATTGCGAACGCGTTTGTTACGGTGCTTATTAGCAATTCTTGTTGCATTCCTCGCACTGTTTAGTTGGGCAAACGAAATCTATGAATTCGTTGCTCAACCCCTCCAAAAGTTTCTGCCTGAAAACAGCCACATGATCGCTACCGATGTGGCATCCCCTTTTCTAACACCATTTAAACTGACACTGTTTACTGCAGTGTTCCTCAGTATGCCCTTTATATTTTTTCAAATTTGGGCATTTATCGCTCCAGCTCTCTATAACAAGGAAAAGAGAATTGCCTTACCCTTGTTTACTTCGAGCGTGATTCTTTTTTATGCCGGTATGGCTTTTGCGTATTACGTAGTATTTCCGCTGGTATTTGGTTTTTTTACGTCAGTCGGCCCTGATAGCGTGGCAGTTATGACGGATATCAGCAAATATCAAACCTTTGTGATCAAACTGTTTTTTGCCTTTGGCGCAGCATTTGAAATTCCTGTCGCCACCGTTTTGCTCATTTCTGCGGGCGTGCTCTCACCCTCCCAATTGGCGAGCAAACGTCCTTACGTTGTGGTTGCTTGTTTCGTTATTGGTATGCTACTGACGCCACCCGATATCATCTCTCAAGCGCTGCTGGCGATTCCCATGTGGATGCTGTTCGAGTTAGGCTTGTTCTTCGGCAAGTTCGTACGCCCTAATCAGACTGAAAGCGAAGCGCCAGCAGACTGAACTGCGTCAGGCTAAAAACTAATTTCCTGGCCATACCAATGGGCCTTGCGCTTCCGCATGCGAAGTAGGCTATCATAAGTGACAGGACATTCTCTTAAGGGGCTGCTATGCAGAATTTGTATCCCGAAATCAAACCCTACGCTCGGCATGACTTAAAAGTCGATGAGCTGCACACCCTCTACGTAGAGGAATGTGGTGTGGAAGATGGTATTCCAGTGCTATTTATCCACGGAGGCCCTGGAGCGGGCTGCAGTAAGCATGATCGGCGTTTCTTCGATCCTGAAAAATATCGCATAGTACTTTTTGACCAGCGCGGTTCAGGGCGATCAACACCTCATGCAGAATTAACCGACAATACGACTCCACACCTGATCGAAGATATTGAGGCGATCAGACAGTCTTTGAACATTGAAAAATGGATGCTGTTTGGTGGCTCCTGGGGTTCCACTCTGGCATTGCTCTATGGCCAGGCCTACCCTGAACGCGTCACCGGCATGATTTTACGCGGCATATTTCTATGTCGAGATCAGGATTTACACTGGTTTTATCAAGCGGGCGCAGATCGTATTTTCCCGGACTACTGGAAAGACTTCATAGCCCCCATCCCCGAGGAAGAACGCGACGATTTAATGCAGGCTTATTACTCGCGGCTCACCAGTTCCAACGAAATCGCGAAAATGGCTACTGCCAAAGCCTGGTCGATTTGGGAAGGACGCTGTGCGACGCTTCGTCCCAACCCGGAAGTGGTCAGCGCCTTTGCGGACCCACACATGGCAGTGTCCTTGGCACGTATCGAAGCGCATTTTTTTGTGAACAAAATATTTGTGAAAACCAACCAAATACTGGACAACATGCACCGCCTCGAGGGTGTGCCCGGTATTATCATTCACGGCCGCTACGATATGGTTTGCCCCTTGGACAACGCCACAGCAATCTATGAAAAATGGAACGACGCTGAGCTTAATATTATTCGTGACGCTGGTCATTCTGCGCGGGAACCGAGCATAGTGGATGCACTGGTTAAAGCCACCATTGAAATGTCGAAAAGGCTCTCTGGTGAGGGAGACCAACTTAGCTAGGTTTCTAGCTTAAAGGGCTGTGGCCAGCGCAGCTGGAATTTTGCGCCTCCCAAGGAGGATTCCTGAACGCTAGCACTACCGTTATGCCACTCCATAATTCTGTTTACAATGGAGAGCCCTAAGCCAAAACCGCTTTTATCGAAGTTGGTATTCATACGCAAACGCACAAACGAATTAAAAATACGTGTGCGATCTTCTGCGGGAATCCCGGGGCCATCATCTTCTATAAGAACCACATAGTGGGTGTCATCGGCGTCCAAGGTAACTTTCACCTGACTACTGGCATAACGCTGCGCATTTTGTACGATGTTATGTAGTGCTCGTTCAAGGAGATACCATTCGCAAAACACTTGCCGTTCACCAATTTTGTCAACCAGACGATATTTTAGTTTCACCATTTCACTGCGCGTATTTTTTAACACGTCGCGAACCATGGCTCCAAGATCACCAGGCTTAAGGTTGAGTTTACTAACACCCTGTTCGAACCCGGCATAAGTCAGCAGCTCATTGATCAGGCTTTCCATCTCCGAAACATCTTCGCGAATGCTGGCCAGCTTACGCACTTGAACATTACGATCTTCGATATCCGCAGCCATCTCCAGCGCGAATTTCATGCGCGCCAATGGTGTGCGAAGTTCATGAGAAACCGCGTAGGTCATTTCCTTGTGGGTGGATATAAGTTCGCGTATCCGTTCCGACATCCGATTAAAAGATTGCGCCAACTCATAAATTGCGGAACGCGGACCAATATTGACTGCAGAAGGTACACCATCTTTACCGAGTTTACGGGTTTGCAGTTCCAATACCCGTAAATCGCGTGAAAGAGGCCACACCCAAAAGTAAATGATAAGTGCGATGGTAAGGTAGAAAAAAACCAGAAGAACTTGGTAAAAATAATCTGAGCGACGCCTATCAGGTGAATGGTTGAGCGCAACGATTTTATCGATACCTGCAATTCGCTTGTAACTGATAAGTGTGTGCGGATCTTCGCTAACGGTGACCACGTCACCGAGGAGAATCTGTTGCCCCAAGCCAGAGCCCGCAAATTCGTCAGCGTTATAGATTTCTAAATTGAGTTGCAGTTCTTGCGACAATTCAGCGGTTTTTACTGCGAGATTCTCAGGGGCTACAAACTTGAGCTCCCGCTCAACGGCTAGAAACAAGCTTTTAACGTAATCGTTAACTTCTGGTTCGGAATTGTAAAATTGCCACAGCTTGTCCACTCCCCAGCCAACCCCAACGATTGAAAATACAATCAGCAAATACAGTGATGCAAAAGCACGATTCATAACCAGTGCAACTACCAGGCTTCAGCCACGAAAAGATAACCCCTGCCCCATACCGTTTTGATTCGTGTGGGGTCATCCGAATGATCACCAAGTTTTTTTCGTAATTGCGATATGCGTACATCAATGGTGCGATCCATGCCATCATAGGGTCGACCGTATATCACATTGAAGAGATACTCGCGGCTCAATACTTTGCCAGGTTGTTTCGCGAAGGTAACCAACATATCGAATTCATGGCTGGACAGCGCGATAATTTCGCCGTTGAGTTTTACCTCACGAGATGACACAAAAACACTGAGCGAGCCGTAGTGAAGCTCAGATTGTTCTTTCTCCTCCGAATGCTGATAGCGCCGTAACAATGCGCGAATTCTCGCCAGCAGTACACGCGGTTCTGCCGGTTTTATAACATAGTCGTCGGCGCCGTACTCCAAGCCTGATACTTGATCTACGTCTGAATCTCGTGCGGTTAAGATCAAAATCGGCCCCTCGTAGCGCGGGCGAATTTCCTTACAAATCGTTAAGCCGTCTTTACCGGGAAGCATGACATCAAGAATGACGATATCGGGGTCGAGACTTTGCACCGCGCGTGGAACCGTGTGGCCAACCTCTTCTACCACCACTTGAAAATCGTGGCTCTCGAGATAATCTTTAACCAGTTCAGCAAGGCGGCGATCGTCTTCAGCAAGTAATACCAGGCTCATTAGAAAAAGCTCCAGGGGTTTCTGCGGCTACGTCGATATTTTTTTTTATCATGTACCACTTTAAATTCAGTATTCGCCAATACGATAAGATCATTGTGATAATCACGCAGTTGAAATTCCACCGACTCATCCACGCTTAGTGAATAGTTTAGCTCACCCGTACTAACATTTTCCCAACATTGCAGCGGTATGCTATCGACGCCCTGATACAAGCATACGGAGCGAATCTCAGCACTCTCCCAAACCAAATGGACCTTTTCATCGCATTCTTTGGAATCTTCAGAAAGGATACAAATACGCGGCACAACATTCAGTTCTACATTATGCTGCGGTTGCTGGGCCAATACCCGACATGCGCCAAAAGCAATCAGACACAACCACACCCGGCGATAGCCCAAACAACATAGGTTATTTTTGCAGAAGCCGCTAGAAATGATACACCCCCCCTAAATGGAAGGTTACCACGCTGTTTTCTTCAACCAGAGGACTGCCACTAATTTCTTCCGACAACCAACGATAATGCAAAGTTGCTTGCCACGACCAGCGGTTGGCAATGGGTCTGCGCCAATCCAATCTAAAGAAGGGCGAAACCCCATCGTTCGCCTGATAGGCGAGAAGCGGTGAATCCACTTCAGAAAGTTCTACTCCGTAGTAATATTGCAGAAGTTTTTCGCTCTGCCAGGAAAATCCCCCGGCAACTTCAAAAAGCTCGCCCGCAATACTAAAAAAATGCGCTAAGCCAGCACGAATTTCCTGGCCTTCATGAACCCCCGTAACATCTTGTAAAAGCTGTAAGCTTAAGTCCCAGTACTGGTTGTAGTAGCTGTATTCCAAACCCGCCAAACCCGCGGTGTCGCGAGAATGCAAACGATCAAAATCGATTTCTGGATCATCGGAGGACTGTTGGTCGGGATCATCATCGGAAACTGAAAATGCACCTGACTCAATCACAAAGTTGCCAATGCTGCGGGATTTGAAATAGATTTGATCAAACCCAATGGTGCCCACGACGTTTATCATTTGTTGATTGAACTCGGCCAGAGTCAAGCCCGCCGTATAGGTATCAATAAAAAACCGTTCGCCGTAATAACGGATTTCGGGGAGAATAAACAAGGGGATATCTTTGCCATTCACAATTGGGTTGGTGCGCATACCAATACCAACGCCTACCGTTATCATCCATTCACCAATAGGCACACACTCGGGGTCAGATTCACTGCAATGCCAGTCTTCATCACTCGCAAACGCATGCTGTGTGGTGCTGCTTAACAGGCAAAACCAAAGCAATGGGATTCCAAATAGTCGAGCGATACAACTGGTAACTCGTTGACACGTAACGGGATATGAATGTCCGGATTGTAAATGTACGTGACGCAATGGGTTGACCCCCTAGCCCTTTATGCAAATTTATTGATTATATCCTTCGCTTGTTTGAGGGAATGAAATGAATTGTAACCCACTCAGGCATGAAATTAGATTCACACTTAATACCTAATTTTCACCCGAACAGATGTATGATTCTGGCGATATATTATTAATTTATGCGCCAGTACGTGAATTTTGTAACAATTCTTAACAAACCCTGATCAGTCAAAGGTTCAGAATAGCGCCCAAACAAAAGGACCAACAGCAATCATCGACCCAAGGAGGGTGCATACATCATCTCCAAACAATACTTTTCTAATTTAGCGCTATTCAGTTGGTAGCGGCTTTGATCTATCTGTACCCTACTGAATTAACCTGCGAAAGAATTAACACAAGTAAGTAGTAGTCACGCCCTCTGCTAAAGAGGTGTTGCCGGGGTTCATTTGAGCTCCGGCTTTTTTTGCTCTTGCCTGTCGCGCCCCCTACTTGGCAAAGTTGGGTAATCCCCCCTAAAATGCCCCGTCTTTAGGCGCCGCAAACCAAATTGATCTCGCTATGAAAGTATTGATGCAACGGGTTAAACATGCCCGAGTCACCGTCGATGGGGAGTGTTTAGGGGCAATAGAGCATGGAATTCTCGCTCTTATTGGCCTGGAAAAACACGATTCGCCAGAAATTCTTGAGAAAATGGCCAACAAATTATTGGCTTATCGCATTTTCAGCGATGAAGCGGGCAAAATGAATAAAAGTCTCGTAGACATTAACGGCGGTTTGTTAGCCATATCACAATTCACTCTGGCTGCCGATACCCGGAAAGGCTTGCGCCCAAGTTTTTCCTGTGCTGCACCGCCAGCGCAAGCAGAAGACGCCTTCGACGCTTTTTTAATACTATTGCGAGACAAGCACGCAAAAGTAGAAACAGGCCGATTCGCCGCCGATATGCAAATCGAACTGCTCAACGACGGCCCAGTCACCTTTATGCTTGAAATGTAATTCTGCTAGACTCCGCGATACAAAAAACAATCAAATTAACTGCGAGGAAAAACCAGATGGACTCCATTTCTGCCGCTTTACTCATGTTTGGCATTGTGCTGCTGTTGGCTAGCTGGATCGAAATGCTGGTCGTGTCGTTTAAGAATGACTACTCCTGGGGCTTAACTACCTTGTTCGTCCCCCCCATTTCATACATCTATGGGCTCTGGACCTGGGAAAAAGCGCGCGCATCGCTCATGATGGCTGCGTTAGGCTGGGTCTTGATTCTGCTAAGTTTGTAACTTAAAAAACGATGCTGCTCAATTGTGACCTGGGCGAAGGCCTCGACAGTGTCGATGCTCAGGTCATGCCGCATCTCGATATGGCCAATATCGCCTGTGGTGGTCACGCAGGCGATAATCGCTCTATGACGCGATGCGTTGCTCTCGCGCAAAACTATGGCGTCGCTATTGGCGCTCATCCCTCCTACCCTGACCGCGCTAATATGGGGAGGAAGAGCATGGCGATGGATATCGCCTCCCTTGAAGAAACACTGCAGGAACAAATTGCTACCCTAAAGGAGCTTTGCGAAGAACTCGGTACTGAGCTGCGTTACATTAAACCTCACGGTGCTTTATACAACGATATGGTGAGCGATCCGGAGAGGTTTAGCGCTGTAGTGTCGGTGTGTGCCAAATCTTTCCGAGGTCTTCCACTGGTGGTACAGGCGCTTTGTGATACTTCCTGGCAAAAAGCGATTGCCGCAAATTACCAACAAACTTTGTGGTACGAAGGATTCGCTGACCGTGCTTATCGTGATGACGGTCGATTGGTGAGCCGCGATCAACCGAATGCTTTACACAGCGACGTGGCACAAATGGTGGCGCAGGCGCAGTCACTAATACAAAAGGGAGGGCTATATACCGAAACCCAACAATGGCTGCCTCTCCGCGTAGACACCCTCTGTGTACACGGCGACACTCCAACAGCAGTTGCCGCTCTCTTGGCGATTCGAGACCAGATAAACCGAAGCTTCAACTCGCCCAATGGCCATTGAACAACTCAACGAAACCACTTTTCTTATTGAATTTGCGGAACACAAGGGTGTTCCTCCGCTGCTCCAGGTAAGCAACACTTATCAGCAAATTCTTTCAGAACTCAAAAAAGATGACTTGATCTCCCTTGTACCAGCGAGCCACTCACTGCTGGTCGAGTTTGATCCCGCCGCAACCAGTGCAGTAACAGTACGCCAGGCCCTAGAACTTATTACTGCGCAACAAAATTCGGTTCTTAATAAATTGACGATGACAGGAGCCGAACCAAGGTCGTATAAAATACCGGTTTACTACCACCCCAGTGTCGCTCCCGACCTAAACACGGTTGCTACACAAACGGGTCACAGCGTTGACCAATTGATTGCTTTGCATTGCTCTGTGAAATATCAAGTACTCGCTGTGGGTTTCCTTCCGGGCTTCGCTTATATGGGATCACTTCCAAAACGGCTGGAATTACCGAGAATGGCCACGCCTCGCCTTAAAGTACCAGGGGGCAGTGTCGCGATCGCCGAAGCATACACGGGAATTTACCCGAGGCAGACACCTGGAGGTTGGCATGTTATTGGACGAACACCCTTAGCCATGCTCAGCCCGCTCGACAATTCTGAGTTCGATGATTCTCCGAGTCTGCTAAAGGTTGCCGACCAGGTTTCATTTCATGCGATAACGCAACAGGAATATTTAGACGCAGGGGGAGAACTTGCCGACTAGCCCCGTTGCTGCGCGTATTCTCAAACCCGGCCCGCACAGTATTTGGGTGGACAAGGGCCGTCGGCTTTGTCAGGATTTCGGGCTTTGCGAAGGGGGTGCCGCTGACAGTTACGCCTACCAATGGGTGAATGCATTACTGCGTAACCCTGCGGGAAACCCTGCGATAGAAATTACAGCCGGGCCATTTGAGTTGGAGTTCCAAACGGCTGTTCGCGTTGCGCTTTGTGGTGCCAATTGCGAGGCCTGGCTCAGTAATCGCCGATTGCATAATTGGTCAAGTTTCAACGTCTCACCAGGTGATCGTTTAAAACTCGGCTTTGCTCGCTCCGGCCTGCGTAGCTATCTCGGTTTTATGGGAAGCGTGGAACTATCGTCCCACTTTGGCAGTTGCCAACAGCTGCAAAGCGATGGCAGCCACAAATTACTGGCTACCGGCGAAACGTTTCGGTTACAGCCCGCAAACCAATCGCCCCCGTTAAATACCATGGTGCCCTGGTGGTTAATCCCCAATTACGACGAATTGCTGCACTTACACCTTTTTTGTGGTTATCAATTCGCTCAGTTCGAGCCACGGCAAATAGCACAATTTTTTAACAGCGAATATACAGTAACTGCCAGTAGCAATCGCATGGGCTACCGATTGGCGGGCGAAGCTGTGAAGTGGCAGAAAGAAGGTATTGTGTCGCAGGGTATTGCTTACGGCAGCGTACAGATAACACCCGATGGTAATCCCATTGTTTTATTGAACGACCGACAGACGATTGGAGGCTATCCTAAGCTTGGCTGTGTTGCCCGAGCCGACTGCGCGCGATTAGCGCAATGCCGTCCGGGGCAACGGGTAAAATTCGAGCGCAGTTTTTTAGCAGATATTTCTAAGCATGCTCTATAGTATCAAGCACTACGATCACGCAGCCAGCGATGCAATTCCACACCTGTCATCGGGCAGGCAAAAAAGAATCCCTGAACTTCATCGCAGCCCAATTCAGATACAATCTGCGCTTGTCTTTCAGTCTCGACGCCTTCGGCAATCACTTTTAAGTTGAGCTTCCTACCTAATGTGACTATGAGCTCAACGATATCTTTACCACTGCCCTGCTCTGCCGCCTGCACAAAAGTCTGATCGATTTTCAAACGGTCTACCGGCATTTTTTGCAGGTAATTCAACGATGAAAATCCGGTACCAAAATCGTCTACCGAGACTTTAAAACCCATGTTTTTAATATCTGTGATAAGTTTTCGATTATTGGCCATGTCGGCCATGGCAATAGACTCGGTAATTTCCAGATCAACCTTACCGGGATCAACGTCTGTTTCTGCCAGTACCTTTTTCAAGGTTTGCAACATTGCAGGATGCTGCAGCTGTGCGACAGACAAGTTGACCCCCATTTCCATTTCGGTCCAGCCCTCGTCCTGCAAAGCTTTCAACTCAAACAGCGCGGAACGCAATATCCACTCACCCATACGAATAATTAAACCGGACTGCTCCGCCAGAGGGATAAACTGAATTGGTGAAATAAATTCACCCGACTCTATCGGCCAGCGCACCAAAGCTTCGACACCAATGACTTTGCCAGTTTGTAATTCGATTTTAGGTTGATACATTAAGAACAAGCGCTCCATATCGAACGCGGTGCGTAAATTCTTGAGCAGCTCCAATCGGCCCTTGGCGCGGTCAATCATTTCACGGTCAAAACGTATCACATCGCCACGGCTGCTGCTTTTTGCCAGCTTCAAAACCACGCTGGCATCTTTAATGGCTTCAGCAGCGCCTCCATCAACGGCTTCCATGGGTACGCAACCCGCAGTGACAGAAATAATTTGTTCTTCTCCTGCAATTTCGAACGGTGTATTAAACGGTACCAGAACATTTTCCGGTTTTAACAGGGATTTACTGCCAAACACCGCAAAGGTATCACCACCGATTCGTGAAACCACACAGGGTTCTGGAAATCGGCTGAGCAAGCGACGCCCTATTGCCTGTAATAAATGGTCACCATAGCGCTGCCCCAATGAGGCATTTATCTCGGCAAAATTATCAATATCCAGCATCGCCAACAAATAGTCATCGGCACTGTTTTCACTGAGACAGCTTTCTATTTTTTCGGTGAGTGCATTACGGTTGGGCAAACCCACCAATTCATCAACATAGGCATAGTTACTGAGTTGTTCGAGCAGCGTGAGGTTATCCGCACAAATCGATATATTGGTACAGAATAATTCCAGCAAAGATTGATCAATCTCATCCAATTGTGTCGCACTGGACACATAACAACTCATATCGCCGCGCGCGCTACTGCCGAGGTATAACGCAATGCCGTATTTATCGTAAACGTTGGATTGGCTATTTAAACTCGACTCCAAGAGGTGCCTTGCATGATCTTCCGATAAATCAGATAAAGGCTTGTCAATAAGCGCACAATAGTGGCCAGCAGCAGCAATAATTTCCGGCTGCCCTTCGCGTCGTTTATCGACTCGGCGCACACAAATTAAACCCTCGGGAGGCACGCTCAACAAACCTGAAAGGTGCACGATCACACCCTGAGCAAAGGCATTCAAACCGTTTTTAGTCAACAGGTCGGCGCTGGAACGCACAATCATATCAAGGCCCTGCTTGCCAGCCTCGATCATCCGAATTTGCTTGTAGGAACGTACGGCTGTGGTGAGGGCCGCATAGAGTTTGCTTTGCGTTAGCTCGGATTTGAGTTTGTAATCGTTAATATCGTAATCGCGTATAACTTCAATCTCCGGCGCCTGATTGGGCTGGCCGGTACGTAAAATAATACGGGAGTCGGTGACTTTCAGCTCTTCACGAATAACCGCCACCAAATCCAACCCGGCATTGGGCGTTTCCATTACCACGTCTAACATGATCACAGCTATATCATTGTGGCTTTTTAAGATTTCAATGGTCTCCCGGGCTGAGTTAGCGTGCAGAAACTCAATGGGGCGACCGAGTATGCGCGTGTTACGCAGTGCAAAGGTTGTGGCAGTGTGTACGTCCTGTTCGTCGTCAGTGATCAGTATGCGCCAAACGCTGGGTTTGTTAACAAGGGGAGGTAATTCTGCAGCGCGCGGTGAATCGTCGAGAAATTGCATCAACTCATCGGGTTTGGATTCATTAGCCATGTAGTAATTCACCTTTGCTATCTTCATCATTGAGCGATATTGGCGCTTTAAGAGGTACCGTGATCACAAACTGGGTGCCTTTCCCGGGTTCTGAAGTTACTTGAATACTCCCCCCCATAACACCTGTCACGATATTGTGGACGATATGCATGCCAAGACCATTGCCGCCTTCTCCCAACTTTGTGGTAAAAAAAGGATCGAAGATTCTGCTGAGATTTTCCTGCGGAATACCATTGCCATCATCAGCTAAAGTAATTCTTACACCGGGTTCGTCGTGAATGTTTACCTGTTCACCAACAATATCAATAACGCCCTGTTTACGACCGTCGAATCCGTGTATTAATGAATTGTTCATCAGATTGGTAACAACCTGACCGAGAGGGCCAGGGTAACTGTTCATTATCACCCGCTCAGGGACATTAATATGGATCTTATAGGGCGTGTGCTTAAACATGGGCGATAAGGTCATGCGCGTTTCAGCGAGCATATCCGCCAAATTGAATTCACGACGTTGGGCGCTGGTACGGTCCACCGCCACTTGCTTAAAGCCACTCACGAGTTCTGAAGCTCTCTCCAGACTACTTACAACCAAATGAGTGCCCTCGTTCATATCGCTAAGATACTGATCGAGCGCAGCACGGGTGATGCCGCCATCAATATCGCGTAAAAAATGACGGGTGCTGTCATACAAAGAAGAGGCAACAGTGAGACCATTGCCGAGCGGGGTGTTGAGTTCGTGTGCCACACCGGCCACCAAAGAACCCAAGGCCGCAAGTTTTTCCGATTGCACCAGGTTTCCCTGAGCCTGTTGCAGCTTGTCCAGGGTGCCTTTAAGCTCCTTGTTCAAATCAACCAGTTCTGCTGTACGCTCTTTAACGCGATCTTCAAGAGTGCTGAATGAGGTCTCCAGAGAACCACGCATAATCTCCAGTTGACGCGACAAACCGCCAAATTCGTCATCTTTAAGGGTGGGAATTGCCGTTTTCAGGTCTCCCCCAGCAATCCCAATCGCGGCTTTCTCGAGCGCCAGCAGTGGCTTCATAACACGCTGACGTAAAAAGTAGCTCATGATGCCCAGCGAGAAAATTAACTGAAACACAATAATTGTGAGCAACAATTGCGAGTCCGCCGCTGCGCGCTGCCTCGCAGATTTCAGACTGTATTGCAACGAGACAGACCCAAGACGCTCGCCCTCGAAGGAGATATCGCGTACGATTTCGAGGCTTTCTTCACGGGACTCCAGGCTTTCTTTTTCGTACTGAAGGAAAGTCTCGCCATCTACGCCTTGAACAATCACGCGCAGTACTGAGGGATCAATTTTTACCGTGTCCAACAAGGGTTCACCCAACGAGGGTGCGACGTTCCAGAGGGGCATGGTCATCCCGGCTTGCAATAGATCGGCGTAGCTTCCCGCAGCGGCTTGTGACTCCTGCTCGATGGTACGCTGGTAATTTTCGCGAATGAGCAAGCCACCGGTGATAATTGCCGGAGCGGCGATCGACATAAAAACAACAATGACAAGGAAGGTTTGCAGGCTGGCTTTACGACGAGAGCTCTGCGGTTCTACTTCGGTAGCCCCAGACTCGGTTTCCACCTGTACTTGATTCGACACGTTCAATCCTTTACCTATAGGGAACAGTAGAAATTAGTAGGCTTCAGATAATTCATTGGCATGCACGGTGTAAAATGACCCAGTGTAAGAATATTTGGTGAGCTCCATGTAACACCACGCGAGACGAAAAACATCAACGGTCTAACCCATTAACTATAGACGATCTGCGAAAAGATAAGCTGCGTCGGCTAGTTCTAGATCGCATAAGCAAACCTCAATTACCGTGCTCAATATAACCCAAAGTTATTTATATGTTGCATTTTTAATAGTATTAAATACGCCAACTACCACCAGAATTGACCATGATTAAACCTTGCCACAAATATTTAATAAGCACTATTAGCATTCTATGGCTGGTAATTAATTGCAGCTCACTGGGTGCATCGGAAGCGAACCCTGCTGCACAAGCTGCACCACGCACGATAAATTATGATTGGATGTCGATAGCACAATGGCGCGAGCAACATAATGCCATGGTCAAAACCGCCAGCTCCAGCCGTTCCCAATTATTATTTTTGGGTGACTCGATCACCGCCGGTTGGAGTTGGGACGAAAACAGCACAATTTTCAACACTCATTTTGCGCAGTACCACGCACTCAATTTTGGAATTGGCGGCGATCAAACTCAACACTTATTATGGCGCTTGCAAAACGGTGCTTTGGGTAGCCTCCAGCCGAAACTTATCGTGTTACAAATCGGCATCAATAACTTTGGCCACAGCCACCACTCTGCTGAACAGGTTGCCGGAGGAGTTACTGCAATTGTTAACTACCTGAAACAACAACGTTCTAAATCAAAAATCTTATTATTGGCCATGTTCCCCGCGGAACACGAAGCAAACCACCCGATACGCGCCAATATTCAACACGCTAACGAGCTATTAAAGAGCATGGCGAAAGAAGCATCAGTGGCATTTTATGATTTCGGTAATATTTTTCTAAACTCTCAGGACGAGATACCGAACACCCTGATGGCGGATTTTTTACACCCTACTCGGGCAGGTTATCAAAAACTCGCCGACAAACTTGCTCCAATTGTAAACGAAATGATCGGCAGTGAAATAACGCAATACCAATACTGAGCCAGGATGTTGCTAAGGGACGATTTGCAAGGTGGCGACCTGTAGATCGTCGTGTTTGCTGCTATGCCCAACGTACAAAACCAGCTCCCCTTGATAATGGACAAGGTTCAGATCGCGATCCCTTACCCGAATCGCATCAGCTTCTATCAGAAATGTGACGGCTTGTTGCTCACCGGCTTCGAGTTCCACACGCTGATACTGAATCAGGTTTTTTGCCGGGCTGGTGACTCCTTTAATACGCCACTGGGCGTACAGCTGTACCACCTCTACAGCAGATCGGTCACTGTTGTTACCCAACTGTACCGTTAGCCTGGCACTCTCGTTTGAACGAACCTCACTTTGATCCAGTTGCACTTCACCATACACTATTTCGCTATAACTCATACCTTCGCCAAACGCCAGTAAAGGTGTCGCATCACAATCTATGTAATGATTTTGTCCGTCATAATGAGGGGATTGATAAGCATGCCAACCCGGCGCTTGGTTGTAATATACGGGCAGCTGCCCTACGCTGCGGGGAAAACTCATCGGCAGCCGGCCCGAGGGGTTGAATTCCCCAAACAAACATTCACGAATGGCGCACCCTGCTTTAGCGCCGGGATTAAAGGCTATTAACACCGCATCAGAGTGCTCCATAACAGAATTAATTGCATGGGGTTTACTCATAATCAACACACTGATTAGAGGCACACCTGAACCAGCTAGCACATCAAACACCGGATTCTGATTGCCGGGCAAATCAAGCTCGGCGCGATCGTGAAACTCACCATGTTGCTTGAGAGCATCACCGCCGCAAAAAATTACAAGGTCCGCGCTCTGTGCTGCCGCCAACAACCCAACCTTGTCAGCCTGCGTGTCCGTTAAGGGCCCACACACTTCACTTCCCATAAATGTTAATGAGATGTTTTCATCAGCCTCCAACGCCTGGCGGAGAGTGATAACACTGGATCGATGGGTAATCGAGTCGCTGTAGGCGTGCATCCCGGGAATAAATGACCAGTCGCCCAACTGACTCAAAACATTATCGGCGTTGTCACCCACCAGCAAAATCTTTTGTCGCCCCTTTGCTCGAAGCGGAAGTATTCCGCCGTTTTTTACCAGGGTTAGAGATTGGCGACTGGCTTGGAGAGACACATCCCATCTGTCATCACGCCACTGCTGTTGCTTACTACGCGGCTCAGAATCATCAAAAAGACCCAGCGAAAACTTGAGAGCCAGCACGCGTCTTACGCTCTCGTCAATTCGGGTTTCGCTTATTGCACCCTCGGCAATAAGTTGCTGGGCACATTCGAAAAACGTCGGTGTTGTCATAAAAATATCGTTGCTTGCCGCAAGACATAACTCAACCGCATCTTTCATCGATTGTGCGGCGCCCTGTACTGTGTGTACCTGGCCACAATTGTTCCAATCTGTGACCACAACGCCCTCATACCGCCATTCATCCCTTAATACCGTATTCATTAGCCACGTGTTGGCGGAACAGGGCACGCCATTAAGCGATTGATAGGCCGCCATCATTGTCTTGCAACCCAGCGCTGCCACTTTCTCAAAGGGGGGTAAAAATATGTTGCGCATATTGCGCTCAGATACGTGCGCGTCACCGCAATCACGCGCACCGAGTGTTTCACCGTAGGCTGCATAATGTTTTGCGCAAGCGGCAAATGGCACCCCGGCATTTTGGTAACCGTCTACCATCGCTGCGGCAAGCTCTCCGATGAGCATGCTATCTTCGCCAAAAGTCTCACTGGTGCGACCCCAGCGCGGGTCGCGAGCCATGCAGAGTACCGGGGAAAACGTCCAATCAATACCCGCACCATAGGCTTCTTTCGCGGTAATTTTCCCCACTTCTGTAAGTAGCGCAGTATCCCAACTACACGCCAGCGCCAGCTGCACCGGGAATACGGTGGAACCGTCTTCAAAACAGTGGCCGTGAATAGCATCGATACCAAAAATTAATGGTATACCTAGCCTCGACCTTTCAGTATTCAGCTGTTTTAATCGTGTGATATCACCGTCCAAGGCGTGTAGATAAGAGCCAACGTGGTACTTCTCAATATACTCTTCCGCGTTTTCATCTACTGCTGGAAGTTGCATCATCTGGCCGAGTTTTTCGGGTAAGGTCATCCTCATTAGCAAGTCTTCAACCCTTGCAGCAAGTGGAGCTTCGGGATTTTTATAGAGCGGACTTTGTAAACCATTCACCTTTCAAATACTCCGTATCTGTATTGGACGCCTTGTGAGCATGCCCATATAATGAGTTTTGCGCCTTAATCCCAGCAAGCCTCATTTCAGGGGTATCGCGGCAACCCTGCTCAGCCTTACTATTGGTGGGACAAAACATTAAAAACTGATGTAAATTCGTACGCACGCCAACACACTAAGGGTGTTGCATTAAAGCGTTAATAAAAGCGCTTGTTGGTTCTGAGTAAATAATTGACGTAGTAGATGTATTCATTATGAGCAATCTTTTCCAAAACTTAACGACTCAAAGTGTCACACTGTATTACAGCCCCACCTGCGGCTATTGTTACCGCGTACTCAATGCCATTGAGGCAATGAACCTTAAAATTGCAACAGAAAATATCCGTTTTAACAACGAAGCGCGCGTGGAGTTGTATAAAGGTGGAGGTAAAACCCAGGTTCCTGCATTACGTATAAAAGATGCCGAAGGGAAAATACACTGGATGTACGAATCGCTCGACATTATCGAGTTCTTGGAAACCCAATTCACCTCGCCGACTGCTTAAAACCGATTCACACTAATCCGCTTTTTCATCAGAAGCCCAAAAAAACCACCCAATCGCAACCGCTGTTGAAAAATAGTGTTCTGTTTCGACCAGCGGACTATCCTCAAAAACGGTGCCGCTAATATTGTCGTATCGCAAATTCCAGCCATACCAAAATCTGCCTGAACGTTTTTTCAACCCGAACTTCAAATAGGTACCGCTGTAACCTTGCTGGGCTTCATAAAATGGGCGGGATTCGGTAACGTATCGTTCAGCCACATCATAATAATATTTATGATAGTCCCGCGAAGCCCACAACAAACCCAAATCCACTTTCCCTTCCCAACCATCGAATAAATGAGGTTGACGATAGGTAAATTTCGGATTGAAATTGAAACCGATATGCTTGATATCTTCGAAGCTAACCGTGAATACCGCTCGCACCGGAAAGCGCAGCGACCAGCCTTCGTTAAAATTCCGGCCACTTAAATTAAAATTTAGTGATGGCCCAAATTCCACGGCAGTATCGAGTTCGGGCATTCCCTGGCGTTTTTTATTATCCTTACTGCCGCCATTCAATGCAGCCTCGCCACTCACATTCAATTCAACCAAATGGCTGCGAAATAGGTTGCCTCTAATACCGTCACGATCCGCACGTAATCGCTCTCCCCGATAGATTAAAAAGGGGAAAGGCAGCGATTGCGTTTGCGATTCATTGGAACCCCGGTAGTCGCGTAAGTGCTGCGCTGCAAAGCCAACCCCCAATTCCAATTTCGGCATTTCTTCCGCTGTGCTGGATAGCGCGCTGAGAGCGGTGACTAGAAACAGTAGTATTTTTTTCACAAATTGTGCTCTGAAATTACTGTTAAACGGGACGAGTGAACATAAAAAGCCCGCGTTACGCGGGCTTTTTATGTTAGATAGCGAGCTGAAATTATTCTGCGTCGGCTTGTGGTTCGTCTGAAGTATCATCAGGTGCGGGTAACAGCTCCTTGATAGAGAGCTTGATACGGCCACGCTGGTCTATATCCAGACACTTAACTTCAACTTCCTGCCCTTCGGAAAGATAATCGGTGACATTCTGTACACGCTCATGCGCAATTTGAGAAATGTGTACCAAACCGTCTTTGCCCGGCAAGAAATTCACAAACGCACCAAAATCCACAATACGTACCACTTTACCTTGATACACAGCGCCAATTTCAGCTTCTGCAGTGATTTCTTCAATGCGATTTATAGCAGCGCCCAGGCTTTCGCCATCGTCTCCATATATCTTAACGGTGCCGTCATCATCGATATCAATCGTTGCGCCAGTATCTTCAGTAATCGAGCGAATAGTAGCGCCGCCCTTACCGATGATGTCACGAATTTTATCCGGATCAACCTTCATGGTATGAAATTGCGGTGCATTGTCAGACAATTTTTCACGGGGTTGAGCAATAACCGCATTCATTTCACTGAGAATATGGAGACGCGCCTGCAATGCCTGCTCAAGGGCTGTTTCCATGATTTCTTCGGTAATGCCTTCGATTTTAATATCCATTTGCAGCGCGGTTACGCCGTTGGCTGTACCCGCTACTTTGAAATCCATATCACCGAGGTGATCTTCATCGCCAAGAATATCGGTAAGCACAGCAAAACCATCTGGCTCTTTAACCAAGCCCATGGCAATACCAGCAACCGGCGATTTTAAGGGCACACCGGCATCCATCAGCGCCAGACTGGAACCACACACAGAGGCCATGGATGATGAACCGTTAGATTCAGTAATCTCACTCACAACACGCATGGTGTATGGGAAATCTGATTCGCCCGGCAACATGGCTGCAACACCGCGGCGCGCCAAGCGGCCGTGACCAATTTCGCGGCGTCCGGTACCACCCATGCGACCGCACTCACCCACAGAGTATGGTGGGAAATTATAGTGCAACATAAAGTTATCTTTACGTTCGCCCTCAAGTGCATCAATTATTTGTGCATCACGGGCAGACCCCAGAGTCGCAACAACCATGGCTTGTGTTTCACCACGGGTAAACAAGGCAGAACCGTGGACTTTTGGCAGTACACCCACTTCAATCTGCAATGGCCGAACCGTTTTGGTGTCACGTCCATCAATACGTGGCTCACCGGCAACAACTCGGGTACGCACAATGTTTTTTTCAATTTTTCCGAAAACTTTCTTAACCTCATCTGAGCTCACTCCAGACTCATCACTGGAAAGCTCTTCAACCGCTTGGTTGCGTAATTCACCGAGTCGGTCATAACGCTTTTGCTTGTCGGTAATACGGTAGGCAACGCCGATGGAATCTTCAAAGCCACGTTGTACAGCGGCGATGAGTTCTTCGTTGACGGGCTCAGGTTGCCATTCCCAGGTTGCTTTGCCAGCATCTTTAGCGAGTTCATTTACAGCCTGGATGACGGCCTGCATTTCCTGGTGCGCATATAATACCGCACCCAGCATGATGTCTTCGGGAAGTTCATTCGCTTCAGATTCCACCATAAGCACTGCATCCTGAGTACCCGCGACCACCATGTCGAGTTCTGAAGCTTTCAAACCGGAATAGCTGGGGTTTAGCAGATACCCGTCTTGCTGAGAATAACCAACCCGGGCAGCCCCAATTGGGCCATTGAACGGGATACCAGAAATAGCCAGCGCGGCCGAGGTGCCAATCATGGAAGCGATATCGGGGTCTACATCTTTTTCCGCAGCGACAACCGTACACACAACCTGCACTTCGTTTAAAAAGCCATCGGGAAATAATGGACGAATCGGACGATCGATGAGTCGCGAAGTGAGAGTTTCTTTTTCAGAGGGGCGGCCTTCTCGCTTGAAAAAACCACCGGGAATTTTACCTGCGGCGTAGGCTTTTTCCTGATAATGAACAGACAGTGGAAAAAAGTCTTGACCGGGGGACGCTTCTTTAGCACCGACAACAGTACACAAAACGCTGGTTTGCCCCATTGTAACTAGCACAGCGCCTGTTGCCTGTCGGGCAATACGGCCAGTTTCCAGAGTTACAGTATCGTTTCCATATTGGAATTTTTTAATTACCGGATTCATTGCTTATCCTTCGTATTTTAAGTGCCCCATTGCACTTTTATTTTTCGTTTCATTTCATTTCAAATAACGCCGGGCCATATCATGACAAGGCGAGTTTTCAACCACCCTACATCCACCAGAACTTACAAGTGGCTACCTAAGAGGAAGAAAATTTCAAGGAGCAGGTATTGCTAAAACTTGACCTGCAAAAAACAAAAGTGCCCGCACGAGGCGGGCACTTTTTGCTTAGCGGCGCAGACCCAATTTTTGGATCAGAGCAGCATAACGATTAACATCTTTACCTTTTAGGTAATCCAACAACTTACGGCGCTGGTTTACCATGCGGATAAGACCACGACGAGAGTGGTGATCTTGCTTGTGATCAGAGAAATGCCCCTGAAGCTTGTTGATGTTAGCCGTCAGCAACGCAATCTGAACTTCAGGCGAGCCGGTATCGCTCGCGGAGGTTTGATGTTCTTTTACAATTGCTTCTTTTTCTTGAGCACTGAGTGCCATAGTTAATCCTCATTACTGTGAATATGCCTGTGTAAACTCAACGAAGTGTTGTGTTTACCATGAAATCCGGCCTGCCCGTGCATATTTACAGGTAGGTCGGTCGCGACAGCGTGCGAAATACTTGCTGCCTGCGATTCAATGACATCTAGCCCATTTGAACCAGACGCTTTGGCGCCAAGCGACCGTCATCAGTCACTTCAGCAACGCCTAAAAATTCGCCAGCGGCGTTAAAGACGCGCACTGTATCACCTTCATCTGCCAAGCGGTAGACCTGATTGCTGATCACTGCCTGGCCACGCACAAAATAGAAAGCAGCGTGGTCATCCAGTTCCAGTTTAGCCAATTCCGCAACAGGTGCGTCTACGGGCAGTAGGTAGTGGTCAAGGGTTTCCGCACGCAATTCACCTCGTTCGGCTTCAAGAACATCCAGTAACAGAGCCTGTTCCTCGAGGAAAGGACCGGATTGAATCCGACGCAAACTGGCAACGTGAGCACCGACTCCAAGATCGCACCCCAGATCTTCTGCCAGAGTACGAACATAGGTCCCCTTACTACATTCTATGATGACATCAACCTCGGCAATTTCACCGCCTCGAAACTCGAGGAGTTCAAAACGGTAAACATTCACCGGCCTTGCCTCGCGCTCGACTTCCACACCCTCTCGGGCAAGTTTATACAACGGTTGACCGTCTTTTTTAAGGGCAGAATACATCGGGGGAACTTGTTCAATGGCCCCAATGTAACGCTGAATGGCTTTTTCCACTGTAGTCGCCCGAAGCTTACTGGCGTCCACAGTAGCAGTGACCTCGCCATCCGCATCGGCAGTGGTAGTCATCACGCCAAAACGGAAAGTACTGAGGTAGGCCTTGTCGGCATCAAGTAAATATTGCGAAAACTTAGTGGCCTCTCCAAAACAGAGCGGTAAAACTCCGGTAGCCAGAGGGTCAAGCGCTCCTGTATGCCCGGTTTTGTTGGCGAAAAACAGGCGTTTCGCCTGTTGCACGACATCGTTCGACGTCATTCCCGCAGGCTTATCAACCACTAGGACGCCATGCAAGGGGCGCCCAAATTTTCTTCTGCGCGCCACGCCTCAATCCTCTTTGCTTTCGGATTCATCCTGATGGTGTGCGCGATCTTCTGCAACCGCGCGATCAATCAGGCTGGAAAGTTCCTGACCACGAATAGACGTTTTATCGTAAATAAACTGTAGTCGTGGTGTGGAGCGCATAGTCAGGTCCCGGGAAACCAGATTCCGTAAATAACCGGCCGCGTTGTTAAGCGCGGCAACCGATGATTCACTCTCCGTATCACTGTCTGAACCCACAAAGGTTACATAAACTTTGGCATGCGCCAAATCGCGTGTTACCGACACCGAATTAATATTCACCATACCCACACGCGGGTCCTGGATTTCGGTACGAATGGTATTGGCAAGGCTGCGCTGCAAAGCATCTGCAACCCGGTCAGATCGATTAAACTCTTTCGGCATAAATGCGCTTTTTACCTCAAAACTCGTTGTTTAACAGCGCTTAAAGTTCACGAGCGACTTCTTTAACGTCAAACACTTCGATCTGATCGCCCACTTTCACATCGTAATTTTTAACGCCAATACCACATTCCATACCATTTCTAACGTCATTAACATCATCTTTAAAACGACGCAGTGACTCCAGCTCACCTTCAAAAATTACGACGTTATCACGTAAAACCCTAATAGGCTTGTTACGGTAAACAGTGCCCTCAACAACCATGCAGCCAGCGACCTGACCAAACTTCGGTGAACGGAACACATCACGTACTTCGGCGATGCCGACAATTTCTTCTACGCGCTCAGGATCAAGCATGCCAGCAAGCGCTGCTTTAACCTCATCTATCAATTGATAGATGATGCTGTAATAGCGGATTTCAGCAGATTCACTTTCAGCGAGTTTTCGGGCTGAAGCATCCGCACGAACATTAAAGCCTATAACCACCGCGCCAGACGTGAGAGCCAGGTTTACATCGTTCTCTGTTATTCCGCCAACACCGCCGCCCACAAAATTCACTTGCACCTCGTCGTTGCCCACATCGGCAAGTGCCGATTGAATGGCTTCGAGCGAACCGCGCACATCGGTTTTCAATACCACAGGCAATATCTTTTTCTCTTCCGACCCCATGCCGGCAAACATGTTTTCCAATTTCGCCGCTTGCTGGCGCTGCTGGCGTTCAGAGCGCTCTTTTTCGGCTCGGAATTCAGCGACATCACGCGCTTTACGTTCGTCGGGGACTACCAGAAATTCATCGCCTGCTTCTGGCGGGGTATCCAGTCCTAAAATTTCCACGGGGGTGGAAGGTGGTGCTTCGTCAACGGTTGTACCATATTCATCAACCATCGCGCGAACGCGTCCAAAACTTTGGCCTGCCAGCAGAATGTCACCGCGGTTAAGCTCGCCTGCCTGAACCAGCACTGTAGCCACAACACCTCTACCCTTATCCATTCGGGATTCGATGACAACGCCACGCGCTGGAACATTTATGGGGGCTGTGAGCTCCAAGAGTTCCGCCTGTAGAGCAACCGCCTCAAGCAGCGCCTCAACGCCTTCGCCTGTGTGTGCAGACACATTAATGAACTGGGTGTCTCCACCCCAGTCTTCAGGAATAACATCTTTCGCGGCCAACTCGTTTTTAACGCGATCGGGATCTGCGGCCTCTTTATCAATTTTGTTAATCGCAACAACCAATGGCACACCGGCCGCGCGGGCATGCTGCACGGCTTCTTCGGTTTGAGGCATCACACCATCATCTGCGGCAACCACGAGAATTACAACATCGGTACATTGCGCACCTCGTGCCCGCATCGCGGTAAAAGCGGCGTGGCCAGGGGTGTCTAAAAAGGCCAACTCACCGTGACTGGTATTTACGCGGTAGGCACCAATGTGCTGAGTAATTCCGCCCGCCTCGCCGGAGGCAACACGGGTTTTACGAATGTAGTCCAGAAGGGATGTTTTACCGTGGTCAACGTGTCCCATAACTGTAACGATTGGAGCGCGCGCAACCAGCTCTGCATCAGCGACTTCAACCACTTCCTCTCGAAGTTTTACTTCCACGGCGTCACCGCTAACCAACACGGCAGTATGACCGAGTTCTTCAACCACGAGCTGTGCGGTATCTTGGTCAATCAGCTGGTTAATAGTAGCCATAGTTCCGAGCTTCATTAACTGCTTGATCACTTCGCCAGCTTTGATATTCATGCGCTGCGCCAAATCTGACACAATGATTTCTTCGGGAATTTCCACTTTGTAGGTAATTTTCTCTGTGGGTTTTTTAAAGCCGTGTCGATTGGCAACTTTTATTAGCGGTCGCGACGAGGTAGTCGTCGTTGCAAGCTTTTTCGGCTTGGGCGAGTGAATAACTTCGTCAATCTCATCTTTGTCTTCCACATAGTCAAGCGCAGAAGCCACTTTTTTGGGACCAGCAACTTTTTTAACGGCTTTTCCTGCCTTCTTATTGTGCTTCTTGCCGTCTTCGTCAAATTCGTCGTCTTCGCCTTTGGGCTTGGGTTTTTTGTGATGCTTGTGACGATCCTCTTCAGAAATTTTGTCATCTTCAGACGCGTCGGACGCATCGCCAGATTTAGCTTCATCAGCCTTTTTAGCATCGGCTTCCTTATCAGCTTCTGCCTTGCGACGTGCCTCTGCGGCTTCCTCTTCGGCTTTCTTTCGCGCCTGGGCTGCGCGTTGACGCAAAATTTCTGCATCATCGACGAAACTGCTTCGCTCCGGTGTAAGTTCTTCCTGTTCAAGCTCTGGCTCAGCTTCCAGCTCAGTAGCTGCAACGTTTTCCACTGCAACCTCTTCAGGAGCTGCTTCAGTATTGACTTCAGAAACAACTTGCGTCACTTCCTCCTGCTCTACAGCCTGCTCTTCCAGCGGTATATCATCGGTAATCGCAGTGTCGTCCTCGACGACTTCACGTTTAACATAAGTACGCTTCTTACGAACTTCCACATTAACGGTTTTTCTGGACGATCCACTACCCGTTTTTAAGGTGGTCGTGGTTTTCCGTTTTAATGTAATTTTCTTAGGGGCAGCAGTACTGGCGCCATGGCTGGACTTTAAAAAAGTTAGCAGCGTTTGCTTTTCTTCGTCCGATACGACATCTTGCGGTGTTTCATGGGCAAGGCCAGCTTGCTTCATTTGCGCAAGGATGCGATCAACCGAAGCGCCCACAGACTTGGCGAGTTCACTTACCGTTACTTCAGCCATAAGTTTGTCTCAGATCCTGTTTTAATGTCTTACAAAATATTTGCGTAGCTTTAAACCGGTAACAAAATTCGCCGGATGAGTACGTGATGCGAGGACGCATCATCATTGGCCAATGGCCAATGTCAGCCTATTAAACAAGCAAATTCGTATAATTCGCTTGAAGTTAATGGCCAAGAATAAAAGTAATCACGATGATCAATTTTATTGCCTGGATAAATGTTTAAGCTTATTCGTCGTTAGCGAACCAAGGCTCACGAGCTTTCATAATCAACGCGGCAGCGCGATCTTCATCCATCCCATCAATATCCATCAGTTCATCAACAGACTGCTCAGCGAGGTCTTCCATACACACCACGCCTCTGCCAGCAAGCGTATAGGCCAGATCATTATCCATACCTTCCATATTCAGCAGATCTTCTGCTGGTTCCTGACCCGCACTTTGTTCTTCTGTAGCCAGAGCCTGAGTTAACAGCGCATCTTTTGCACGGCTACGCAATTCATTGGCAATATCCTCATCAAAGCCTTCAATTGCCAGAAACTCCTCAAGGGGCACGTAGGCAACCTCTTCTAAAGTTGTGAAACCCTCATCAACCAGGACATCGGCAACGTCTTCGTCAACATCCAAGGCTTGCATAAAGGTATCTTTGGAACTGCCCGCCTCCTGGGCCTGTTTCTCGTTCCATTGATCGATACCCATCACATTGATTTCCCAACCGGTTAGTTCAGAAGCTAGACGCACATTCTGACCACCGCGGCCAATGGCCTGCGCAAGATTATCCTCATTAACAGCGAGATCCATCGAATGGGTTTCTTCGTCCAAAACGATGGATTCAATTTCAGCGGGAGCCATGGCATTTATTACAAATTGCGCGGGATTATCGTCCCAAAGCACGATATCGATACGCTCGTTGCCTAATTCGTTGGATACAGCTTGTACACGTGAGCCTCGCATACCAACACAGGCGCCTACCGGATCTATACGGCCATCATTGGTGGAAACGGCTATTTTGGCGCGTGAACCAGGATCTCGTGCAGCACCTTTAAGAGCGATAACTTCTTCAGCGATTTCTGGAACTTCGATTTTAAACAGCTCTACAAGCATTTCCGGGCATGCGCGGCTTAGATATAACTGTGGGCCTCGGGCTTCCGGTCGCACGTCCATAAGCAGCGCACGTACCCGATCATTCATTCGAAAGACTTCACGACCTACCAGCTCTTCGCGAGGCAACAAACCTTCTGCGTTGTTACCCAGGTCAACAATAATATTGTCGCGAGTTACTTTTTTAACGCTGCCCGACACAAGCTCGCCAACGCGGCTGCGATACTGATCAACTATTTGCGCACGCTCTGCTTCCCGTACTTTTTGCACGATAACCTGTTTTGCAGTTTGCGCAGCAATTCGACCAAATTCGACGTTTTCTACCACCTCTTCGTAGGTATCACCCGGCTTTAATGAAGGATCTTTTTCATGGGCTTCTTCGCTGGTGAACTGGGTCCCCAGCTCCGCAAGGGTTTCATCATCAACAACCAACCAGCGTCGCTTAGTGACATAATCACCGGATTTGCGATCAATAGTGACTTCAATGTCTGAATCTTCGTCATAGCGTTTTTTGGTGGCCGTTGCCAGTGCAAGCTCAATCGCTTGAAATATCACATCCCGATCTACGCCTTTCTCGTTGGAAACTGCGTCTGCGACCAACAAAATTTCTTTTTTCATCGAGTTGCCTCTGATTCCTTCTGTACCGGATTACCGCAAATTGTCAGAAAATAAAAAAAGTTAAATGCGATCGCTAAAATTGCGGAACCACATTCGCCTTATCAATTAGCTCGTAAGGAAGAAGGTATTCATCTTCTCCCACTTCTAAAACGATTTCTTCGTTCTCTATACCCTTTAAGATGCCTTGAAACTTGCGTCTACCATCAAATGCAACGCGTAATTTCAACGCAATTTTGTGTCCGACGTATTTTTCAAATTGCTCGAGTTTATAAAGGGGTCGATCCATTCCTGGCGAGGACACTTCCAGGGTGTATTCACCGGATATTGGATCTTCAACATCAAGCACACTACTTACCTGGCGGCTAACGCGTTCGCAATCGTCAACAAGCACGCCATCTGGTTCTTTATCAATGTAGATACGTAGCATCGAGCGTCGCCCTTGCACAAGGTAGTCTAAACCCCAGAGTTCACACCCAAGGGAAGCTACAACAGGGGCGATCAAAGCTTCCAGCTGTGTCTGTTTCCCAGCCAACCGTTGCAGACCTCAAATTCTGATTTTCACAAACAAAAAATGGGCATAAAGCCCATTTTTACGACAACCAGTGCGCTGCCAACACACTGGTGAACATTTAAACACCCTGGGAGTATTTAATTGGCACTAACCCCAGATACGAAAAAACCCCAAATCAGGGGCCTCTCGAATGCGCGGTACAGATCATATTGTACCACCAACTGGCTAAATTCAAACCAAACTCAAGCACAAAGGCTTGTTGAAAAATGTAATTTAGCCAAGGCTTACGCCTTTTGCAAATTACCGTCATCCTACTTTCTCAAGCAGCTGCACTCAACAAGCGTTGAGCCCGACGCACAGGCCTACACATTGAGACCCTGTTATGCCTACTGGTAGCACGGGCTGAATTTGAATCAACGTCCTTCGCCCGACCATCAGCCAGAAGTAGAGAAGTGATCCCAGCTTTGGGCGCACAACTCAATACATCTAGCCTATATAATTGGTAGCGGGGGCTGGATTTGAACCAACGACCTTCGGGTTATGAGCCCGACGAGCTACCAGGCTGCTCCACCCCGCACCTGAATGTTTGCTTTTTTAACGATGCCGCCCGCATCACACTGGGCTCAAAACCCGAAGGTCGCAAACTCCCTTCGGCTTTTCAGGATGTTTTGGGAGCCCGACGAACTACCAGGCTGCTCCACCCCGCACCTGAATGTTTGCTTTTTTAACGATGCCGCCCGCATCACACTGGGCTCAAAACCCGAAGGTCGCAAACTCCCTTCGGCTTTTCAGGATGTTTTGGGAGCCCGACGAACTACCAGGCTGCTCCACCCCGCACCTGAATGTTTGCTTTTTTAACGATGCCGCCCGCATCACACTGGGCTCAAAACCCGAAGGTCGCAAACTCCCTTCGGCTTTTCAGGATGTTTTGGGAGCCCGACGAACTACCAGGCTGCTCCACCCCGCACCTGAATGTTTGCTTTTTTACGATGTCGCCCGCATTACACTGGGCTCAAAACCCGAAGGTCGCAAACTCCCTTCGGCTTTTCAGGATGTTTTGGGAGCCCGACGAGCTACCAGGCTGCTCCACCCCGCACCTGAATGTTTGCTTTTTTAACGATGCCGCCCGCATCAGACTGGGCTCAAAACCCGAAGGTTGCAAACTCCCTTCGGCTTTTCAGGATGTTTTGGGAGCCCGACGAGCTACCAGGCTGCTCCACCCCGCACCTGAATGTTTGCTTTTTTAACGATGCCGCCCGCATTACACTGGGCTCAAAACCCGAAGGTCGCAAACTCCCTTCGGCTTTCCAGGGTGTTTTGGGAGCCCGACGAGCTACCAGGCTGCTCCACCCCGCACCTGAATGTTTGCTTTTTTAACGATGTCGCCCGCATTACACTGGGCTCAAAACCCGAAGGTTGCAAACTCCCTTCGGCTTTTCAGGATGTTTTGGGAATCTGGAAAAGATCAGACTACAACATCCTGCTTCTGAAGTTTCTGCTGCCCAGCAACATAGCCGCTGCATCAGAGGGGGCGCATTATAGGGGGGCGTTTTGGTGGCGTCAAGGGCAACTTCAGGGAGAATAAGAATCGACAAGTTAGTAGATGCTAGCTTTCAATTTATTTACAAACTGGCAGCCAGTATCCAAGCTTGGAACGTTTTCTTTCTGTTTAGCCTGTAGCGAAATTTTGGCGTTGATTTATACAATTTCTGCAAATTTATTGTTGAAACGGTGTAACTTCCCACGTCTCCGCTGACGGCGCTGTTTACCGGTCACAAATAGGCCACCTACTCCCGAATTTGGGTGCTCTTGTGTATTGCCAGCTTGCTTTTCGGGCAAGTCCATTAGGCAGATAGATGACTTGTCACCAGATAATGCTACCTGGCCGGACACAAGAGTGTTAATTTTCGAGGCAGATTACAACAGCCGCACTGTAGGCTTTCCAGTAAACAGGTATTACATAAGATCGTAAATGTTTCGGCAAATGGATACCACTAGGAGCTCCCTCAACCACCACAGGAACCGAAATCATAAATTCCTGACCAAACTCTGAACGAGCGTTCCCCGATATGGTATTAGCAACCTCGCCGACCAGATCGAGAATATTGTCTATGGAGGTATCCTTTTCACCCAGTGCCAGTAACAAATGCGTTAACAATGCCTTGGGTGCGGTGAAATATACCGTACCTCTGTAAGGCCCGGAAACACCAATGATTCCGGTGTAATCAAACGCGGAGGGCGCGCTGTTTTCAATCAGGTAAGGCGTTCCAACTTTAACTTCTTTATCGGAGGTGTGTTGAAAGTAGTTAACCACACCATTAATAAACACTTGTAATGTTTGCTCAGACATAACTACCCCACCAACTCGTTCAGTGCGACACTGAGTTTCTGATCATCAAACGGCTTACACAAAAATCCTTGCGCGCCCTTTTCAAGCGCGGCGATACCAGTGGCTTTATCTGACAATGCTGATACCACCAATATTCGCACCTCCGGTTTTAACGCGACCAGACGCGATATGCATTCGATCCCATCCATTTGCGGCATAGTGAGATCCATGGTAACTACATCTGGATTAAGCGATTGAAATTTTTCCACCGCCTCCTTGCCACTGCTTGCACTACCCACAACTTCGAACTTGGTTGCATCGTGACCACGTTCAATTTTTCGACGAATAATATTAGAATCATCCACGATAAGCATTTTTAACGGTTTTGCCATGGAAAATACCCCTACGCTGCGATGGTAACTTTCGCCTCGCTGGAGGCGGGCAAAATAATGGTAAATTGGCAATCGACGCCAGAGCGACTGGCAACTTTTAACTTGCCATTCAAATCGTTGACACGGGTTCTTATGACATCCATGCCCACACCGCGACCAGCGTCTTCAGTGGCCTGCTCTGCAGTGGAAAAACCACTTTCAAAAATGAGCGATAATAATTTTCGGTTATCCCAGGCTTTAACTGTAGCCGCATCCCAGCGTCCAGATTGCAACGCTTTTTCACGTATTTTTTTGTATTGGATACCCATGCCATCATCTCGCACACTCAGCTCGAGATCGCCATTCGGTAAATGCAAAAGGCGGGCATCAATACGACCGGATACACTTTTATTCTGCTCTTTTCGTTGGGTCGGCTCCTCAATACTGTGTGCGATAGCGTTTCTTACAAACTGAATAGTAACGTCGTTTACAAAAGTGCGTGTTGCTTCATCAAGTAAGGTTTCGCGGAACCCTGTTAACAACAAATCAGCTTGCTTACCACAACGTGAAGCAACATTGTCACAAAGCTTATAAAGGTGATCCCACTGATTGTTTTGCTCCACCTGCGCGCCTTTTGGATCGCTGGTCATCACTGAGAAGCTCGCAAGCTTCTCGGCAATTTCCTGCACTGACTCTGTGTAACGAAACAGCGATTCCAGATGCACCGTAAGTGTTAAAAAGTCATTGCCAGAAAGCTTTTGCTGTTGCTTGATTTTATCAATTTCATCTTCAAAGGTATGCGCAAGATCAGCGAAATTATCCAACTCAAGTGCTGATGCGTCACCTTTGAAGTTATGCACTTCTACAAAGATGCTATCGAGCTTGCGACGCATAGCACTTTCATTTTTTGTTTGTACTTTGAGTAACTCGTTAACTCGACCAAACGTATCAAATGCGCTTTGAATAAATCGTTTGAGCATGTTCGGTTCGGTATGCAGCAAACTGGTTAACACCTCCATTTGCTGCTCGCTCTTCTCTTTTGCTTGCGCCAGTTCTGCAGCAAGTTGCACGCTCAGGGTAATATCACTTACTGTAACCAAAACGTTTTCGAAAGTATCGCCGCTATAGACGCGCGAGAATTCGAAGCTCATGTAACGCGTAATATAGCCGCCATTCTGATCGGGAATATTAAGCTCCACCTGATTTAACGGGTTTAAATCTCTAATGAGATTACTCTTTACATCAGGGCGGAATAACACTGCAATAAATCTTTGTGCCGTTTCGAGATCTTTTGGCTTTACCAAATCCGAAATGAGTTCTGTAAACGAAATGTTCGTAACCTGTTTTCCGCCAAACATATCTGAGAGAACCTCAGAATGCTGACTTCCCAGGTTCTGTTCCTTGTCCAGCAGAAATAATCCTTCATTTACCGTATTGAGAATCTCCGTGGTTTCCTGACGCGCCGCCTCTAATTTTCGATCGTTGCTGCGCAGCTCGCCAATAAAGTGAACGAGAATGATCAGAAAGTTAATAATGGCAAGAGATATACCAGCGGTTTGCACCAATCGCAAAACCTTGGCTTGATTTGTTGCTACGTTTTCAAGGTCAACGGTGAGATTGTTCATGAGTTTTAGCAGGGTAAGGTTTAGCTGTGTGGCATAACCCGTGGCTTCGTCCAGGTATTTTCGTCGACTGCTTTCGTCTGACGCCTGTAACAAACCCACAATGGCTTCGCTGTACGGCTGCCACAAGGTTTTTGCCTCGTCAATAGCCGCGCGACCGTTTTCCGATGTCACCCTTTTTAATGTGACCGTTGCGCCGTCTGCCCCCTTGGCTTCACCCCCCTCGTCAAATGATTTCAGCGTTTGATCAAATAGGGTGTGGGCTAACTGTAGTTCCTGCGTTGCGCTTTGAAGACGCTCCGGATCGCTGCCATGTGCTTCAATTTCATACAGCGACTTCACCGTTCGCTGTGACAACATCCTCTGTCGTCCAGCCAAGTTTACCCCGACAGCGTCATCTGCAATTTTGAATGAAATGTAAAAATTTAGTATCAAAACAGAAGCATCAAGCAATAAGAACAACGCAATTGATACAACAATACTTTTGTATTTTCCAAGAGCAGACCACATGGTTGCCTCCACTAATTACCCCGGCAATCAAGCGGATCATCCTAATCTTTTTGAATTGCAGTCTTGAACTATTGGGAGATATCCCTAGTAAAATAATGGTATTACCTTCAACCTAAATATTCGAGTTCGTGCAAACCTTTCACTAAGCACTACAAAATAGCGAGGAGTCAAGCGCGCACCATAACAGTCACCTGCTTTAAGCGATGCCTGCCCGTAATGGCAATACGCTCTAATTTTTAGCACACAGAAAAATAAAAAAGTAGTCCGTTCAGATGAGTTCAGCATAGATTTATATCTGACACCCTCAGCAGGTGGAAAATTTACGACTCTTACTCCATCTCAGAGCTCAAATTGGTGCGCAGACGAGCACTAAATCAGGGCCTATAAAAAGTATTCGCCGCCATAATTTGTGCGACAATTATTATTTACACTGAAATTTGGCAACAACCTTCATTCGTTGCCTCAAAATGTCTCACACCCGATTATCTCGCACATATGTAACGCTTGAATAGTTACGACAAAATCTAGAAAAAAATAATTTAAAAAAAATGTTAATAAATTCCGTGTAATTAGTATTCGAATTTATTACTTATTATTTAATGCACTCGTTGAGCCGATTTCGATAACCTCAGAACACCCATAACCCACATATTAACTAGGGATATCTGCCTTGTAGACTAGCCATTTCTCATCCAACCAACAAAATTTCCAGAAATTAGCCCTCAAATATATAGGCGTTAAAAATGTTTTAAGGTGGTATTACCTTTTAGTGCACGCAACAAGCGCACCGTCGGTGCAATTAAGGTATGCCCTCAAAATAATTCTTCTGTTAGGGATGAACAATAACGCCTATTGGCCCAAGCTTAAGTGGTCGCGTAATTTCTGTAGGCTACTCTTTGGAACCCTGCGGAATAACCGCAGTAGAAAATGCAAAAGCGAGATGGTTGCAGCGTTGGGCAATCCCGTAGCACTGCTAACTCAGTTGAAAAAGTCGTCGTTAGTCAAGATGCAATACACTGATAACAATCACGATTTGGTGTGGCAATTGGATGATTTTTCCTACACCAAATAAGTCGCAGTATTTAAATTTGTTTCGAAGGGTATTTTTATGTGTTCTCACGATCAGCGCGGGAGATCACTTCTTGCCGGTTATTTTAAATACCGATCAACTTAAATCATCACAAGCAGATACTTCCCTACTGCACATGCATTGAGTCAGAACCCCACGACATGCAGGGGCCCACAGACTAACAACGCCGCAATATCTAGAAATCGGTGGACGAAAAATTTACTAAACTCGCCGCCTAATCAATGATATATTGATTAGTTCTGGAATTTTTCACTCGGTACATGAGCTCTTCAGCACGATTCATAAGTTGAAGTAAAACTTCATCACCAGAGGAAACCGCAACCCCCATGCTCAATCTTATATTCCAAGTTCCTCCGCCGGGAAGAAGCACGGGCTTGAGTAAATCGCGATGAATTCGCTCTGCAGCATCGCGCACGCCATCGCTTGTTTTAATATCAACCAATACCACAGTAAATTCATCACCCCCGAGGCGGGAGACGGTATCAACTTCACGCACGCATTTTGATAAGCGACGTGCAATTTCGATTAGAACCTTATCCCCCATTGCATGACCAAGACTATCGTTTAAAACTTTGAAACGATTCAAATCGATATATACCAGTGCCATCAAGTTGTTGCGGCGATGTGCATTTTTTAACGCGCACTCTGCACGCTCGATAAACAATCGGCGGCTAGCAACACCGGTTAGCTCGTCAGAAAATGCCATGGTATCGAGGAAACAGCGGTCCTGCTCCAGTTCCGCAAGCAATGAATTAAGCGCAGAACCCGTTGCCCCAAATTCGGAACCTAATCGTTGACTTAGATCTTTGTCCCTAATCACACGAGGATCGAGTTCAGCCATTTGTTTTAAATGATCACGTTGCGCCACCTCGATTGCCCTGCCTATGTCTACCTCGCGAGATTGCTCAGGTTTGTTAAGTTCAGGCACATAGATGTGTCCACTAAAAATTTGCTTGATGGCTCTCACGAGCTGCTTTGGCGAGTGACTTTTTGGAATAAACCCCAATGCGCCTTCACGCAGCGAGCGCACAATGGGCTCGACCTCTTCATATTCCGATATTATTACGACAGGTAATTTTGGAAAGCGGGATTTCAATCGCGCCAAGCCATTCAGATCACTGCCCCGATCCAGTCGGTAATCCAATAACACCAGATCCATTAAGCCATGAATTTCCAACTCAGCCAGCGCCGCTACGGCGTTTTCCGCATGATACACCTTAGAAAAACCCAACTGCATGGTTAGCAACATTTCCAGGCCATGGCG